>JAPKMO010000006.1 GCA_026645945.1 Anaerolineae bacterium
TAACCCTTTATAGCTCCGAACCTGACATGATATGCAATTGCCCCCCCGGCGTAAAAGCACCCTGGTATATCGGGCGTTTTTGCGGTAGAATAGATGTTCTAAAACAAAACTTTCCGGCCCGTGTTATGATAGGGATAAGCACAAGGAGCGAGGTGTTATGGCGGGTTATGCATACACAGTAATCGTTGGCAACGTCGGGCGCGACCCCGAAATGCGCTATACCGGCAGCGGCGTAGCGGTTTGTTCGTTTTCGGTGGCCGTCACCGAACGGTGGACGGATCGCCAGACCAACGAACGGAAGGAAAAAACCACCTGGTATCGTGTCAGCGCGTGGCGCGGGCTGGCCGAAACCTGCAACACCTACGTGAAGAAGGGTATGCAAATCCTGGTCACGGGGACGGTCAGCGCCTCGGCCTACCAGGGGCAGGACGGGCAGCCGGCGGCCACGCTGGAACTGACCGCCCGCGACGTGCAGTTCCTGGGCAGCCGCGCCGACCGCGAAGGCGGCAGCGAGGGCGGTTATGAGGACTTTGCCCCACCGGACAAAATGGACGACATTCCGTTCTAAAGTTGGCGGCATCCTGGCTATCTACCGGCCCGCGAACGGTCGGCGCGAGGCGAGCAGCCGGTTGGCTGCCCGCCTTTTTCTGTTGTACGGGCAGTGTTATGCAGGCGGGCGGTCATTAACGGCAGCGGTTTTGCCGTTGGATACTTCCAGAGTGACCATTTCATCGCTGTCGTCGTAGTCAATCAGTTCGGCGTAACGCCCCCAGTCAATGGCTATGTCAAGCTGGCGTTCGGCCATTTCATCGGGGAACTCCGGCAGCAGCGCGGTATAAAAGACCTTCCAGGGCAGATGCCGTTCGGGCGATGCATTCAACATCTGCATCATCCACTGGATCATCGGCAAACGGCGGGCGCGCTGGGCGAACAGCTCTTTTCGCATCAGAATCGAGGCTTCCGCGAAAGCCTGCCCCAGCGGTGTAATCTGGATGTCGCCGACGTTAACCGTTGCAAAACCCAACATTTCCGCCATCTCAATCGTCTGTACCAGGTCGTGCATCTCGACACCCAGTTCGTCTTCCAGCTTGTAAATATCGTACCCTTTGTGGAACGGGCTGATGTGTTCGAGCAGGCCGGCCAGCGCGTTAACCGACGAGCGCGGCAGGATGCGGGTCAGCCCCGGCGTCCCCGGCGCTGTGCCGACTTCTTTCATCTCCGGTTCGGTGCGTCCGGCAATCGCGCCGTAGATGCGGTCAATCAGCGCCTCAAAGCCGGCTTCTTTACGGGTGCGCGGGTGCGGCAGATCAACGGCGAATTCCGTCACGATATGCCCCGGCTCTTTACCCATGACGATAATCCGGTCTGCCATCGAAATCGCTTCTTCAATGTTGTGGCTGACCATCAGGATGGCTTTGGCGGGCAGCAGCCTGCCTGTCCACAGTTCCATCAATTCGCCGCGCAGCGCCTCGGCGCTCAGCACATCCAGCGCGCTAAACGGCTCATCCAGGCACAGCAGCTCCGGCTCGACGGCCAGCGCGCGGGCAAAACCAACTTTCTGGCGCATCCCGCCGGAAAGCTCGCGCGGGTAGGCGCTCTCGAAGCCGTCCAGCCCCACCAGATCAACCAGTTTTTCGGCGCGTTCAAAACGTTCGTCCGACACCACACCGCGCGCCTCCAGCGCCAGCGCCACGTTATCCAGCACGCTCAACCAGGGATAAAGCGCGAAGGTCTGGAAAACCATCGTCGAATACGGGTTGATGCCCCGCACAGGCTTACCCCGGTAATATACAGTTCCCTGGGAAGGCGCGATCAGGCCGGTAATCATCCGCAGCAGCGTACTTTTGCCACAGCCCGACGGCCCCAGCAGGGCCACGAATTCGCCTTCGCGAATTGACAGATGTATTTCTTTGACCGCCGTAAACTGCCGGTCGCCGCGCCCGAAAACCTTCGTCACGCCATCCACATGCAGCAGCACGCCGTCTTCCATGTTCGCCTCCTGTACTCCTACTGATCCATACGGTAGCGATATTCGGCAACGCGGTATAAACGCCGCCATACCAGGCGGTTAATCGTTACCACCAGCACGATCATCGTCAGCGTGGAGGCCAGCAGCAGGGCATAATCGCCGCCGGCGGTCGCCGATGTAATCAGCGCACCCAACCCGGTAACGCGGCTGATTTCGCCGCCAAATTCCGTGAACTCAGCCACGATGCTGGCGTTCCAGGCCCCCCCGCTGGAGGTAATCAGCCCGGTGATGATATAAGGGAACAGGGCGGGCAGGATCAGCGTCCGCCAGCGTTTCCACCCCTTCAGGTGCAGCAGGTCGCTGGTATAAAGTAAATCCTGCGGAATCGCCGAAGCCCCGGCGATGACGTTAAACAGCAGATACCACTGCGTCCCCAACAGCATCAGCAGCACCGCCGCGATGTTCGCCCCTGCCGGAATCGCCAGCAGCCCCAGCAGCAGCACCGGGAACAGCGCCGTCGCTGGGATGGACGCGGCGATCTGCACCACCGGCTGCAAAACGGCGGCGGCGCGCGGGTTGGTGCCGATCAAAACGCCGATCGGTATCGTCCAGGCCAGCGCGATGCAAACCGCCGCTACCACCCGCAGCAGCGTTGCCAGCGCGCCGATCAGGATGTCGCCCCAGGCGGCAGCCGGCAGCGTCAGCAGCAGGCCGAGCGCCTGAACCAGACCATAACCGATTCCCAGGGCGACCAGTATCAGGACGAGCCAGCCCAGCAGCGAACGTTTGCCGTTTTCCGCCGGTTCAAGGCCGGATACTTCCGCCGGCGGACGGTTCAGCAGACGATTTAAGCGGCGGTTGAGCGGCCCGAAAATCCGCCGGCTGCCCCAGTTCGCCAGCCCCGACCAGCGCAGACTGTTCAAAAACCAGGAGGTGGTCGGGTTATCGTCCGACACCTGCGACACTTTAAACTGTTCAGCCCAGGCCAGCAGCGGCTGCCACACCAGCTGGTCGAGCAGTACAATAATAGCAATCAACGTGCCGATGCCGATCAGGAGCGCCGAAGTATCCCCCTGGCTGGCGGCAGTCTGGAGATACGCGCCCAGTCCTGGCAGACGAAAGTCGCGCTCGCCCAGGGTGAAAATTTCCGCCGCCATCAAAAAGAACCAGCCGCCCCCCCAGGACATGACGCTGTTCCAGATCAGCCCCATCGAAGCAAACGGCAGTTCCACCTGCTTAAAGCGCAGCCAGCGGCTAAAACGAAACACCGCCGCCGCCTCTCGATATTCGACCGGGATGGTTCGCAGCGATTGGTAAAAACTGAACGTCAGATTCCACACCTGGCTGGTAAAAATCAGCACAATGGCGGCGATTTAGACCGCCACCCCTTGCGGCAGAATGGCGGTCAGGCTTAACAGCACGACCGGCAAAAACGACAGAATCGGCACCGATTGCAGGATGTCCAGCAGCGGCATCAGCCAGCGTTCGGCGCGTTTGCTGCGAGCGGCCGCATAACCGTAAAAAATCGAAAAAGCCAGCGACAGGATATAAGCCGCCAGCATCCGCCCGATGGACAGCAGCGCATAATACGGCAGCGCCGCCGGATCGAGATTAATATTCGGCCCCTGAACGACTTCGGGCGAGCCTACGGCAAGCTGCGCCCCCAGATAAATGACGACAGCGATGATAAGCAGCACAATAACATCGCTGCTGCTAAACAAGACGCCATCGCGGGACGGTGCGCGAAAGATACGTTCACGCAGTGTCATTCCACCCTCCCATATCTGCCAGCGGGGTTATGTTATCCGTGAAGCCAAAGTATCGCCAATATAAAAACCGCAGCCGAAGATATTTTGGTCCCGCGACGAAACAGAACCGTATTTATGTTTAGAGTTTATCCGTAAACCCACCAGACAGTGGGCTTAAGCCCACTGTTCTGCTATCAGATCAAGGGGTTTACGGATAGATACTTGGCTTAAATGACCTATTGTGACCGGTAGGATTCTATGCCCAATGGCATTATTTGTGAATGGCGATACACAGAATCGCGTTTGCCCTATGTGTCCGCTTTTTTCGCCGCTTCGCGTTTTTTCAGCGTGACGGTGAAAGTCGTCCCCTTGTGGGGGGCGCTTTGCAGGGCGACCTGGCCGCCGAGAGCCGCCACTGCCTGGCTGACCAGGTTTAAACCCAGACCGACGCCGGCGGTTTCCCCGGCGTTGCTGCCCCGGTAGAAGGATTCAAAAACGCGCGTCTGCTCGCCAGGGGGAATGCCGATGCCCTCATCCCGGACGCTGAGGCGGATATGGTTGTTCATGCCGGAGAGCGCCAGATGAACGGTTGTGCCGGCGGGCGAATATTTGACGGCGTTGGAAAGCAGGTGCGTGACAATGATGCTCATCAGGTCGGGGTCGGCGGTCACATTTTGCACCTCGCCCTCCACCGCCAGCCGCAGATGATGGCACGAGCCGGTGGCCTGGTTTATGCGGTCTATGGCCGTTCGGCACAACTGTTCCAGGTTCACGGAAACGTACTTTGGCTCTAACGGCTCATCCCGCAGGGCCAGCGCAATATCATTAAGCATCTCCGTGAAGCGAAACACCTGCTGCCGAATAAACCGCGCGCGGTTGCGGCGGTCGTCCGGCGACAGACGGTCGTGGTAGCGGTCGAGCATCTCGCTGGAAGTGAGGATGATCGCCAGCAGCGTGCGAAACTCGTGGGAAATGCGCGCCATCATGCGGGTTTTGAGGTCGTTTAACTCGCGCACTTTTTGGAGTGCGACTCGCAGTTTTTCGCGTTCCAGGCTGGCCTCGATGACATCACGCTCTGAGAACAGCATCCCGTGATGGCCGCCCTGGCTGCCGGTTGTTTGTGCCTGCTCAAACAGCATTACAAGCCGGCGGAAGGCCGCCTCGTCCTTGCTGCAAGCGCGGAGTTGTTCACGCAGGTCATCTGGAATAGTCATAAAACAAACTTCTCGAAATGGCGATTACAGTATCCTCCTTGATTGTAAACTGGTGAAGGACGTAACAATCCTTAAACCATTCCCAGGTAACAAAATCGAGAGATATTTAATTCCACTGCTGCTGGACAGGGCGTTTTCCCGCCTCAACATTGCCAAACGGGTGACAATCGCGCATAATGAGGGTAATGAAAGTTGGTTTACAGGAATCTCGACATGGCGACGACGGTGTTCATCAGTCATGCCGCCCAGGATAAACCGGTCGCGGAGAAGGTCTACCACGCGCTGAAGGGCGCCGGCATCAGCGCCTGGCTGGACAGCATGGACGCGCCGCCCGGCCAGAATTGGCGCGACGCGGTGGAGCAGGCCGTCGAAAAGGCTTCCTGCGGCGTTTTTCTGCTGTCGCCCGCTTCGATCAAGTCTCCCTCGGCGGCCAGCGAATACCGCCACTTCCTGGCGCACAACAAGCCGCTGGTGGTGGCCCGCGTGCGCGAGGTGGACAGCGACGACGTGCCTTCGCGCCTGCGCGATATACAGTGGGTTGACCTAACCGAGGACTTCGACCTCAACCTGCGCCGGCTGGTGGAGCTAATCCATACCGGCCAGCCGCGCGCCGAGGAGCAGGAACAGGATACCCAACCGGTCGAGATGGAGCCGGACGTGACGGTAACCCTGGAAGTGCAGGACAAGGCCGACACCGACAAAGTGATGGACATCATCAACCGGCTGAAGCGCATCGGCATCCGCGACATCAAGGTTAAGAATGGCGGCAAGCGGTAACGTTCAGGTCACACTGACGATTTCGCAAAACAACAAACGCGCCGCGCTGGACTTGCTTCGGAAGAACCTGAAGCTGTTTGGCGAGGTGCGGATTTTTGATCCTGCCGCCCCGCCGTACCCCGATCTGAGCGTGTTCATCAGCTACCGGCGCGACGACAGTGAGGATGTATGCGGGCGCATCTACGACCGACTGCAAGCGGCCTTCGGCCAGGAAAGCATCTTCCGCGACCTGGAAAGTATGCCGGACGCCCAGGACTTCCGCGAGGTGTTAAAACGCGAGGTGGCTGCCTGCGACCTGCTGCTGGTCATCATGGGCAAAAGCTGGGACAGCACCCGCTACCTCCGCAGCCTGAACAACCTTAAAAAAGACGATTACGTGCGGCTGGAGATCGAAACCGCTTTCGAGGCCAATATCCCGGTCATCCCCATCTGGGTGCAGCGGCGCGACCGGATGCCGGACGAAAACCGCCTGCCACCTTCGCTGCGCCCGCTGGTTTACCGCACCGGGCGGCCTGTCCGCCCTGACCCCGACTTCCACAAAGACATGGACGACGTGATCCGGCGCATCAAAGAGGCGCTCAATCTCAGCGACCCGGCGTTTTAATTTCACTTCCCCGAAGGAATTTTGTCTTTCTGCCGGCGCTGCCCCCGCCCTCGCGGCGGGGTGTTTTGTGTTATGATCGTTGGAAAAAGGAGGCGGTGATGACAGAGGCTCAGGCCGAACAGGCCATGCAGTGGATGTACGGGGACATCAGCGCCCGCGACGAACTGACCGACGAAGAAGCCGAAGTGCTGCTGGCCTGGGGCGAAACGCAGATCGCCGGGCTGGCGGCGCTCGACCTGGACGACGCGGCGTTCGAGGCGGCTTATGAGCAGCTTCGCAAGCTGCTGACGCGCATCAACCGCTTTACCGCACGGCGCGCCGATCTGCCGCCGGAGGAGGCGGCCGCTGCGCTGGACAAAATCGCCGAATCGGCGGAGGCGCTGGCGGCCTATCACCCCCGCGCCCAGGCGTTTGCCCCCCCCGCTTTCGACCTGGCTGCGGACCTGAATTTTATCGGGACTATCCGGGCGCTGACGGAGCAGATCGCGCCCGCCATCACAGGAGCAGTAAATGACCAAACGAACCAGCCGAGAGACGAAGCAGGCCGCCAACCCGGACAAGAAGGACAATCCCAAACTGAGCAAGACGAGCATCCGACCGGAGACGAGCGCATCTAAAGGGCCGCTTTCGGCCATCGTCACCTTGCTAACGGCGCTGGTGGTGGTGATCGCCATCGCCATCAGCAGCTTCACCGGCGTGGATGTCCTCGACCTGCTCGGAATAAGCACCGCCGCGCCCACCCCGACGGCCTTCGTCACCGAAGTGGCGAACGTGCCGGGAAACGTAACCACCATCAACATTCCGCAGGGCTTTGGGGCGCAGAAAGGCTTCTGGCAGGTGTATTTCGCCGCGCCCACCGGCAGCCGCGACCCTTCGACCTATGTCGGCGGCATCGAAATCCAGTTGATCGCGGCCATCAATGAGCTTAAACGCGGGGATACGCTGGACATCGCGGCCTTCGAGTTCAACCTGCCGGCGCTCACCCAGGCGGTGCTGGACGCCAAAGCGCGCGGCGTGGTCATCCGCATGGTGACGGACACGCAGCACGGCCTGGAAGACGATAACGCCACCGTGCCGCAGTTGGTGGCGGCGGGCATCCCGGTGGTGGGCGACCAGCGCAGCGCCTTCATGCACAACAAGTTTATGATTATCAACAAACACACCGTCTGGACGGGATCGTGGAACTACACCATCAACGACACCTACCGCAACAACAACAACGCCATCGCCATCCGGTCGCAGCGCCTGGTGCAGAACTACCAGGCGGAATTTAACGAAATGTTCGAGCAGGGGCTGTTCGGGCCGCGCTCTCCGGTCAACACGCCTAACCCGCGTTTTACCCAGGACGGCGTGCCGATTCAGGTCTACTTTTCGCCGGAGGACAAAGTGCTGGAGCCGCTGATCGCCGCCCTGAACGGCGCGCGGCGCTCGGTGCATTTTATGACCTTTTCGTTTACCGACTTCGACGTGGCCTCGGCGCTGCTCAACCGGGCGGCGGCGGGGGTGACGGTGCGCGGCATCTTCGAGACGGTGGGCAGCCAGACCACCGCCAGCGAGCTGCGGACGCTGTTCTGCGCCGGGCTGGACGCGCGGCAGGATGGCAACCCGTTTGTGCTGCACCATAAGGTGTTCATCGTGGACGAAACCACCGTGATTACCGGGTCGTTCAACATTTCGTCCAACGCCACCAACAGCAACGACGAAAACCTGCTCATCATCCAGGATGCCGACGTAGGCGCACTTTTTATGCAGGAGTTCAACCGGCGCTGGGCCGAAGCGCGCACGCCGACCGCCATCACCTGCCAGTAGAAAAGGTGTGCTATACTGTGTGTAGAGTTTAAGAGCTTATCCGTAAACCCACCAGACAGTGGGCTTAAGCCCACTGTTCTGCTGTCAGATCAATCGGTTTACGGATAGATACTAAGCGGGAGAAAGTTTTATGCCCTTTATCGAAGCGCCGACCAGTTTTTACCTCGGACGCCGCTACGACCCGGCGACGCGCCACCTGTCGAGCGACGTAATTTATTACGACGCGCGCGACCTGACGACCCACGCCGTCGTGGTGGGCATGACCGGCAGCGGCAAAACCGGCCTGTGTATCACCCTGCTGGAAGAAGCCGTCCTGGACAACATCCCGGCCATCATCATTGACCCGAAAGGCGACATCACCAACCTGCTGCTGACCTTCCCCGACCTGCGCCCGGAGGATTTTCAGCCCTGGGTGAACGCCGACGACGCGCGGCGGGCCGGCCTGGACCTGCCGGCCTATGCCGCCGACGTGGCGCAGCGCTGGCGGGATGGCCTGACAAGCTGGGGCATCGTGCCGGACCGGCTGCGCTGGTTGAAGGGCATCGCCCGCTACAGCATTTACACGCCGGGGTCGGACGCGGGGCTGCCGATCAGCATCCTGGCCTCGCTGGCCGCCCCGCGCGAGGGCTGGCAGGGCAACGAGGAGTTCAACCGAGAAAAAATCAACGGCATCGTCACGGCGCTGCTGGCGCTCATCGGCATGGACGCGCAGCCGGTGCGCGACAAGGAACACGTCCTGATCGCCAACATCTTTGAATACGCCTGGATGCGCGGTTTAAGCCTGACGCTGGAAGATATCATCCTCCAGGTGCAAAAACCGCCCTTCACCAAACTGGGCGTGCTGCCGGTGGACGAGTATATGTCGGAGCGGGCGCGGGTGAAGCTGGCGATGAGCCTGAACAACATCATCGCCGCGCCGTCCTTCCAGTCGTGGATTCGCGGCGAGCCGCTTAACATTCAAAACCTGCTCTACCAGCCGGATGGCCGCCCGCACGTGTCGGTGTTTTATCTGGCGCACCTCAACGAAGCCGAGCGCCAGTTCATCATCACCCTGCTGCTGGAAAATGTTTTAAGCTGGATGCGCGGCCTGAGCGGCACGACCAGCCTGCGGGCGCTGCTGTACATTGACGAGATGTTCGGCTACTTCCCGCCTTACCCGATGAACCCACCCACTAAAGAGCCGATTTTGCGGCTGCTCAAACAGGCGCGCGCTTTCGGCCTGGGTTTGATCCTGGCGACCCAGAACCCCGGCGACCTGGACTATAAGGGCCTGTCCAACGCCGGGACGTGGTTCATCGGGCGGCTGCAATCGGAAAACGACCGCAACCGGGTGATGACCGGGCTGGAATCAATGGCGAGCGTTTCCAACAATATGAATTTGAAGGACGTGGAACGGCTGGTGGCGGACATCGAGCCGCGCGTGTTCCTGATGCACAACATCCACGATACCGGCGGGCCGGTGCTGGTGCATACCCGCTGGGCGATGAGCTACCTGCGCGGGCCGCTGACACGCCAGCAGATTCAACTGTTGATGGCCGGCCAGAAGCAGGAACTTCTGGCGAAAATCGGCGCGGCATCCGGTGGATATGGCGGACAGGGTTTGCCGCTGCCGCCCGCCCCGCCGGAAACGGGCGCGTTCGCTGCCGCCGGCGCACCGCCCAATCCCCCCGGCTTTGATCTGCCGCTGCCGCCCATGCCGCCGGAGACGGGCGGTTTAACGCCCGCGCCAGGGTATACGCAGCCAACCGCCGCTTACACGCAGCCGCCGTCCGGCACGCAGGTCACGCGCAGCGCCGGGCTGCCAGCGGGTTATTCGGCCAACCCGCCGGCGGTGGCGTCCAGCATCGCGCAGTTTTTCATCCCAGCGGCGCTGACGGCCCAGCAGGCCTTGGCCGCCTGGGAACAGCAGACGCGCTTCGCGGTGCAAAGCCTGGGCGGCGGCATGACGGCCTACCTGCCGGTGCTGCTGGCGCAGGCGGTGGTGCGGTATCAGGACCGCAAAACGCAGCTTTACACGGCGCGCACCTTCGCCTACAGCGTGCCGAACCTGCAAAAAGCCGGGCTGATTCATTGGGAGGAATATCAGATCAACCCGCTGGATGCGCGGCGGCTGTCCAGCGCGCCGCTGACGGAGGCCATCTACGGCGATCTGCCGCCCGGCTTAACCGACAGCCGCCGGCTGACGGCGCTGAGAACCGAACTGACCGATATGCTGTACAACACCGCCGCGCTGAAGGTTCCCTTCAACCCGACGCTGGGCGTTTACGGCAGCCCGGAAAGCGATTTCAGCGAGTTCCGGGCGCAGGCGCAGCAGGTGGCGCGGGAGCGGCGCGACCAGGAAATTGACCAGCTCGCCGCCAAATACGAAAAAATCATGGATAAGCTGGAGGAACAATACGAGCGTAAATCCCGCGAGTTGAGCGCGGAGAAAAAAGAACTGGCCGACCGCCGCCGCGAAGAACTGTTCACGCGCGGGGAAGCGGTGTTAAGCCTGCTGCGCGGGCGCACCACCTATACCCTGTCCCGCACCAGCCGCGTTCACCGGATGCGCCGCCAGACCCAGGAAGACCTGCGCGAAAGCGAAGAAGTGCTGGCGCGCATCGAAGATCAGATCGCCGACCAGGAGCAGAAGTTTGAGGCGGAAATCCAGGCCATCAACGAACGCTGGGCGAAAACCGCCGTCGAGGTGCAGGAGTACATCATCACCCCCTACAAAAAGGATATTCAGGTGGAACTGTTCGGCATCGGCTGGCTGCCGCATTATTACGTGCAGGTCAACGGCCAGCCGCTGCTGCTGCCAGGGCTGTAGAAGATCGAACGCCGGTCAGGAGATTGGCGGGAAACGATGGTAGTGGGCAAAAAACTGCACACAGTCGAGGAGTTCGACGAATTTATCGCGCGCCCCGAAAATCGTGACCGCCTGTTTGAACTGCTCCGGGGGGAGATTGTTGAAAAAGTGCCAACACAACAGCCTGGTTTGATCGCTCTAAAACTGGGGGCGCGCGTTTTGATGCACGCCAAACAGCCGCCGGTTGTGTTGCCCTGCCGATTCCGCTAGGATAGAGTTAAAAAGCGGTTAAGCGGAGGGCGGCACAGCATGGCAAAACTGGTCACAATCGAGCGGCACATCCTGGAAACGCAGCGGCAGTACCCGGAGGCGACCGGCGTTTTTAGCGCCATGCTGTACGATATGGCGCTGGCGGCCAAGCTGATCGCCCGCGAGACGACCCGCGCCGGGCTGGCCGGCATCCTGGGCGCGGCGGAAGACCACAACGTTTACGGTGAGCAGCAGCAAAAGCTGGATGTATATGCCAACCAGACCATTTTCCGCATAAATGACCATACCGGCAGGCTGTGCGTGATGGCCTCGGAAGAACATGAGGACATCATCCCCATCCCGCCGCGTTTTGATACCGGCAAATATGTGCTGCTGTTCGACCCCCTGGACGGCTCATCGAACATTGATGTGAATGTGTCCATCGGCACGATTTTTTCCATTCATCGTAAGGTGTCGCAGGGCGAACGCGGCACGCTGGAGGACGTGCTTCAGCCGGGGCGGCGGTTGGCGGCGGCGGGCTACGTCATTTATGGCAGCAGCACGATGATGGTGTACAGCGCCGGGCAGGGCGTTCACGGTTTCACGCTCGACCCCGGCGTGGGCGAATTTTTGTTAAGCCACGAAAATATCCACGTGCCGGATAAAGCGGTGTATTACAGCGCCAACCAGGGCAACGAAAAATACTGGACACCCGGCGTGCGGCGGTACGTCAAGTGGCTGCAGGGCATCGAGGGCGAAGGCCGTAAACCGCTCGGCCACCGGTATATCGGCTCGCTGGTTTCCGATTTTCACCGCAACCTGCTGCGGGGCGGGGTTTTTGTGTACCCCGGCGATCTGCAAAAACCCGGCGAACCCTATGGCAAGCTGCGGCTGATGTTTGAGGCGCAGGCGCTGGCCTTCCTGGCCGAGCAGGCCGGGGGTTATGCCTCCGACGGCCTGGGCAATATCCTGGACATCCAGCCGCACAATCTGCACCAGCGCGTGCCGCTGTTCATCGGCAACCGCGACCTGGTGGAAAAGGCCGAGGAGTACATTCATAAGTATGACCAGGAATGGATGGAAGCCTACCGGCCTTTCCGCAGCCGCCAGCCGGTGTTAACCTGATGGCGCGCAACTTCCCCGGCGGCGCTGCGTATAATTCATGTAAAAGCGGTCGAGAGGGAAAAGGTCAAATCTCATGAACCAGCAGGATAACGGCAGGCGGGCGATCGCCCTGGTTTTGATCGGGTTGGGCGTGTTATTTTTGTTCGCCCAGGTGTTTAACTTCAGCATCTTCGGGACGCTGTGGCCGTTTTTCGTCATTATTCCCGGCGCGGCTTTCCTGTATTTCGCCGGCCAGGGCGATAAAAACCAGGCCGGACTGGCCGTACCGGGCGCGGTCATCACCGGGACGGGCGTGATTTTGCTGTATCAGAACGTGACCGGCCACTGGGAAAGCTGGGCCTATGCCTGGCTGCTCTACCCGGTTTTTGTGGGCATGGCGATTCAGTACATCGGGCGGCGCGGCGGCGACCGGAACGCTTACCAGTCCGGGCGCGGGCTGGTACGCTGGGGCGGCATCGCTTTCATAGCCGGCGCGGTGCTGTTTGAACTGGTGATCTTCGGCAAGGGCGGCTTCCTGGGCAGTTTTGCGCTGCCGCTGCTGCTGATCGGCGTCGGCGTGCTGCTGCTGCTCCGGCGCGAGAACGGCGAAAAGGCTAAGACCAAAAATGACGAAGCGCCGCTGTTCACCGGGGCGCGGGTCGTCGGCGTGGGCGGCAAGTCCAATGGCGTTATCAACCCCGACCTGGAGCGTAAAATCAACGAGGCGCTGGCCGAGGATGAGCCGGACAGCGACGAGCCGAAAAACGTCTGACACGCGCTGGTAAAGAGACGCACACAAAGAGGGCTTTTTGCCCTCTTTTGGTTGGATTTTGTCATTCAAGATGGGGCGCAGCGCGTGACCTTGCCTCCGGCGGAGGGTACAATGGGGAAAAATCCTTTCCTGAAATTGGAGCGTCATTATGCCTTTTTCGATCTTAAAATCCCCGACCGATTTTCTCGAACAGATGATACCCGTGCCGGAAGCCGATGCGCTGCGCGCTTACGAAAGCTGGTGGGAGTCCGAAGGCCGGGCGATTTCTGCGGCGGTTGACCGGGCCGGCACGCCCTGGCTGCGGATGCACGACCGTTTTGGCCGGCGCGTGGACGATATTTTGTTCCCGCCGGACTACTGGCGAATGCTCAAACAGGGCTACCGCGCCGGGGCGGTCTGGCGGGCGTTCGACGGCGGTTCGCTGGCGGCGGCCTACCGGGTAGGGTATATCACCGGCTTTTACGACACGGGGTTGTACTGCCCGTATACCGTGTCGCTTTCGACCGCCGTGCCGCTGGACAAATACGGCACGCCCGATTTGAAGGCGCATTTCCTGGAAGCCCTGCTGCGGCGCGACGAGTCGGTGTGGCAGGGCGCGACCTGGATGACCGAGATTCGCGGCGGCAGCGACCTGGGCGCGAACGTGGACACGGCGGCGCGGCAGGACGGCGACCGCTGGCTGCTGACCGGCGAAAAATATTTCACCAGCAACGCCGGGGCTGAGGTGGCCGTTGTGGCGGCGCGCATCGAGGGCGGCAAACCCGGCGTGCGCGGGCTGGCGCTGTTCCTGCTGCCGCGCCTCCGCCAGGACGGAACGTTAAACTATCACATCCGGCGGCTGAAGGATAAAATCGCCACCCGCTCCGTACCGACCGGCGAGATCGAACTGTGCGACAGCGAGGCTTACCTGCTGGGCAAGCCGGAATGGGGCATTTACCTGATTCTGGAAGTGCTGAACCTGTCGCGCATCGCCAACAGCATCGGCAGCGTGGCGCTGGCGCAGCGGGCACTGGCCGAGGCGCTGGTTTTCGCCGAACAGCGCGTGGCGTTTGGCAGACCGATCATCGAACACCCGCTGCTGCGCCGCCAGTTTGAAAAACATATGGCGACCCTCCAGCGCGCGTTTGCCCTGGCCTGGGAGGCCGTCAAACTGGCCGATGCCGTCCGCGACCAGCATCCGCCCTACGGCGATGCCTTCCACCTGTGCCGGCTGGTGATTCACCTGGCGAAATATTATACCGCCGAGGTGGCGGTGCAGGCGGCCAAGTGGGCGATGGAGGTCAACGGCGGGCCAGGTACGCTGGCCGAATACGGCGTCGAACGCTGGCTGCGCGAGGCGATGATCGTGGACATCTGGGAAGGACCGCCGCACCGGCAGATTCTCGACGGCCTGGAAGTGATGGAACGTAAAAGCGCCCATAAACTGCTGTTCGACCACCTGGACGCCGACCCCGCCGAACTGGAAGCAATGGACGCCCGCATCGAAGCGCATCTGGCGCTGCCGCAGGATGAAAAAGAGGCCGGCTCGCAGGAGCTTTTTGAAGCCCTGGCGGATTTCACGGCGCGGGCGCTGGCCGCAAAACCGGGATAACCCGGCGCGAAGAAATGATTTATCCGGGGGCGGGTTTCCAAGCCCGCTCCTGTATACACAGGGGGACTGTATGGCAAAAGTTGCGCTCGTCACCGGCGCTTCAACTGGAATCGGGCGGCAGACTGCCGGGCTGCTGGCAAGCAGCGGCTACCGTGTTTTTGGTACCAGCCGCAGCCCGCAGGGGGAAAGCCTAGACAATTTTGAGATGCTGCCGCTGGATGTCACATCTGATGATTCGGTGCGGGCGTGTTTGGCGGCGCTGCTGGAACGCGCCGGTAGGCTGGACGTGCTGGTGAACAACGCCGGTGTGGAACTGCTGGGCGGCGCGGAAGAAATCAGCGTGGACGAAGCGAAGTGGATTTTTGAAACCAACTTCTTCGGCGTCATGCGTGTGACCAGCGCCGCGCTGCCGGCGCTGCGGGCGCAGCAGAGCGGCTGCATCATCAATATCAGCTCGCTGGCCGGGCTGGGCGGCGCGCCCTTCCAGGGTTTATACGCTGCCAGCAAACATGCGCTGGAAGGCTACAGCGAATCGCTGCGTTACGAGGTCAAGCCGTTCGGCGTGCGGGTGGCGCTGGTGGAACCGGGTTTCTTTCGCAGCGAAATCGGCAGCCGCAAACGCCTGCCCGCCAGCCCGATTCCGGCCTACGACCGCGCGCGGGAACGGGTTTTGCAGCGGTGGCAGGCGCTGTACGAAGCCGGCCCAGACCCCGCGCCGGTGGCGCAAACCATCCTGGCGATTGCCGACGGGCGTTCAACGCGCTTCCGGCATTTCATCGGGCCGGAAACGTTCATGGCGGAGTGGAAATATATTGTGCCGGAATGGCTGGTAGAACAGCGAATGCGCTGGATGTTCGGCCAGGACGACCTGCTGATGGACACCCTGCGGCTCGTTCCGCTGCTTGGCACGGCGCTGCTGATCGGCGTGGCCGCCCTGGCGCGTTTAGGAGGCCGGCGGTAAAACGCGGTATAGTAGTTGCTGTGGGACGAGATGACGCCCTCCCCCACGATTACCCGCTTTGAAAAGAGGTCTTTTTCACCATGCCGACCTTTATACGCGATGGCATTGAGCTGTTTTACGAACTTGACGGAGAAGGCACGCCGGCGGTGTATGCCTGCGGTTTCGGCGCGCACAGCAACGACCTGCTGGCGCTGGGTTTACGCGCGGCGCTCGGCCAGCACTACCGCCTGCTGACGGTAGATAATCGCGGCGCGGGGCAGAGCCGTGCCGCGCCCGGCACGACCGCCACCATAGACGATATGGCCGACGACATCGCCGCCGTCCTCGACCATGAAGGGATGGGCGCGGCGCACGTGCTGGGCATTTCGATGGGCGGCTGCATCGCTAAAACGCTGGCGCTGCGCCACCCCGGCAAAGTGTTAAGCCTGGTCAGCGCCGTTTCGCTGGCATACTCCGACCAGCCCAACCGGGGACAGTTTTTGCTGGAAAGCGGGCGCGAAATGCGTAACCGGGGCATCCCGCGCGATCTGCTCAACCGCTATAATGCCGTCTTCCTGCTGGGCGAGGATGTGTTCCGCGATACTGCCATCCTTGAAGCCTGGGTGAATGCCCCGCCCGACCCGCTGGAGATGGATCAGGCCGGGTACGACCTGCAAAAATACGCGCTTGAACGCTATGACATCCGCGACCGGCTGGGCGACATTCGGACGCCGACGCTGGTCATCAGCAGCCCGGATGATCTGCTCGTGCCGCCGCACTACCAGGACGAGATCGCCCGCCGCATCCCCGGCGCGCTGATGAAACATTTTCCGGGCGGGCATGTGTTTATGATGCTGCCGATGTACGCGGCGCAGTTCGTCGAAACGGTGATTGAGTTCTGGAAACAGCACGAAGCGGCGGCGTCCGCCGGGTGAATGTTCCGTTGTGAGCAATATTTTTATACCGCCAGGGGGAAATGGGTATGTCATTCGACCGTATCGTCAAGCTGCTGCTGATTTTCGCGCCGGTGGCCGTCATCGCGGAACTGGCCGGGGCCGACCCGGTGCTGGTGTTCGTGTTCGCCGCCCTGGGGGTGATTCCGCTGGCGGATTTGATCGGCGAGGCGACTGAAGAACTGGCGGTTCACACCGGCCCGAAGATCGGCGGGCTGCTGAACGCCACGCTGGGCAACGCTGCCGAACTCATCATCACCATTTTTGCGCTGCGCGAAGGGCTGGTCGAACTGGTGCGCGCGTCTATCACCGGCTCGATTCTGGGCAACCTGCTGTTGGTGCTGGGGTTGAGCATCCTGTTTGGCGGGCTGAAAAACGGGATTCAGCAGTTTGACCGGCGCACCGCCGGGCTGAACGCGACCATGCTCATCCTGGCGGTGATCGCGCTGCTGGTGCCGTCCCTGTTCGACGCCGCGCTGGTGGAAAACCGCGCCGCCGAACTAGGCTTGAGCGAAGGCGTGGCGGTGGTGATGATCGTCATCTACGGCCTGAGCGTGTGGTATGCCTTCCGCCAGGGCGACCCGCTCACCCGCGAGCCGGCCACCGGCGAAAACCATCACGCGCGCTGGAGCGTGCGCTTCGCGCTGGGGGTGCTGGCGGCGGCCACCCTGGGCATTGTGTTCCTCAGCGAAGTGCTGGTCGGCGCGGTGGGACACGTGACCGAAACCCTGGGGCTGACCGAATTTTTCATCGGCATCATCATCATCCCGCTGGTGGGCAACGTGGCGGAACATCTGGTGGCGGTGCAGGTGGCCTACAAAAACAAGATGGAATTAAGTATGGCCGTCTCGCTGGGGTCGAGCTTGCAGGTGGCGCTGTTTGTCGCGCCGGTGCTGGTGTTCATCAGCCTGCTGATGGGCGGCGAAACGCTGCTGCTGGTGTTCAACGGCTTCGAACTGATCGCGCTGGTGGCGGCCTCGCTGATCGCCGCTTTCATCGCGCTGGACGGCGAGTCCAACTGGCTGGAGGGCGCGCTGCTGCTGGCCGTATACATGATTATCGCCATCGCCTTTTTCTACCTGCCGGCAGGGGCGTGACCATCCATAAGGCCGCACATCACGCTAAATTGAATTTGGTGTGTGTGGCGCGGCCTGCTACAGACTGAACTGGGTTATGGGCAGCCACGCCGAACCCTCGGCTGCCGCTGCCCGCATCTGCGGCTGGTCAATCGAGATAAGTGGATAACCATAGTGCAGCGCCAATGCAATATAGCTGGAGTCGTAGACTGAGAGCGTATTGTTCAGCGCGATTTCGCGCGCGCGATTCAGCAGATGTTTCATTGGCGCGCGCCGCAATTTTAGCGTTCGCAGCAGCCTCAATAGCTCTGCTGCGTCGTCATACGGCATGTGATTGAAGCGTACCTGCTTCCAAACAACATTCGCACATTCCAGCAGGCAGAATTCCGGCACAGTCAGCCGGTCAGCGGCGGTTGGCCGGTTGAAAAAAGCCTGGGCATGGGGAGTATGCGGCCCGGTGATAAGATATTCAATCACGACGCTGGATGTACTCCGCCATCAGCTCTCCCGATCCTCGCGCAGGAATTCTAACGACGACTTCGAGCCGGGTGGCGGCGTCCAGCGATGCCGTTCGACGGCTTCTCGTATCGCATCCCAGGTCAGGTCGTTATCATCATCCGGTTCGTCGGAAATCTCCAGCGCGCCCAGAAGCCGGGTGAGCCGTTCGTCAATTGCCGCTTCGACGAACCGTTTCAGCTCGTCCAGGGTCATATTGGCTACCGTCACCATCTGTCCAGCCCTCATATTACGCCCGTCGTTCATGCTCATTATAGTTTATTACAGCGTCATCAGGAAGGCGATCAGATCGGCGATGTCCTGCGCGGAAAGCCGCTCGGCATAATCAGGATACATCACGTTCCTGAAACCATCCACCACAAAACCGGACGGGTCGGTGATGCTGGCAAAAGCGTAATCATGAGCGGACAGCCCTTCCACGCGCCCGGCGGCGCGTTTGGCGAAACCGCTCAGGTTGGGCGCGACCGTCACGCGGGAGAGCATCGGGCGGCTGAGATGGCAGCCGGCACAAGCCGGCGCGCCGTTCGTCCCCAGGCGGAAAATTTCCGCGCCGCGTTCGGCATCCCCAACGAACGACTCCACAGACTGGTCGGCGCTGCTGACCATCACCAGAACGGCGATAAAAATGATGAACATCCCAATTCGCAGCATGATGGTTCCCCTCCGAACAGCCTTCATTAAATGACAAATTGAGGCCTGCCAACAGCGGTTTTAGGCCGATTCGGGATTGGGACTTCCTGTGGATAGACAGCTCCGCCAAAAGGCGGAGATATTGAAAACAGAATGAATTGTCATGAATCGGCGGAGAATGCTATACTCCGTGTTAATTCTTTTTGACGAATCAGTCGCAACAAGGCGAGGTGAGCGATGCCTACTATCCTGGCGCATGAAACACCGGCCCACACGGCGAACGCCTTACCGATCACGCTGCACGGCAAACTCATCGGGCGGGAAAAAAGCCTGGCGCAGGTGTATTCTCACTTAAAGACCCACAAAGCCGTCCTGATCTGCGGCGCGGCGGGCATCGGTAAAACCGCCCTGGCCGGGACGCTCGCCAGTGCCTATACCGAACTGCCCGGCGGGGTGCTGTGGCTCAACGTTCACGACAGCCCGCTGGACGAGCTGATCGTGCGGGTGGGGCGTGCCTACGGCGATCTTGACATCGCCAACAGCGACGTGCCATCGGGCATGATCGGCGCGGCAGCCAGCACCCTGAACACGCACAAACCACTGCTGGTGCTGGACGGCAAACCCAATCTCCAGGCGGCAGCAGAATTCATCCGCCGCTGCGCCGATGGGCTGCCCGCCCTGGTGGTGGCAAACACCCCGTTGGAAGGCCCCTGGACGCCGATTGAGGTGGGGCCGCTGGAGGAAGAAGCGGCGGTCGCCATGCTGCGCGCCCTGGCCGGGCTGGAAAGCCAGGCCGGGATTGAGGACGACCTGGCCGAACTGGTCAGCATCCTGGATTATATGCCGCTGGCAGTCGCGGTGGCCGCCGGGACGATGCGGCTGGCAAAACAACCCCCCGCCGCCTACCTGGAAACTTTCGAGCAAATCCCCAGCAGCGCCGGGGCAGATGCCCAACTGCTGGCGCTGACGGTCGGTTTCCGCAGCCTGAACAGCGCCCTGCAAGGGCTGATGCTGATGATGGGCGCGCTTTTCACCGGCGGCGGCTCCGGCGAGCTGCTGAGTCTGGTCAGCGGCGCGCCGCCGGAAACCATCCAGCAGGTGATGACGATGCTTTCCGCCAGCTATCTGGTAGACCGCTTCGAGCGGGGTGACGCGCCCTACTACCGGCTGCACGAGGTCACGCGGTCGTTTGCCGAAACCTGGCTGCGCAGCTCCGGGCGGCTGGAGTCGCTGCAAACAAAGGTGCGCGATACGCTGGTGGAGTATGTCAAAAAATACAGCGGCAGCCACGATCGGCTGGCGGCGGAAATGGATAACATCGTGGCGGCAGCCCGCTGGAGCGCCGACAGCGGCGACCGGGACGCGGTGAACCAACTGGTGGTCGGTTTGATGCAGGCCGGCGATTTTGTCAACGAAGGCGGGTACGTTTACGAACTGCTGGCGCTGCGCCGGCTGGCGGCCAGCTTTACCACCGCTTTTCCGGCTTATCCGCCGCCCCCGCCGCCGGAAAGCGCCGAACCCGCCCCGCCATCGCTGTGGGACCGGGTGGAGCGCGCGCCGGAAGCCGTATCGGGGGCGGTCATCCCCGGCGAAGATGAAGAAGATTTTGACGAGGAACTGGAAGCCGAACTGGATGAAGAAACGTTTGAGGACGAACTCGAAGACGAATTTGAAGACGAAGAAGATTTTGACGAACAGGAAGAAATCGAGGACGCCACGCTGACCGGCATTGTTACCGAAACGCTGCCGGAAGGCGAGGCCGGCGAAATCGCCCGGCTTCAGGCGGCGCTGCGGCTGGCCCGCCAGCAGGGCGACGGCGCGCGTAAAATCGAACTGCTGGCCGAAATCGGCGAGCGCCTGACCGAACAGGGGCAGCACAACGAGGCGATTCCAATCTATAACGAACTGCTTTCCGACTATGAGGCGCTGGACGAAACCGAGGAGATGCTTAAAACGCTGGATACCCTGTCCGCGCTGATGGTCAAAACCGAAAATTCCGGCGCGGCGGTGATGCACGCCACGCGGGGTATTCATCTGGCCGAGGAGCTAGACGACGAAGAAGCCCATATGCACCTGCTGATGACGCTGGGGGATGCCCGGCAGCAGCTTGGCGACAGCGGCGAGGCGGTGCGCGCTTATGGGCAGGCACTGGAAATCGCCCGCAACCGGGATGACAGCCAGAATGAATCGCTCGTTCTGTACAAACTGGGCGGCGCGCAGCTGGACAACAGCGACCCGGACGCCGCCGCGCAAACCTGGGAGCAGGCGCTCCGGCTGTTCCGAATGCAGGGCAAACGCGATTACGAAGGCCGGGTGTTGGGCAGCCTGGGAACGGCCTACGGCGAACTAGGGCGCTGGACGGAGGCCATCAACTTCCATACGTCGGCGCTGCATATTGCCCGCGAAGTGAAAGACAAAGAGGAAGAGGCGCTGCAACTGAGCAACCTGGGTTATGCGGCGGTGGAGGCCAACCAGCTTGGCGAGGCCGTGCTGCGCTACCGGCAGGCGCTGCATCTGGCCTACCAGGCCAACAACCGGGAGAACATCGTCAGCGCCATCGTAGACCTGACGCGGCTGCTGGTGGAAAGCCAGCGGCATCTGGCGATTGCCGAGATGTTGATTAACGAGGCAGCGGCGCTCGAACCCAATGACCGGGACGTGATCCGCCTCAAAGAGCGCGTGACCAACGAAAAGCTGGTGGCGCAGGCCGCCGGCGTCCAACTGCTGCCCGTCAACGGCACGCCGCAGCAGTATGCCGCCAACGCTTATACGCTGCTTGAGGGATGATGCGCCGGCTTTTTCTGGGCAGCCGGGGCAGCGCCATTCGGTCGCATAACCTGCGGGCGATTCTGCTGGCGCTGCTGCGGTACGAACCGATTTCCCGCGTGCGGCTGGCGCAAGTAACGCAGCTTTCCAACACCACCATCACCAACCTGATCGCCGAACTGCTGGAACAGGGTGTGGTGGCGGAGGATGCCCCCGACTTAAACGAGCGCCGCGCGGTGGGACGCCCCCAGACGGCGCTGCGCCTGGTCCCGGACTCGCGTTATACGGCCGGCATTCATTTCGACGTAGACCAGGTGCGGGCTGCTGTCGTCAACCTGCGCGGCCAGCCGCTCCGCTCCGGCGCGCATCCCCATTCCTTCGACCAGACGCCGGAAACCGTGCTGGCAGAAACCTCCGCCCTCGTCGAACGGCTGGCGGCGGGGCTGGATGAGCAGCGTTTTATCGGCCTGGGCGTGGGCGTTTCCGGCCTGGCCGACCCCGCGACCGGCGTGAACGTCTTTGCGCCCAACCTGGGCTGGCGCGACGTGCCGGTGGCCGAGTGGTTTTCGCGCCGGTTTGGGCTGCCGGTCTGCCTGGATAATAACGTGCGGGCGATGGCGCTGGGCGAAACGCTGTTCGGGGCCGGGCGCGACGCGCACGCGCTGGCGTTTGTTTATGCCCGCATCGGCGTGGGCGCGGGTTTTGTGGTCGGCGGGCAGGTTTACCGGGGCAGCGGCGCGGGCGCGGGTGAAATCGGCCACGCGACCATCCTGCCGGACGGCGGCGAGGCCTGCCGCTGCGGCAATACCGGCTGCCTGGAGACGCTGGTTTCCGAACCGGCCATCCTGCGGCTGGCTTATCAACTCGCCGGTGACTATCCCGGCGGGCCTCTGGCGCAGGCGCTGGCGGACGGCCAGGGGTCGCCCATCGAGCGCGTGTTCGCCGCTGCGCGCGCCGGGGACGCGCCATCCCGCGCCATGCTGGCCGAACGCGCCCGCTACATGGGCATCGCGCTGGCGAACCTGGTCAACATCCTCAATCCCGATCTAATTGTGTTGGGCGGTCTTTTCGCCCAGGGGCAGGATTTACTGCTGCCGGGCGTGCGGCAGACCATCCGGGAGCGGGCGTTCGCGCACCTGGGCGAGCGCGTCGAACTGCGGACGGCCACTTTTGGCGCGCTGGCGGGTGTGGTCGGCGCGGCGGCGCTGGCGATGGATGCCTTTTTCTACCGGCACCAGACGGCCTATTCTGCGTAAATCGGCTCTCATCAGGGCGCAACATTTCGCAGGCTTGTTAAAGCCTTCAGATGCGTTTATCCTGAAAGTACGCTCCACAGCGGCTCTATGACCTTGCGTTAAAACATTTTCGTTTTAACTCGGCACTCACTCAGCACTTGGAACTCGGAACTTTTCTTCAATGCAACTGCGAGCCGGAATCGCCGGTATTCTGCTGATCGTATGCAGCGCGGGGTGTTACACCCAGGGTTTAAGCACCGACCCGCCGCGTTTGACCCCTGCCGCGATTCCGCCTGCCGACCCACCGACAGAAACGGCGCTTCCGGCCTCTCTGCCGCCAACCGCCATACCGGCGCCGGCCACTGCGGCAGTGTTCGCCGGCACACGCATCCATACCGTACAGAGCGGTGAAACGCTCTACCAGATCGCCCGGTTTTACGGCCTGACGCCGGAAACGCTGGCTGCCGCCAACGCCATCACCGACCCCAGCCGGATACTGGCCGGGCAGATTCTCGCCATTCCCGACGGCGGCCAGCCTGCGCCGACAGCTGTCATCCCCACCCTGGCTGCAGCGATAGGCCTTCCGTTCGTTTCCCCGGCTGCCCTGGTTGTGCCGCCGCCTGCCGCTTTGCCGCCCACGCTGAACGGCGTACCGCTGGAAGAAATCATCGTGCTGCCGGAAACAGCGCGCCAGAACATTCGCGGCATCTTCGCCGCCGGGATGTCGCTGGGCCGGAACCCGCGCGCTTTCTCCAAACTGGGCGACAGCCTCATCGAAAACCCGCATTTCCTGGCGCGCTTCGACGGCGGGCCGTACAACCTGGGGGAATATGCCGCGCTCCAGCCGGTGATTGATTATTTCGCCGGTTCGTTTGGCCGGCAGGGGGCGGCGGTGCGGCGCGGGCTGCACTCGTGGTCGGTGTTCGACCCCATGTTTGCCGACAAAAGCCTGTGTTATGCCAACGAGTCGCTGCTGGCGTGCGAACTGCGGCTGCATAACCCCAGCCTGCTGTTCGTGCGTTTAGGCACGAACGACGTAGGCGTGCCGGAATCGTTCGAGCGCAGCCTGCGGCGGGTGATCGAGTTTTCGATCAGCAGCGGCGTGATCCCCATCCTGACCACCAAAGCCGACCGCTTCCGCGACCCGCTGGATACCAACAACGGCATCATCCGGCGGCTGGCGCTAGAATACAACGTGCCGCTGTGGGACTTCGACCGCATCGCGGCCACGCTGCCGGGGCGCGGCCTGGCCGCCGACGGCGCGCACCTGACCACCTTTTTCGCCCACGATTACACCCAACCGGAGGCGCTCCAGCGCGGGCATGGCGTCAGCAACCTGACCGCGCTGATGATGCTGGATGCCATCTGGCGGGCGACCACACCGGGCTAAACCAGGCCGCCAAAAGTGAGCGGCACAGACGCCGAATTTTTAATATAATAATTATCTAGGCGCAATCTGGCCGTTAGACAGATGCCGTAGAATGAAAATCATCGCCCCGGTATGGCAGAATCACGGAGGGAGCGGCGTGTCATCTTCATTGATCGGGCGTAAGCTCGGCAAATACGAAATTGTCGAACTGGTCGGCCAGGGCGGGATGGCAACTGTTTACAAGGGCTACCAGAGGGACATTGACCGCTATGTGGCGGTCAAGGTGCTGCCGCCGCACCCAGGGCTTGACCAGCAGTTCATCGAACGCTTCCGCCTGGAGGCGCGAACGGTGGCGCGGCTTCAGCACCCGCACATCCTGCCGCTGTACGACTACGGCGTGCAGGACGACATTCTTTATCTGGTGACGGCTTTTGTCGAAGGCGGCTCGTTAAACGAGCGGATTCACCGGGGCAAAATGCCGCCCGGCGAGGCCGCCCGCCTGCTGCGGCAGATGGCCTCGGCGCTGGATTTCGCCCACCGCCAGGGCATCATCCACCGCGACATCAAACCGGATAACGTGCTGGTAGACCGCGAGGGGCATGTGCTGCTGGCCGACTTCGGCATCGCCAAGCTGGCTGAAGGCGAGTCCCGCCTGACCGTCACCGGCGGGCTGGTCGGCACGCCGGCTTATATGTCGCCGGAACAGGGGCGCGGCGAAACCGTGACCGGCAGCGCCGATATTTATTCGCTGGGCGTGGTGGTGTACGAAATGCTCACCGGCAAACAGCCGTTCACGGCCTCAACGCCCATGCAGGTCGTACTTAAACACATGACCGAGCCGGTTCCGAGCGTGCGCGCCGAAACCGCCGGGCTGCCGCCAGCGCTGGAGCCGGTTATGCAGCGGGTGCTGGCGAAAAACCCGGAAAGCCGCTACCAGACGGCGATGGCCTTCGCGGAAGACTTCGAGCGCGCCATCCAGGGCGCGGTGGACACCAAACCAGCGGTCGCGGATGTCGTACCGACCACCACACCCGGCGGACTGTCGTCCGTCAACCCCAACCTGACGCCGCCGCCAACTACCGTCATCGTGCAGGAGCGCGGTTACAGCCCGCTGGTGCTGCTGGGCGGCTTTGGCATCATCGCGGTGCTGATGGTAGCGGTGGTTGTACTGGTTTTGAACGGCCAGCGCGATACCCCACCATCGCTGCCGCCCCCGCCGACCGATGCCGTCCGCGTCACGCAGGCGGCTGTCGTGCCGCCGCCCCCGGCGCAGACCTTCGGGCGAGCGAGTTATACCACCACCGATTCCCTGGGCGATACGCTGACGCTGACGGTGCAGAACGTCAAACCGCCCGCCGCCGGGCGCGTGTATGCCGCCTGGTTGAAAA
This sequence comes from Anaerolineae bacterium, assembly GCA_026645945.1. Classification (GTDB taxonomy): domain Bacteria; phylum Chloroflexota; class Anaerolineae; order Aggregatilineales; family Phototrophicaceae; genus CFX2. The sequence goes on from JAPKMO010000006.1 coordinate 25,499, forward strand.
ACACCGTCACCGGCGATACCATGCTGCTGGGCGAACTGGCGGTAGACGCGCTGGGCAGCGGCGCATTAGCGCCCTATATTGACCCCGATGGCCGCCCGCTGTTCGCGCTGTACAACGCTATCGCCATCACTGACGAGCCGCGTATGGCCGAAACGCCGACCGGCGAAATCGTCTACAGCGCCAGCGTGCCGCCGGAATTAATGGACGCGCTGACGGAAATCCTGCTCCGCTCCGAGGACGGTTTCGCGGCGCGGTCGACGGTTTCCGGTTATGGCGGCGGCGACGGCCAGGACTCCGGCGAGAAGGGCAGCCTGCTGGACGGCGCGCTCATCGAGGCGCAGACCGCCGCCCAACACGCGGGTTTCGCCGCCGGCTCCAGCAATATCGGCGGGATGCACACGCACACCGAACACACCATCAACATCCTGAACGGCACGACGGTGGATTATAACCGCAGCGGGCGCGGCGAAAACCCCGGACGCGGCGTGGGCGTGGTGCGTTTCCTTGACCTGATCGAAGCGCAGTTGGATGCGGTTGCGGACGCGCCGGCGGCCTCGCGCAGCCTACAAAGCGGCCTGGAATTTATCCGCGCCTGCACGCAGAACGTCCGCCAGTGGATAGGCGAAATCACTGCGCTGGACGAAGCGGTGCTGGCCGCCAGCGATGTGGCCGAAGTGGCCGATGAGGCGGCGCGGGCGGTCGAACTGGCCGAAACGATCATCAACGGGGTAGACCTGAACGGCAGCGGCCAGGTCGAGCCGTTTGAGGGCGAGTGCGGCTTGGAACAGATTCGCACCTTCGGCACACTGGTCAGCACGCTGAACCTGACGGAGGGCAGCGTACTGGAATGACCATGCGCCTGTAGAAGATATTCTGACGCCACCTGCAACCCGGCATTTAACCCAGGGGGAAACTATGCGAAACCTGCTGCTGTGCGCCCTGCTGCTGGCGGCGGCCTGCGTGCCTGATCTGTCTCAGGGGCCGCCCGTCACCGGATTCGCGCCCATCCTGCGCGATGCGCCGACCGGCACGCCGGTCGCCTGGACGGAAAGCGAGACCGCTGTCACCCTGGAAAACGCCGACCGGATTGCGCGGTTGGGCCGCCTGGACGCGCCGGAAGTGCCCAGCACGGTTTTTGCCTATGCGTTTTCGCCGGATGGCGCGCGGCTGGCCGGGCTGAACAATACCCATTTGATGGCCTGGAATTTGCTCAGCGGCGAAAGAGTCTTTTATACCGACCGCGCGGACGCGCAGAACGTTTATTACGCGCCGGACAAAGACGAAATTTATACCCTGGACGCCGACGGCACGCTGCGTATCTACAATGCCGACACCGGCGCGCTCAAGGAAGAAATCAACGGCCACCCTCTGTTCGGCGGCGCGGCGGTCTATGATGCCGAAAACGGCCTGCTGGCGCTGGGCGCGTCCAACGGCGAGGTAAAGGTGTGGGACGCGGCGGCGCGGCAGGCGCTGGCGACCATCAAAGCGCACGGCGCGCCGGTGGTCGCCCTGGCGTTCACGCCGGATGGGGAACTGCTCGCCAGCGGCGGGTTGGATGGCCGGGTAACGGTGTGGGACTGGCGAAGCCGGGAACGCGCCGCCGACCTGGAAACCCTGGCCGGGCGGCTGGTTTTTTCGCCCGATGCGTCCCAACTGGCTGCCGCTACTGCCGCGCAGGTCGAACTGTGGGACTGGAAAGCCGGCGAGCGCAAACGCATCTTGCAAACCGGCGCGGGCGGCGCGGCCGACGTGCTGAAGTACGCGCCGGACGGCGGCTACCTCATCAGCGGCGGGCGCACGCCGAATGCCAGCCTGTGGAATCCGCAGACCGGCGATCTGGTCGTTAGCCTGCCAGGCGTGGGCGGCGATACCACCTCGGCGGCTTTTTCGCCGGACGGCGGGCTGCTGGTGACGACGGTGCTGGGCCAGCCAGTTTTGCTGTGGAATCTGGCGCAGGTCAGCCCCGATACACTGGCCCGCGCCGACCTGGATACCGGCGCGCAGGTTTTTGAGGCTGCCTGGACGCCGGACGGTTTTCTGCTGGTGCTGTTCGAGACGGCAGGGCCGGTGCAAATCTGGGGCATCCCGCCCGGTGAAACCGGCGGTTAGGGCGAAAATCACCGGAAAATTCAAAAGGCGCGGATAAAATTTCCTCCGCGCCCGGAAAGTTTAATCCTGAACGCCGGTATCTTCATCTTCGGGCTTCAGCTCCCATACTTCGCTGGCGATGTCAATGTATAACCGCCCATCCAGGTGGTCAATTTCGTGCTGGAAAACCCGCGCCAGCCAGCCGGAAGCCTTGATGCGCTGCGGTTTGCCGCGCCGGTCAAAACCTTTCACGACCACCTGTTCGTGGCGGGTGACCCTGCCGACATAACCAGGAATAGACAGGCAGCCTTCGACGCCTTCCACCATTTCCTTGCTGGTTTTGATGATCTCCGGGTTGACGAAAACGTACAGCTTTCCGGCTTCGTCGCCATATTCGGCACGGCTTTCCTCGTCGTCCGGCAGGCGCACCACGATCACACGCTGGCTGACGGCCACCTGCGGCGCGGCCAGCCCCACGCCGGGAGCATCCAGCAGGGTTTCCACCATATCATCTACCAGCTGTTGGAACTTGCTGTCAAAACTCGTCACGCGATGGGCTTTTTTACGCAGGATGGGGTTGTCGGGTTGGATAATTTTACGGACTGCCATTCTCGAACGCTCGTCTGTTTAACCGGTTTCAGGTTTTTATTGTACTGCATATCGCCCGGTTTTTGCCGGGTCAATCGTCGCGCCGGACGCGCGGAATGCCGGGCGGGCGGGTGCTGTCTGCCGGGCCAGACGCCGACGGCGGCGGACGGCCTGCTGGCGGGTTGGGGTTAACATCCTGGGCGGCGTCCTTCAGGCTGTCGTGGTAAACCGACAGGTAATCCAGGATGGCCTGGCGCTGGCGTTTGGCTTCCGCCTCCTGCCGGCGCTGCTCCACCTGCCGCCGCCGTTCCGAAATTTCGCGCTGAATCCGCTGCGGATAATACACGTTCTTAAAAACTTTGGCGTTCTGGACTTCCGTACCGGTCAGCAGCAGTTTAACATCGCCCATCTTAAACAGGCTGTTCACCAGGCCGCTGGTATCGGAAATGACGTTATCAATCTGCGCCAGCAGGATTTGGTCTTCGCGGTTTTGCAGCCACAGCGGGCGTTTGTGGATGAGGGAGATGGTTTCGTCACCGATGATATACATGTCGTTGCGCCAGTCCCAGTCGGCGGTGTAAAAAGTCACGATGCCCAGGATAATGACAAACGCGGCCATACCGATCCCTGCTGCCCCCAACGTCGAATCGCCGGACAGCCGTGAGGCCGACACGATAAACAAAACCAGCCCGGCCAGGATGATGACCGAGGGCAGCAGCACGTGGGCGAACCAGACCAGATAGTGTTTGCGGTAAACGATCTGCCCTTTTTCATTGATGGAGCGCATCCGCAGGAAACCCCCACGCCGGATGCTGCCGCTGCTGGCGGGGACATCCTGTTGGGGCGGCTGGGCGCGCCCCAGGAATTCGTCCACCTCCTTACGCATGGATTCGCGGTTCTGGTGGGCGACGGCCTGCTGGTGGCGGCTGCGGTTGGTGAAGATGATGTTCTGGACGGCGCGCGGGTCGGGGACGGTTTCCAGCACCAGGTTGCGCGTATCGCCGGATGTTTTGATGATAATCTGGCCGTAACCGAACAGCCGCGCGAAGGGGTCGGTAGGCGGGATGGCGATGTTCACTTCACGGACGGAGGCGATGGGTATCTCGCTGATATTGGTAGATACGGTGCGAATGGTGCGCCGGATGCGAATCACGCGCTGGTCGGTGATAACCACCTCATCGTTGCGCCATTCCACGTACAGGTAAATCACCAGCAGCCCCGGCACAACGAAACCCAGGCCGGCCAGCACCACCGACAGGCCGGGAAGCGACTCCCCGGCCAGGGAAGCCAGCACGAACAGCAGCGCAGCAGCGGCCAGCGGCAGCCACAGGTAGCCCGCGAAAGCCCACCAGTGCGCCCGGAAGGAAGCCAGCACTTTTTCGCCTTCGCGCTGGCTTTTAAAAGCCCGGCGCAGCGAGCCGCCGCTGAGCGGTGTTTTGGGAAGCTGCAAGCTGTTCTGGATGTCCGGGCGGTCGGCGACCAGGGCCGTAAAACGCTGGCGTTCGATAAAAACCACAATGGCCGTTTCAACTACCCGCAGCGTGACCGAAGCGGTAGTTTCGACAAACAGGGCGGACTCGTTGACGTAATGGCCGGGGGAAACCGTGCCGATCTCAAAACTCTGCCCGTTGGCTCCGGCCTGGCTTAACACGCCGCGCCCGGAGACGAAAAAAAACAATCCCGCGTTGGGCTGCCCCTCTTTAAACACCAGCTCGCCGGCCTCGAAGCGCAGCACCTGGGCGGCATTCGCCACGTATTCCAATTGTTCCGGCGAAAGCCGCGCCAGCAGCGGCAGCCGCCGGAGGTGAGAAACCACAAAACGGTCGGCCATCCTCGCAGACACTCCGCATTCTATCTATTTTGATTGTAGCGCATTTTTAAGCGCCCGCCGTCATGGCTCGCCGGCGATGAACTCCCCGGCGGACAGGGCGACATAACGCGAAAAATAGCGGATTAAATCCTGCCGCTCCTCGCCGGTTAGCATACTTAAAACAGCGCGCAGGTAAACCAGCACATCGGCCTGCACCGCCAGAAAACGTTCCTGCCCGGCCTGGGTGAGCGATACCACAACCGAACGCCGGTCGGAGGTGTGCGGCTGGCGGCTGACCAACGGAGGAGTCATCGCCTCCAGGCGTTTGACCATACCGGTCATAGTCGCATTGGTGAGGTGATGCAGCCGCGCGATCTCCCCGATGGGGCAGCGGCCACCCTGTTCGACCAGCGTCTTCAGCACGTAAAACTGGGGCGGCGTCAGTTCGTGGGCGGCCAGGTTGGCGGCCAGCCGTTTTTCGGCGTCCAGCACCACGCGGAACAGCAGTGTCCAGAAGATTGTGACATCGTTCTCCAGATCAGAAACCACCGGAAAAACCTGCCTGATTCAAGATCTATTTGCAGAAGTTTTGGTACAGTGTAGCGTTTTTGGCAGTATGGCGCTAACCGGAAAAGTTTGCGCGAGCTGGTCAGGCTCGCGCAAAAACAAGGAGGGAAAAGCGTCCTGGGAATTTTCAGTCGAGGGCCGCCAGTACGTCCAGCATTTCCTGGATTTTCGGCCAGACGCGCTCATCCGGCATCAGCCATTTGTGGCGGATGATGCGGCTGCGGTCAAGCAAAACCAGTCCCGGATGGTCGGTCATGTTATAACGCCGGTGTACCTCGCCGCTGACATCGGCCAGCAGCGGGAATTCCAGCGGCGTGGGGCTGCTGATGTAAAAACCGTACAGCATGTGCGGCTGGTCGCGGATCACCAGGCCGACGTTAAAGCCTTCCCGAATGAAGGTGCCGGCATGGCGCTGGAGCCAGATAATCCGGCGGATGCTGGCCGACAGCCAGATGTCGCCCAAAAAACCCAGGATCAGCCCCCTGGCTCCCATCAAATCATCCAGCTGGCGGCTCGTCTGGTTATGGTCGCCCACCCGGAAATCCGGCGCTAAAGTGTGCAGGTGTGGGCCTAACTCAAGCGTGTTGAGCATAAAACCATCCTTCTTTCATTGACTAAAATCATTATACCAGCGACTTTCACAATTTTGCATTAACTCTTTTGGCCTAATTTGCGGCTTTTAAGGTACGTTACGCCCGTAACGCTGTTACAATTTACGAAAGGGCAGCATCAGAATTCAGGCTGCGCGATTGAGCCATGCTCTTAAACCAAGAACACCACAGCATCATTCGGGAAAACAGCCGTGACGAGGCCGCCTACCAGCGCATTATGGCCGTGTTCGATTCGCTGGCCCGCGATCCAGAGGCCGACCGCCTACGGCAGGCGTTTGAAAACTCGCCCAATCCGCTTTTCGTCGTCGGGCGCGACGGGCGCATCACCGACAGCAACGCGGCCTGCGCCAGCCTGTTTGGCTACCAGCCGACCGGCCAGCCTTACCAGGATTTGCTGTGGACGAAAAACGCCGCGCTTCAGCGGCAGGTCGAAGCCGTTTTTGAGGGCCAGTCACTTGATGGTGTGCCGATCACCTACCGGGGCGCGCGCGGCCAGGCGCGTTTTATGCTTTCGCGGTTGTATCCGGTGTGGGATGCCGACGGGACGGTGCGCGAGTGCATGTTCGCCAATACGGACATCACCGAACGTAAACGCCGAGAGGACGCGGTGCGCCGGCGCGAGCGTTTTATCCAGCGCCTGCTGGAGACCAGCCCGGCGCTGGTTTACATCTACGACCTTCAGGAGGAGCGCAACGTTTACATCAACCGGCAGGTCGGCCACATCCTGGGGTACACGCCGAAGGACGTCCAGGCGATGGGAAGCGCGGTTATGCCCCGGCTGATTCACCCGGACGACCAGCCGCGCCTGCTGGCGACGCGGCGCGCCCTGGCAGAAGCCGGAGATCAGGATACGGTCGAGTTTGAGTACCGTATCAAAAAAGCTGACGGAAGTTGGCGCTGGATGTACTCCCGCGAAAGTGTTTTTATGCGCCATCCCGACGGCAGCCCACGCCAGACTCTCGGTATGGCAGTGGACATCACCGAACGCAAACAGGCCGAAGCGGCGCAGCACCAGCAGGAAGCCTTCTTCAGCACCGTTGTGGAGACGGCCCAGGAAGGCATCTGGATTGTGGATGCCACGCTGCGGACGCTTTACGTCAACCGGCGGCTGGCCGATATGCTGGGCTTTGCGCCCAGCGAAATGCTCGATCAAAACCTGCTGGAGTTCCTAGATCAATCCGGCATGGGGCTGACCAGCGAGCAGCGCGATTCGTTATGTCAGAGCGTGCTGGCGAGCGGCAGCGCGCGGTATGATGTGGAAATGCGCCGGCGGGACGGCACGCCGCTGTGGCTGATGGTGTCGGTCACTTCCCTGACCGATACGAGCGGTCAGCCGACCGGCTATCTGGCGATGGTGACGGACATCACCGAACGCAAGCAGGCTGAGGCCGAACTGCGCGCGGCCAGCGCCTACCACCGCAGCCTGATCGAAGTGAGCGTTGACCCGCTGGTGGTGATTTCGCTGGACGGCCTGATTCTGGATGTGAACGTGGCGGTCGAAATCGCCACCGGATACCCGCGCGCCAAGCTGCTCAACACCCATTTTTCGTCCTACTTCACCACGCCGGAACAGGCGTGTGCCTTACAACAGCGGGCGCTGGAGACAGGGCGCGTTAAAAATGTCGAACTGGCGCTCCGCCGCCGTGACGGCACGGCGCTGACGGTCGTCTGCAATGCAGGGGTTTACCGGGACGAAGAAGGCAGCCCGCAGGGAATCCTCGCTTCCCTGCACGACATCACCGAACGCAAGCGCGCGGAAGATGCCCTGCGCCAGAGTGAAGCGCGCAACCGCGCTCTGCTGGAAGCCATCCCCGATCTGATAATACGTTTTTCGCCGGATGGCCGGTACGTGGATGTTAAATCCGCCAGCTACTTCCAACCCCTGCTGCCGGCTGAACAACTGATCGGCATGAATGTGCGGGATGTGCTGCCCCCTGACCTCGTACCGCCGTTCCTGGCCTATCTGGAACAGGTACTGCAAACCAGGGAAAGTGTAGTTTACGAATACGAGATCGCCAAAGAATCCGGAACGCGCATCTATGAATCGCGCCTGGTTCCGTGCGGCGATGCCGAAGCCCTGAACATCGTGCGCGACATCACCGCCCGCAAGCACGATGAACAGGCGCTGCGCCAGCATTCCGAGCGGCTGCGGCAGGTGCTTGAGGAAATGCCGGTGATGCTGGATGCTTTTGACCAGCAGTTAAACATCGTCTTCTGGAACCGCGAGTGCGAGCGCGTGACCGGCTACAGCGCCGATGAAATCATCGGCAGCCCGCGCGCTTTAGAAATACTTTATCCCGACGCAGACCAGCGCGCGCGTATGCTGGAAGTCTGGCACCAGGTCGGGAGTCAGTTCCGGGATATCGAATGGCCGCTGACCTGTAAAAACGGCGAGGTCAAAATCATTTCCTGGTCGAACGTCGCCGACCACTGGCTGCTGTCCGGCTGGGAATTCTGGTCTATGGGCATTGACGTAACCGAGCGTAAACGGGCCGAGGCGGCCCTGCGCGAAAGCGAGGCACGCTTCCGGGCGGTTTTTGACGCTTCCGCCGTCGGCATCGCGGTCGGCGACCCGGAGGGACACCTGTCGTTTATCAACCCGGCTTTTTGCGAGATGCTCGGCTACCGGGACAGCGAACTGACCGGCCTCCACTACAGCCAGATCACCCACCCGGACGATCTGCCGGCGGAGCGGGATTTGGTCGCCGAACTGCTGCGAGACGAGCGCGATTATTACCAGATGGAAAAACGTTTCGTCCGGCAGGATGGCACGATCTTCTGGACGCGCATCAGCACCTCGGCCATCCGGGACAGTGACGGCCAGATTCAACACCTGCTGGCGCTGGCGCAGGACATCACCGAAACGCGCGCTGCCGCCGAGAAGGCCCTGGAGCTGGCGACCGAACGAGAGCGCGTGCAGTTAGTTACCAGTTTTATCCAGAACGCCTCGCACGAGTTCCGTACGCCGCTTTCGATCATCAATACCAGCGTTTACCTGCTGGAACGTATCACCGACCTGGAGAACCGAAAAGCGCAGTACGAAAAAATTAACCGGCAGGTCAAACACCTGACCACGCTGGTGGAAAACCTGCTCACCATGTCGCGCCTGGACACCGAAACGCAGCTAAACCGGCAGCCGACCGACCTGAACGATATGCTGCGGCAGGCCGAAACCGCGTTACAGAGCGCCATCAACCAGAAGCAGCATCGCATCCGGCACGAACTGGACGAAAACCTGCCGCTGATTCCCGCCGACCGCGAAAAGCTGCATATGGCGCTGATGAACATCCTGTTTAATGCGGTGCGTTTTACCCCCATAGGGGGCGAGGTGACGCTGCAAACCTACCGCCAGAAAAACGAGGTAGTCGCGGCAGTCCACGATACTGGGGTGGGCATCTCGCCGGAGGCGGTCCGGCGCATCTTCGAGCGGTTTTATCGAGAGGACACGACGCACAGTTCGACCGGCTTCGGGCTGGGGCTGCCGATTGCCAAAAAGGCAGTTGAACTGCACGGCGGGCGCATCGAGGTGGAAAGCGAACCGGGGCGCGGCAGCGTCTTTCGGGTGGTGCTGCCGCTGAACCAGCCCTGAGCGACCAAAAACCCCGGCGGCGTGCCGGGGTTCTTCATCAGCCGTTTGTATACTTCAGGCCAGCGCGTCGTAGCCGGGGCCTTCGGCAAAAAAGGCATAGTTGTGCTGGATGTCCTCCGTTAGGTCGAACACCTCGCCGCCCTCGTAGGTCACTTCCTGCTTGGTATCAAACGGGATACGTTTCTGGCCGGCATTCATCGTATAGGCCGACGGCACTTCTTCTTCGATGAAGATGGCCTCATAGGGGCATTCGGGAATGCACGCGCCGCAGTCAATGCAGGTGTCGGGGTCAATGAAGTACCAGGGCCATTCGTTCTCCGGCTTGCCAGGCACGATGCACTCGACCGGGCAAACTTCTACACAGGCGCCGTCGCGCAGGCACAGGCTGGTGATGATGTGAGTCATCTATGGAGTCTCCTCAATTGAAGGTTGAACACCCCTACTGTAGCGCGCTTTTACCGTGTTTTCTGGAACTTTTGTTGGATTAAGCGTTAAGGTTTTAACCGGCGTTTTTTAGAATTTACGCCGCCGGATATTTCATTTAACCGGGGTTAACAAATACCCGGCTACCGGTTCGGGACGCGCTCCGGCATGGTATTGGTTTCGGCCAGCCATTCCAGGCCGCGCCGGTCGGCGATATAAACGTGCCGCCCGCGTTTTTTCAGCAGCCCGGCGTTCAGCAGGCCGCGCAGGGCGCGCCCTACCACTTCCCGCGTCGTCCCCAGGACGGCGGCAATTTCCTCCTGGGTAAGCTGGGTGGGCGCTTCGGCGATCTGGTCGGCATAGGCGGTCGATTCGTAGAGGAACAGTTTCGCCAGCCGCGAGGGGATGGAGCGGAACGTCATATCTTCCAGGCGTTCGATATACTCGCGGTTGAGGTGCGCCAGCGCCTGAACGGTATTGCTGAGCAGCACGCGCTCGGCAGCCATCAGGTTAAGCAGGCGGTCGTGGCTGATGACCAGCGCCTCGGCATTGGTGACGGCCACCGCGTTGAAGGGGTTGGGGCCGCCGTCCACCGCTGCTACTTCGTTAAAGGTGGACAGCGGGCGCAGCAGGCTGAGGGTGTGCAGGCGGCCTTCAGCATTCATCCGGTAAATACGCACCAGGCCGTCCAGCACGACATAAAAACCGGCGCAGGCTTCGCCCTCGTTAAAGATGGTCGCGCCGGCCTGGTAAACGTGCTGCCGTCCCGCCGCCTGAATCCGTTTGAGGCCGCAGGGGTCAAGACCTCGAAAATAAGGTATGGTGTTCCAGTCAATGCCCATGCGCCGCCTCCGCCGCGCCGTTTAACGTTAAGCGAACTGCGCGATCACAATCAATACCACGATCAGCCCGGCAGCCAGCAGGCCGATGCGGCGCAGATCGCTGGCGACATACCCGTACTGCTGACGCAGTTCCTCCGGCGTGACGATTTTGGTCGGGTGCTGCAAATGGTAGCGCACGGTTTCCATATCCAGTTCTTCCGGCTTGCCGTTGGTTTCGTCGCGGCGGGCGGCGCGGCGCTGGCTCACCCGTCCACTGCTGACGGCGACCGGCTCCGGCGCGCGGCGGGAGCGGGTTTCCGTCACCGGGCGATAGGGCGCGGCAGGCGCAGGTTTGGGCGGCGGGGCAGGTTTTTGCTGCTGGACGGGTTTTTCCGGCTCGACGGTTTCGCCGCGCTCCTCGGCGATCTGCCGCCGGGCGCGTTCGAGAGCTTCCTGAGGGAGATTAGGGGAAACGCTACGGTTTTTTCGCTTGGACATAATCGGGCCTTTAGCCTTTGACGGGCGATAAATGGCCGGCGATCAAACGCCAGCCGTCAACGTTAGCTTACTGCATATCGGCAAAATTTCAAGATATGGCGGATTAAAAACCGGCGCCGTCAAAAACTCTCGCTCACGCGGTCGGCAAAAACGACGATACGCTGCGTGTTCACCTGGTAGGGATAACAAGAGATGAGGGTCGCCGTCGCGCCGCCGCGTGTCTCCAGCACGTGAACATCGGTCGGCTTGACGGTCTGCCAGCCGGTGACGCGATAGGTATACACTTTGGTTCTGGTGCGGATGAAAAATTCGTCGCCCGGCTCGAGTTGGTCGAGGTAGCGGAAGTATTCACCGTAGATGTCGTTGTGCGCCGACAGCACCAGGTTGCCCCGTTCGGCGGTGGGGGTGACGCCGTTTTGAAGCTGGCCGACGCCCAGTTTGAGCGCCTCCCAGTCCACGCCCTGCACGATGGTCTGGTCTACCCGCAGTTTGGGGATGCTGATCGCCAGGGCGGTTTCTTCGGTCGGCGGCGGGCGGAAGGCGATGGGCTGAAGCACCTGGCTTTCCACCAGCGACCACAGGTTGGCCGGGATTTCCTCGTAGTTAAAACGCGCGCCGCCCGGCGCGGTAGGCGGCGTATGGCCGCCGGGCAGCACCACTTGGCTGAGCTGAAGCTGCGGCGTGGGTTCCAGCGTCGGAATCGTGGCGCGGCGCTGTTCGTCGGCCAGCGCCTGCGCCGAGGCGGTTTCCTGCTGAAGCCTAGTGACGCCGGTGAGCATCTGGTAGCCGAGGAAAATCAGCCCGGCGACGGCGGCGACTTCCACCAGCAGCAGCAGTTGGTTGGTAAACGTGCGCCAGAAGCGGTCATCCGCGCTTTTGTTTTTGCCCGGCGCGCGGTAAAGGTTTTCGTCGGCTTCATCCTCAAAATACGGTTCGGCATCGCCGTTCGGGGCGGCGCGCGGCGACGGCGGCGGCTGAGCAGGCAGCGAAAGCGGGCGTTCGGCGGGCGCGGCGGCAGGTTCGGCCACCACCCGCCCGGCGCGCTGCAAGCGGTTGAGGTTCTTCAACCGTTCTTCGCGCTTGCGAATGGCGAGGATGCGTTCCAGCTCCTCAATCGAAAGTTCGTCTACAGGCCGTTTATCGCGCATAGATCAGTTCCGAGGGATGAGGTATGAGTAAAAAGCCAAAAGCGGCTGGATGTCAATTTGCGCTTTTGACGTTTACTCGTCCCTCATCCCTCACACCTCATACCTTCCTTGCCACCGCAAACACTTCGCGCTCGAAAAACCAGCGGAAGGGCGGCACTTTAAACGCCAGAACGCGCAGCCCGGCCAGAATCAGATTTTCCTGCCGGTGCTGCGGCGGGCTGTCCAGCCACACCTTTCCGGCAAAACCGGCCTGCCGCAGCACGCGCCCCAGGCTGCGAATGGACTGCTCGTTGACGTGGACGTGCTGGTTGACGGCCACGCCGAACTGGCGCGGGTCTTTCGGGTAGCGGTCGCCCTGTCCCATCAGCGTCCGCACCAGCCGCACCAGCGGGTAGGCGTAGCGGTCGTACCAGATGTTCGGCGCGGTGTGGATGATAAAGCGCCCGTCCGGCTTTAACACGCGGTGGACTTCCAGCATGGCGGCGTGCAGTTCCCAGGGGTGCAGGTGTTCCACCACGTCGAACATCAGCACACGGTCGAAAACGCCGTTTGGGAAGGGCAGATATTTGGCGTCGGCCTGCATGACCGCCGTTTTGCCGGGGGCGATGCCCTCGACCGACTGGATGACATTCTGCGACATCCTGACGGCCACCGCCGCGTAATCAATGCCGTAGGCGTCCGCCCCCAGGCCGGCGCAGTGGCGCAGGATTTCGCCGCGCCCGCAGCCCACGTCCAGGATCGCCATGCCCGGCGACACTTCGGCCAGCTTAAAGGCAGCGGACAGCCGCCGGGAGAGGTGTTCGCCTTCGCTGGCGGTGAATTCGTCATAACCTTCACACGCCGTCAGAAAATATTCTTCCGTGTACAGTGTGGAGGGCAGCGGTTGTTGGTCGCGTTGGTCGTTCAAAGTCTACTTGCCTGAAGCCATTGAGAATCAGTACCGGCGGATTCGCCCAATTACATTAAGAACCTCTCCATAAACCAATTGATCTGATGGCATAACAGTGGGCTTAAACCCACTGTCTGGTGGGTTTATGGATAAACTCTAAGGCGATTATACAGTACCCGGCGCGCCATGCAACCGGAAAAGCGTCCTGATTCGCGGCAGCAGCCAGCATTTCGACCGGTGTGATCTGGGACATGGCGGTGTACCAGGACACGCCGAGCGATGCCCTGGCGCGCAATGTGGTGAGTTTTGGCGTGGGCGCGGTGGTCGGCAAGCGGCTTATTCTACCAACGCGGTCCAGGGAAACCACCCCGTAACATTTTGTAAGAAAAAAATCAACGCTGCCCCACTAGACCTGTATGCTAATCTATGCCATGATAAAACTATAAAGCGGTCATTACTCCTTTTGTCGGAGGCCCGGGGCGTGGTCAAAACGATACGAGTCTTAAAACAGCGCGACTGGACGGAAGCCGAACTGAAAGCGGCCAACTTCCAGTATTATGCGGTTCGCAAACGCCTGGTGATGGCGAAGATGTTGAAGGAAGCACAGGATATTGAAATTACGCTGGAAGTCCTGAGCGCCGATGAAGGCGACATCATCTGTTATAACCCCGGCAGCGTCCGCCTGGAACACCTGGAGGATTACGATCACTGGCCGGTGCGCCGCGATCTGTTCCGCGAGAACTACCGCCCCTGGGACGAAGCCGGCTGGCTGCCGAACCCGGCGGAAGAACACCTGCTGTTAAACGGCTGCCGCCCGTTTTATAAAGTCGTCGGCGTGTGGGCGCAGTATTTAACGCGCGCGCTGTATGTGCAGTCGTTGGAAAGCCCGCGCCCGGTGCTGGTTCCGCCGGGCCGCTGGTTGTGTGTGGGCGTGCGCGGCGAACCCTACCACATGAATGATGAGGAATTTCACAACCGTTACATGCTGACGCCGGAAACGTCATGAGGCCCGGCGGTGCGCTGGCCGGCGGCCTCAATCGGCGGTAAACTCGTCGCCACCGGACAAGTTTTTTGCTGCGGCGCGCCCGCGCCCGCCGTTTTTTGCATCAAGGGATAAAAACGATGTCTGATTTGTTGATTCGCAGCTGCCGCGTGCTGCAAATTGCCGCCCACGAACCACGCGCGGCGGTGTTAAACGGGCAGGATGTGATCGTGCGCGGCAGCCGCATCGAAGCCGTGCAGCCGACCGGCCAGGCCGACCCGTCGCACTTCGGCCAGGTGATCGAAGCTGGCGGCCTGCTGGCGATGCCCGGCCTCATCAACACCCACGCTCATGTGCCGATGGTCATCTTTCGCGGGCTGGCGGAGGATGTATCCATCGAAAAGTGGTTTAACGATTATATGTGGCCGCTGGAAAGCAACCTCCAGCCGGACGACGTGTACTGGGGGATGCAGCTCGGCCTGGCGGAGATGATTCGCGGCGGCGTGACCTCGGTGGCCGACCATTATTTTTATATGGATCGCGCGGCAGAGGCGGTCGAAACCGCCGGGACGCGGGCGCTGCTGGGCTGGGCGATCTTCGGCAGCGGCGGCACACAGGCGGTCGAACAGTCGGCGGCGTTCGTGCGCCGCTATCAGGGCGCGGCAGGCGGGCGCATCCGCACCTGGATGGCTCCACACGCGCCTTACACCTGCGACGACGATTTTCTACGCGCCAGCGTGCGCCAGGCCGAACAGCTTGGCGTGGGTATCCACATCCACGTTTCCGAAACGATGGGGCAAACCGAAGCCAGCCTGGAAAAACGCGGCCTGACGCCCATCCAGGTGCTTGAACAGACCGGCGTGCTGGACGTGCCGACGCTGCTGGCACATGTGGTCGGCGCGATGCCCGGCGACATGGCGATTCTGGCGCGGCGGACGACCGGCATCGCCCACGCGCCCAAAACGTACCTGAAGCTGGCGATGGGGACGGCCCCGGTGCGCGCTTTCATCGGTCACGGCATCCCGGTCGGGCTGGCAACCGACGGCGCAGTGAGCAGCAATACGCTGGACATCTGGGAATCGCTGCGGCTGCTGGCGCTGACGCAGAAGCAGGAAGCCGGCTCGCCGGAAGCGATGACCATCCCGCAGACGCTGTTCATCGCCACGCGCCTCAGCGCCCGTGTATTCGGCCTGCCGGATGACCTGGGCGCAGTTGAGCCAGGCTATCTGGCGGATATCATCCTGGTGGATTTAAACGGGCTGCATCACCAGCCGCTCCACAGCCTGACGACCAGCCTGGTGTACAACACGGCGGCGGGCGACGTGCGGACGGTCATCTGCGACGGCAAAATCATCATGCGCGACCGCCAACTGCTGACGCTGGACGAAAACGAAATCGTGGCCCAGGTGAACGCCGGCATGGCGCGGCTGTCCCAGCGCGTGCCAGACAAACGCATCCAGGTTTATAACCCGTAGGGGCGCACCCCCCTACTGCGCCGCCAGGCCGAAGCGCAGCCGTTCGTCCGGTGTCAGCGCCCGGATGAGGCAGCAGTCGCGGGCGAAGGCGACCAGCGCGTCCGGCTGCTGCCAGGCGAACCACTCCTGCACGATTCCACCACCGCTGACCAGCAGTAAAGCATCCCCGCCGGGCGACCAGTCGGCGCTCAGGAAGCCGATGTCCGGGCTGGTGATGCTCACCAGTTCGTTCCCGGTACGGACATCCCAGATGCGGGCGGTGCTGTCGGCACTGGCCGTGACGAGCCGCTGTCCATCCGGCGACCAGTCCAGGTTAATCACCAGGTCATCAAGCGCGCCGGTGACAGCCAGCAGGTCGCCACTGTAAGCATCCCACACGGCGGCGCGGTCGCCGATTTCCTGGCTCGTCACGCTGGCGGCGATTTTGCTGCCGTCTGGCGACCAGGCCAGCGCCAGGCCGATCAGGGTATCGTCGGATATAGTAAGCAGGGTTTCGCCCAGATTGGCATCGAGGATCACGATCTCTTGGGCGGGTGCTGCCGCGATCCGCCGTCCGTCGGGTGAATAACGCGCGTTAAAGATCGGGGAATCAGGGCTTTCGTAACGCGCCAGTTCCACGCCAGTGCGGGTATCCCACAATCGCGCGGTGAAATCGGCGCTGGCTGTGAGCGCGCGCGTGCCATCCGGCGAAAATGTGGCGTTAAAAACCATATCCGTATGCCCATCGAACAGTTGCTGCAGGTGGCTGTTCAGCACGGCCAGCCCCAGCGCGCGTTCCGCCTGCCAGGTGGGCGGGAAGTTGGCGAGCGCCTCCACGCCCAGGATGACAGGGAGTTCCTGCTGGCTGCCGCTGAGTTCAAGCTGCGACTGCGCCGCCAGCGACAGCGACAGCGACCGTTTGCCCAGCAAGACGGCGGTCGCTTCGGCGGCCTGGGCGGCGGCCGAACGCACCGAGTCCGGGCTGATGATAAACAGGAAGTTGTCGGCGGCTTCGATGCCGGCGCAAATCTCTTGCCACCAGTCGGCGGTCAGCGGGATATCCTCCCAGTCAATCCAGATGTCCCGCCCCTGCTCGGTCAGCGCCTGGTGCAGCCGCCGCACGAAATCCGCATCTTTACGCGAATACGAGATAAACACGTCCGCCATACATCCCTCCACCCGTGCATTTAAGAGTTTATCCGTAAACCCACCAGACAGTGGGCTTAAGCCCACTGTTCTGCTATCAGATCAATCAGATCAATCGGTTTACGGATAGATACTTAGTGTAATATTATAATAACAGGCAGCGAGCGGCGGCAAAGCTGGGGGGATGTTCAGGATTTCCCCTTTCGTTTTGTTACGATTAACCGCCTCGCATTTTCGTTTTCCAGGTATTCGCAACAACTCGGAACTCTGAACCTGGAACTCGAAACACAGCGCAGCCCGAATGTTATGCTTAAATACCGATGGATGACACATTGTAGCCGGCGTTTTTAGCGTTACAATGCTATGAGGAACAGGCCGTGCCTGGATGCAGAAAAATCTGAAAGGATATTTACCCATGCAAGAGACAACCGCGCCAATCGTCATCCCCGACGTTGGGCGCGCCCCCTATAAACATCAGACTCTCGATGCCATCTTCCGCCCCAAAAACGTGGCCGTCATCGGCGCGACGGAAAACCTCGGTTCGGTCGGGCGCACAATCATGTGGAATCTCATCACCAACCCATTTGGCGGCGCGGTATTTCCGATCAACCCCAAACGCCCCAGCGTGCTGGGTGTCAAGGCTTACCCGGATATTCAGTCCGTCCCCGACCAGGTTGATCTGGCTGTGCTGGTGACACCGGCCAAAGCCGTGCCGTCCCTGATAAAAGACTGCGTAGACCTGGGCATTCCGGGCGCGATCATCATCTCCGCCGGTTTTAAGGAAATCGGCCCGGAGGGCGCGGCGCTGGAACACCAGATCATGGAATACGCCGAGGGCAAAATGCGTATCGTCGGGCCAAACTGCCTGGGCGTGATGATGCCCTATTACGGCCTCAACGCCACCTTCGCCGCCCGCATGGCGCTAAAGGGCAATGTCGGCTTCATCAGCCAGTCCGGCGCGCTGTGTACGTCGGTGCTGGACTGGAGCTTTACCGAAAACGTCGGTTTCAGCGCCTTTATCTCCATCGGCTCGATGCTGGACGTGGACTGGGGCGACCTGATTTATTACCTGGGCGACGACCCGAACACCCAGAGTATCGTCATTTACATGGAGGCTATCGGCAACGCCCGCTCGTTTTTGTCCGCCGCGCGGGAAGTCGCCCTCAGCAAACCGATTATCGTCATTAAAGCGGGCCGCACCGAAGCCGCCGCCCAGGCCGCTGCTTCGCATACCGGCGCGCTGACCGGCAGCGACGAAGTGCTGGAAGCCGCCTTCCGGCGCGTGGGCGTGCTGCGCGTGGACAGCGTGGCGGATGTTTTTTCGACCGTTGAAGTGCTGGCGAAACAGCCGCGCCCGGCAGGCCGCCGCCTGACCATCCTCACCAATGCCGGCGGCCCCGGCGTGCTGGCGACCGACGCGCTCATCACCGAAGGCGGCGAGCTGACCGCTATTTCGCCCCAGACCATGAGCGAGCTGAACGCCTTCCTGCCCGGCCCCTGGAGTCATGGCAACCCGATTGACATCCTGGGCGATGCCAGCCCGGAGCGTTACGCCCAGGCGTTGGAGATCGCCGCGCGCGACCCCAACAGCGACGGCCTGCTGGTCATCCTCACGCCGCAGGCCATGACCGACCCCACCCAAACCGCCGAACACCTCAAACCCTACGCGCAGATCAAAGGCAAGCCGGTGCTGGCAAGCTGGATGGGCGGCGAGGACGTGGCCGAGGGTGTGAAAATCCTCAACCGCGCCAACATCCCCACTTTCGCTTACCCGGACACAGCCACCCGCGTTTTTAACAATATGTGGCGGCTGACCTACAACATGCGCGGCCTGTACGAAACGCCCATCCTGCCGCCCGGCTCTGAGGAGCAGGACGCCAAACGGGCGCGGGTGGAACAGATCATCACTGACGCGCGCCGGCAGGGACGCACCATCCTGACGGAAGCCGAATCGAAAGAAATCCTGGCCGCCTACGACATCCCGACTGTGCCGATGGCGCTGGCCGCCGGCGAGGACGACGCGGTGGCCGCCGCCGACCAGATGGGCTACCCGGTGGTGCTGAAACTGCATTCCGAAACCATCACCCACAAAACCGATGTGGGCGGCGTGAAGCTGAACTTGAACAGCGCCGAAGCCGTGCGCGAAGCCTTCCGCGCCATCCAGACGGCGGTCACGCAGAAGGCCAGCGCCAGCGACTTTCTGGGTGTTTCTGTCCAGCCGATGATTAAACTGGACGGTTACGAACTCATCATCGGGGCCAGCCCCGACCCGCAGTTCGGGCCGGTGCTGCTGTTCGGCATGGGCGGCACGCTGGTGGAGGTGTTTAAAGACCGGGCGCTGGCGCTGCCGCCGCTGAATACCACGCTGGCGCGCCGCATGATGGAGCAGACCACCATCTACAAGGCGCTGAAGGGCGTGCGCGGCAAACCACCGGTAGACCTGCCGGGGCTGGAGCGGCTGATGGTGCGCTTCAGCCAGTTGGTGGTGGAGCAGCCCTGGATTAAAGAGATTGACATCAACCCGCTGCTGGCCTCGCCGGAGCGGCTGACGGCGCTGGATGCCCGTGTGGTGCTGTACGGGCCGGAAGTGACCGAGGATAAACTGCCCAAACTGGCGATCCGTCCCTATCCGTCGCAGTACATCAAACCCTGGACGATGAAAGACGGCAGCGAGATTCTCATCCGTCCGATTCGCCCGGAAGACGAGCCGCTGATGGTCAAGTTCCACGAAACGCTGTCGGAACGCAGCGTTTACCTGCGCTATTTTTACCCGATGAAACTCAGCCAGCGCATCGAACACGAACGGCTGATTCGCATCTGCTTTATTGACTACGACCGCGAAATGGCGCTGGTGGCGGAAAATACTAACCCGGCCACTAAAGACCAGCAGATCATCGCGGCGGCGCGGCTCATCAAAATTCACGGCACGCGCGAGGCGGAATTTGCCATTCTGGTAGCGGACGCTTACCAGCGGCGCGGCCTGGGTACGGAGCTGCTCCAGCGGCTGCTGGAAGTGGGCCGCCAGGAAGGGGTGGGGCGGATCGTCGGCACGATTATCGGCGACAACGTGGAGATGCGCCGCGTGTGCGAGCGGCTGGGCTTCCAGCTTCAAGGCACGCCCAAAGATGGCACGATGCGTATCGCCATTGACCTTTGACCCCCCCAACCTCCTCCCCTCGGGGGCCATGCGTTCCCATTCGGGCCGCCGAATTCCGAGAGGCGGCTTAATGTGAGTCTCACTCCCCCTTTCTCCATGCGCGTGAATGGGGAAAGGGGACCCGGGGGGATAGGGGTTAACGTGACGCGAAATTACAGTTTGCTGGTAAGCCCTGTAATCCCCGGCGGCTGTTTTTGCCGCGTCCGGGCCGGGGGATTATACTAAGTATCTATCCATAAACCGATTGATCTGATAGCAGAACAGTGGGCTTAAGCCCACTGTCTGGTGGGTTTACGGATAAACTCTAACTGCGCTTCATTTCCAGGGGGAAATTATGAACGACAGCGAACGTTTTTCAGACGGCCTTTCCAGAGCGACGACGACTTCTGGAAGGTGCGCCAGTTTTTGATCGAAACCTATCCCATCACCCCACCTGACCTGAACCGGGAAATCCGCGGCTGGGAAGGCGCACGCTTCCACAACCAGGACGCGGCGCTCGACCCCGGATGGGCGGCACAGATTCATCTGTGGGAAACCGAAGCCGGAAAGCTGGTGGGGGTAGTCAACCCCGGCGGCAGCGGCGAGGCACATTTGCAGGTGCATCCCGACTACCGCCACCGAATCGAAGATGAGATGATCGCCTGGGCGGAGGCGCACCTGGCCGTGCCGACCGAGGACGGGCAGCGCCGCCTGCATGTGTGCGTTATGGAATACGACGTCCTGCGCCGCTGCCTGCTGGAGGCGCGCGGCTACCAGAAAACCGCTTGGGGCGGCATGAGCCGCCGGCTGCGACTGGGCGGCCAGCCGCTGCCTGAACCGGCGCTGGCTGAAGGGTACGTTCTGCGCGCGCTGCGCCCCGGCGACGAAGGCGACTGCCAGCGTATCGCCGATGTGTTAAACGCCGCTTTCAACCGCGACTTCCATACCGCACAGGAGTTCCACACTTTCGCCACCACTGCGCCGTCCTTTCGTTACGACCTGCATCTGGTGGCCGAAGCGCCCGATGGTGCGTTTGCGGCGCACGTGGGCATCACCTATGACGAAACCAACCGGCGCGGCATCTTCGAGCCGGTCTGCACTCACCCAGCGCACCGCCGCAAGGGGCTGGCACAGGCGCTGATGTTTGAAGGACTGCGCCGGTTGAAGGCGCTGGGCGCACTGCACGTTTACGTCGGCACGGGCGACGCGGCTGCCGCCAACGCGCTGTACGAGGCGGTCGGTTTCACCGAGGCGTGCCGGGAGTTCATCTGGCAGAAGATTTTTTAGCCGTTTCAAGGGCCGTCGTGTGGTGTTTTTAGCGTTAGGCAGCCTTTAGGCCGTTTGTTATACCATTCACAAAATGGAGGATTAAAAACAGGATAACACCGTGAAACGCACGCAACTGGCATTGATGTTGATTCCACTGGCGCTGGCGCTGCTGGGGCTGTTGGGGCTGGCGGGCATCGGCGGTATATCGGTCGCCCGGCGTTTGCAGCAGTGGGCCGCCGACCGCCAGCCGCCCACCAATTTCCGCGTGCTGGTTCATCCCGGTTTCGTGGCCGAGGCAGCCGCCAAAGCCGCCGGCGCGAATATCCCGACCAGCGTCACCTTTGGGCCGGACGAACGGCTGTACGTGTTGGACGCCGGCGGCCACATCTTTCGTTTTCAGGATGCCGACGGCGACGGCCTGGCTGAAACGCAGGAAATCCTGTACGACAACCCCGGCGGGCGCATCGCGCACAGCGTCGGCCTCACCTTCCGCGACGACGGCCTGATGTATATCTCGTATGGCGGGCATATCGCCACCCTGGAAGACCGCGACGGCGACGGCAAACTGGACACCCTGACGAACATCGTGGAAGGGCTGCCGACGCTGCAATTCCCCGATCACTCCAACAACGGCATCGCCTTCGGGCCGGACGGCAAGCTGTATGTGGGCGTCGGCGCGACCACCGATCACGGGCCGCTGAGCGACGACCCTTACGAAGCGCGCATCCTGCGGATGAACCCCGACGGCAGCGAACTGGAAACCTTCGCCACCGGCTTCCGCAACCCTTACGATCTGGTGTTTTCGCCGGAAGGCGACCTGTTCACGTCCGACAACAATCCGAGCGAGTTCAGCCGGATGATGCCGTACATGCCGCCGGAGGAGATCAACCATGTACAGCAGGGGCGGGATTACGGCTTCCCCACCTATTATGGCCGCCCGCCGGGGGACGTAACCTGGCCGGATGTCGAGCCGCCCATCACCGATCTGTACGCGGCAGTCGGCAGCGCCGGCATCACCTATTATGCCGATGGCCCGTTCCCGGAAAAATATCACAACGGCCTGTTCCTGGCGCAGTGGGGGACGGGCGCGAACGTGGCGCTTGACCGGGGCATTTCTAACGGCCAGAACATCATCTTCGTTTCGCTGACGCCGACCGAGGATGGCACGTTTACGGCGGAATGGGAAGTTTTCGCCGATTTTAATCTGGGGCTGGGCAACTACCGCCCGGTGGATGTCACCGTCGGGCCGGATGGCGCGCTGTACGTGCTGGAATGGAGTACCGCGACGGTATACCGCATCCGCTACGACGAGGAAATCGCCGCCCGCCTGGCGGCGGCCACGCCCACGCCTTCGCCGCTGCCCGCCATTTTGCCGGAGTATCCCGCCGAACTGGTCGCCAGGGGCGAGGTGATTTACAACAGCGGCGCGGAAAACACGCCCGCCTGCGCCACCTGCCACCTGCTCGACCCTACCATGAACGGCCTGGGGCCGTCACTGCTGGGAATATACCGGGTCGCCGGGTCGCGCGTGCCGGGCATGAACGCCGAGGCTTACGTGCGCCAGTCCATCGTAGAGCCGAACGCTTACATCGTGCCGAATTACAGCGCCAACTATATGTACCAGCTTTACGGCTCGGCGCTGCGGCCCGACCAGATTGACGCGCTAGTGGCCTACGTGCTGACGCTTCCGGAGCAGCCGAAATAAGGTCATACGAACCGGCCTGTAATCACGATAGAATAGGGGAGGCGCGGGATTTTTCCGCCGCCTCCCCACTTTTTAAAAATAGGAGTATTTTTATGCATCTGGAAGTCATCACCCGCCAACCGACCGGCACGCCGCGCCCGACTCCGCTGCTGTTCGTGCATGGCGCGTGGCACGGCGCATGGTGCTGGGACGAATATTTTTTGCCTTATTTCGCCCAACACGGTTACGAAGCCCATGCCCTCAGTCTGCGCGGACACGGCAAAAGCGCCGGCGCGCTGCGCTGGTCAAGCTGGATAGATTACGTCAACGACGTGGAGCAGGTGGCGCGCAGCCTGGCGACGCTGCCGGTTCTGATCGGCCATTCGTTGGGCGGTTATGTCGTCCAGAAGTACCTGGAAAACCGCCGCGCGCCCGCCGGGGTGCTGCTGGCGACCCTGCCGGCGAACGGCGTGCTGCCCTTCCTGCTGCGTTATACCGGACGCCACCCGCTGCCGATGCTCAAAACGGTGCTGACACTTACCGGCTATCACATGATCGCCGACCCCAAAATCAGCCGCGCCGCGTTTTTTTCCGCCGATATGCCGGACGAGCAGGCGCGCCGCTACCACGAGCGCCTGGGGTCAGAATCCTTCCGTATGATACTGGACTCCGGCCTGCTGGCCCTGCCCAACCCAGCGCGCGTCACCACCCCGGTGCTGGTGCTGGCGGCGGAACGCGACACCATTTTTACCCGCCGCGAGCAGGAACGCACCGCGCAGGCATACCTGACGCAGGCCGAGTTTTTCCCAATGGCGCACGACATGATGCTGGAAACCGGCTGGCAGGCCGTCGCCGACCGGATTCTGGCCTGGCTGAACGAACGCGGGTTGTAGACGCGCTACTGTTTCAGCACCTCGACATTCACGACGTTTTTGAACTCGCCGCGCGTGAGGGCGGCAGCGATCAGATGCGCCGCTTCCACCGCCACCGCCACCTGGGCTTCCTCGGTGCTGGCGGCCAGATGCGGTGTATCAATCACGTTCGGCAGCCCCACCAGCGGATGATCGGGCGGCGGCGGTTCTTGGCCGTACACGTCTAGCGCCGCACCCGCCACATGGCCGCTTTTGATGGCTTCGGCCAGGTCGGCCTCGTTGACCAGCGCGCCGCGCGCCGCGTTGATGATCCGCACGCCGGGTTTCATACGCGCCAGGCTGTCTTTGTTAATCATGTGGCGCGTTTCGTCGGTAATCAGGCTGTGCAGGCTGATGAAGTCGGCGCGGGCGAACAGGGCGTCCAGGCTGACCAGTTCCACGCCAAAATCTTCGGCAATGTCCAGCGGGATATACGGGTCGTGAGCGATGACGGTCATCTCGAAGGCCAGGGCGCGTTTGGCAATCGCCCGCCCGATGCGCCCGAAGCCAACAATGCCGAGCGTCTTGCCGCGCAGTTCCGTACCCATATAGGACTTACGATCCCACTTGCCGGCCTGCATCGAGCCGTGCGCCTGGGGGATGTGCCGCGCCAGCGCCAGCATCAGGCCGAAGGTGTGTTCGGCGGTGGCGACGGTATTGCCGTCCGGCGTGTTCATCACGACGATGCCCTTTTGCGTCGCCACATCCAGGTCTACATTGTCCACGCCCACCCCGGCGCGGGCAATCGCCTTCAGCCGGGCGGCGGCGTTCAGCAGTTCGGCGTCGGCTTTGGTGGCGCTGCGGATGATGAGCGCGTCGGCCTCGGTGACGGCGGCCAGCGTCTCTGGGCGTTTCATCTGCCCCGGCGCGGTGACGCTTAAACCGGCACTCTGGAGAATTTCAACGGCGGACGGATGCACGCTGTCCGGCACGAGTACATGGTAATTCATTGTGAGCAGCTCCTATCGCTTACAGTTGGTAGTCGGTAGTCTTTAGTCGCCAGTCAATAGTCTTCGGGCAGGACTGATGACTGGCAACCCTAAATGCCGCCTACACTCCCAGAAATTCGTCCAGGCCGGCCAGCACTTCTTCCAGCGTCGAAATGGTCATGTCGCCCATGTGCGCGATGCGGAAGGTCTGGCCTTTGATCTTGCCGTAGCCCTTGTCCATGCTGAAGCCCTTGCCGCCCATGAACTTCGCCATGTCATCCACATTGATGCCGCGCCCGTTGGCGACAGCCGTCACAGTGGGCGAGCGGTAGCCGTCCTGCGCGAATACGCCCATTTCGCGGGACTCCGCCCACTGGATGGTCAGGTCGCGCATGTGCAGGTGGCGCGCCCAGCGGTTGTCCAGCCCTTCGGCCAGGATGTCGTCCAACTGTTTGTCGGCGGCGAACATCAGGGCGATGGGCGGCGTGGAAGGCGTGTTGTTCTTTTGCAGCAGTTTGTCCAGTTCCAGAAAATCGAAGTAGTAACCCCGATTTTTGACCTGTCTGGCGCGTTCCAGCACGCGGTCGCTGACGGCAGCAAAGGCGATGCCCGGCGGCAGCGCAAAAGCCTTCTGAGACGACGTAAGCGCGATGTCTACACCCCATTCGTCGGTGCGGAACTCCGCGCCCAAAAAGCCGCTGACGGTATCCACCAGCACCAGCGCATCCGGGTCAAGTTCGTGGACGACGGCACTGATGGCCTTTACCGGGTTGGTGACGCCGGTGCTGGTTTCGTTGTGGACGAAACACACGGCGTCGTAGTGGCCGCCTTTTTTCAGCGCGTCCGCCACCATCTCCGGTGTGTGGGCTTTGCCCCATTCCACCTCGATCACGTCCACTTCCTTGCCGTTAAGCTGGCTGACTTCCGCCCAGCGTTCGCTGAACGCGCCGCCCACCAGATGCAGCGCGCGCTGGCCGTCGCGGATGCAGTTACGCGACGCACCTTCCCACAGCCCCGTGCCGGACGACCCGCTGACGATCACCCGGTACTGCGTCAGAAAAGCCTGTTTGAGCTTGCCTTGCAGGCGGCCAAACAGCTCGGCGAAAGCTGCCGAACGGTGGCCGATCATCCACTCGGTTTGCGCTTCCAGAATTTCGCGGCGGACTTCCACCGGGCCAGGAATGACCAGGCGTTTATGATTACTGTTCATGCTGCCCCCCTTATGGGTTCGGTTTGCGACAGACGCCGGAATTGTAGCGCAAAGCCAGGGATAAACATAGTTGAGAACGAACGAGGAAACAGGGGGGGCTATTTGTGCATTTCGTACCCGTTTTGCTCACCCGCTTTTCGCCAGGTAATCGCTTAAAAATCGCTCCACTTCGGCGCGGTCTAAAAAGCCGAACCACCGCTGAATGATGTTACCCTCGGCGTCAACCAGCGCATACTGCGACCGCTGCACCATGTTAAACTGCTGGCGCGCGGGCAGCGTTTCGGATTTATCAATATCCAGCTTGATAAAATCCACCCGTTCTCCGAACTGTTCCGCCAGCCCATCCACGATGGGCGCATTACGCTGGCAGGTCGTTCACCAGGTGGCGAAAGAGTCCAAAAACTGAGGGCGTCCGGTTTTGCCGATTAGCGTCAAATCCTCGGTCGGCTGCGTGCCGGGGGCTGCCGATTCGGGGTCGGCGGGTTGGTCTGTAGGCAAGGCCGGGGCAGCGGCGCAGGCCGCCAGCAGGCCGAACAGAGCTAAACACATCAAACGCAGAATCCGCTTCACTTTCCCCTCCACATCATCATCATCACCACACCACCACAAATAAGAGGCACAGCGCCGCCGTGCCTCGTTTCCATTTCATCCATCCTATACGATTTTGGTGAGTGCCAGATTGGAAAGCGGAAAGCCGAACCTTAACGAACGGCCTCGGCAGCGTGTCCGTTGGCGCGCGCGCCGTCCGGCAGGGTTTCCAGCCGCCCTTCGGTAAGCGATTGGATGTAAATGCACATCCGCCAGTCAATCGCCACATCCTCGACGCCCAGTTCCAGGTCGGCCAGTTCGACACCGGTATTCCGCACCACCGCCAGCGGCGTGGCCTCGTCCCGCTCGCCCATCACCATCTGCGCGCAGACACAGATCGAATCGGCGATGCCGCGCTGCGTGACCAGCATCGGGTTGCCGAACAGGTCATGTTTGCCGCGTTCGTCCTGAAGGGGTTTAAAACCCGCCGTTGCCAGCGCCACGCCAGATGTACCCAGGCGGCCCGGCATTAGCCAGCTGTCGGTCAGGATGATGCCGACATCCACGCCCAGACGCTCGCGCAGCGCCCGGCGCAGGTCTGCCGCCAGACGATAAGGCTGCTGAGGGAACAACACGGCGCGCCCGCTGGGGATGTTCGAGCGGTCAATGCCGGCATTGGGGGACAGAATGCCATCTTTATACGTCAGCAAAAAGCCGGGGATGCCGCCGAAAATGTGGTCGGCTTCCTGTATCACCAACTGCGCCATACGGGGGTTCATCTGGTAGCGTTCGGCCAGTTCCAGCGCCGCCGGAGTGACGGTAATCGCGTCCAGGTTGACCACCCGCCCCTGACTGATGGCGGCATATTTGCTGGAAACCGCCAGCACATCGCCGTTTTGGAGCGGCTGGCCGGCAGCGGCGGCGGCTTCGATGATGGTGGTGGGCAGGTCAAAGGCGGCTTGCTGCACCGGCGCTTGGATGGGGAAAACCATCAGCGGTAAACGAGCCATGTCTGCGTCTTTCGTGTTAGATTTCTAAGCGTTTTTCATCCTACCACCGGCGCGGGGGGAAAACCAGACCCATTAATAACCGGCGGCGGGCTTATCCGCTCATCGCGCGGAGCCGTGCGCTGGGTGCGGCAGCCCTGCCAGATAGCGCCGCAGCAGCGGCAGCGTCAGCGACGGCAGCCCTTGATGCGACTGGTCTACCAGATGTTTTTCGCCCAGGCTGTTCCATGCTTCCGGGTCAATGGCGTCGAACTGGCCGTTCGCCACCTGCCACAGACAGATGCGCTCCACCAGCGGCAGGCTTTCCAGAATGGTCTGGCATTCCTGTAAAACGCCCCGGTGTCGCAGCAGATGATCGCAAATCTGGTCAAGCGTGAGCGAACTGACGGCGACGCGGTGCATGGGCAAAAAACTGCGCCGCAGCAGCCCGGCATGGCGCCCGGTCGCGTCCAGCAGGTTGCGCCGGTTGGCTGGTTCGAGTTCCAGGTTGTACCGCTTTTGCAGCCGCTGGATAAGCGCCTCGGCGCTGTCCCGGTCGAGCAGCCGGATAAAATGGGTGAAGCCGCGAAACAGTTCCAGAAAGCCGTCCATGATCTCCTGTCCGCGCGGGTCGTTTTTGTACCACTCGCTCACCAGTTCGTCCAGCGGGCGGCGGCTGGCGGTGACAAACATGATGCGGTTTTTGAACTCGTCGCGCACGCCGCGCAATGACTCGAAAAATTCCGGCGGCAGGCCGCGAAACCCCTCAAACTCGTCGAATAAAAAGGCGATCTTCCAGGAAAGATTGGGCGGGCTGCCCGCTGGCACTACCAGCCGCATGACGGCAAAAACCGCTTCTTCCAGGTGGCGGATGCCGGCCTGCGCCAGCAGCAGTTGTTCGCTGAACAGGTTCAGGTACAGCCGGCTGATGGTTGCGATGATGTCCGCGCCATCCTGCTGCGGCAGCCGGTTTTTGTCGTCCAGTTCTTCCAGGGCGCGGCGCAGCCGGCTAATCATGATTTCATAACCCGGCCAAGCTGTGCCGGCCTGGGCGAGCGCCTGTTTTTGCAGGTGGACGATTTTGTGCGGGTCGAGCAGCACCATGATGATATACGGCGCCTGTTCGCGCAGGTGTTTTTCTTTAGCTTGATCGTCGCTTATCAAAAAATGCAGCAGGTTGCTTTTGCCAACGCTGCCGATCCCCACCAGCGAGCAGGACTCCCCGGCATACAGGAAGCGGTAGACGTATTCGGCGTCGCGCTCCTGATAATTCGACGGCAGCGGGTCCTGCGGGACATAAGGCTGAGTGGTCATGATAAGCTCCCCTCAATGCAGTTTTTCAACAACAGTTGTCTGCTCTATTACACTTCTGGTAACATTTTAGCTCTATTCGCGCCTTTCCACCAAGCGAGTTTATGCCATGCTCAATCCCTGGAATCCGCTCAGCCCGTTTCGTCTGCTGGCCTGGCTGCTGCTGGAGCCGGCGCGTCTGGCGGATTACCGCGCCCGCGCCGGAGAACGGTCGTCAAAAATCGTCGGTTCGTGGTTAACCAGCAGCCTGACCTGGCTGCCGATGCTGATTCCCCTGCTCGGTTACGGCCTGGGCAGCATCCCCGGCGCGTCGTCCGGCGGCCTGTATCTGGCCGGGGTGTTCGTCCTGTGCTGGCTGGCGACCGGCTTCCTGGGCGCGCGCGCCAGCGAACTGGTCGGGTTTATGGCCGGGGCGCTGACGTTTTTTGTCATCCTGGGCATTTCGTTCACCATCGCCGCCGGGGTGACGCCAGGATTTATCGCCGGGGGCGCGCTCAGCCTGATCGCCATCGTGGCGCGCGGCGTGGGCATGAGCGCCGGTGGACACTTCGCCTCCAACGTGGCCGGCGGGCTGGCCGGGGGCGTGGTGGCCGCCACCGTCACCCTGCTGGGCGGCGGGATGCTGGCGGGCGTTTTTCTGGCTTTTGCCGTCCCGCTGGCGCTGGTGCTGACGTACCTGCTCTCGCTGAACCTATCCATCCACCTGAATCGCAATATCCAAGCCGGGCGGCCATCCTTCCTCAGCCGGGTTGTGCTGGCGCTCATCCCGCTCGGCCTGCTGGTGCTGGTGTGGCTGTATTTCCTGGGCGGCTGGGCGCGGCTGCACCCGGCCTGATACGGAAACTTTAATACCCTGCCGCCCGATTTTCGCGCGCCCCGGCAGCCTTATTTTGCGTATACCAGGTATATGTATGCTGATCGCGGGGAAGAAAAATGCCGCCGGAAATCACCACCATCACTACGCCGTTTATCCTGCATATCAGTGTTAACTGCTACCTGGTCAAAAACGGCGGCAGTTTTTTCCTGATTGACACGGCTACTTCCGGCCAGCGCAGCGCGGTCGCAGCGGCGCTGGATAGGGCCGGCTGCCGCGCCGGCGACCTCAAGCTAATCGTTTTAACGCACGGCGATTTTGACCACTGTGGCAGCGCTGCATACCTGCGCCGGGAGTTCGGCGGGCTGATCGCCATGCACGCCGACGACGCCGGCATGGTCGAACGCGGCGATATGCTGTGGAATCGCAAAACACCGCCGCTCCCGGTGAAGGCGCTAATGGGGCTGCTGTTCCGCCTGGACGAAGCCGACCACTTCACGCCCAATTTTTACGTCAAAGAGGGCGACGATTTTTCGCCCTACGGCTTCGATGCCCGCGTCATTGAACTGCCAGGCCATTCTAAAGGTAATATCGGCCTGCTAACCGCCGACGGCGATCTGTTCTGCGGCGACCTGCTGGGCAACACCGGCAAACCCGCCGTCTGGTCGCTGGTGGACGACCCGGCGGCCATGCGCGCCAGCGTCGAAAAACTCGACCGCTTCGACATCCAGACCGTTTATCCGGGACACGGCCAGCCCTTCACGATGGCGCAGTTCCGCGCCGCTCGAACGCCGTTCTAACAAAACTGCCGCATAATCGGGCCATCGTTTTTAAATACCAGGACGCTGCCCGTTATGCCCGAAATCGCCGTCCTCATCGTCGGAGACAACCCGCTCGCCCGGATGGGGCTGGCCTCGCTGCTGGCCGGCCAGCCGGGGCTGGCCGTCGTGGGGCAGGCCGTCGGCGGCAGCGGCTTGGCCGCCGACATTGACTTGTACCGCCCGGATGTGATCGTCTGGGATATGGGCTGGAGCGCGCCGGAGCGGCTGGCCGACGCCCGCGAGAGCGGTGTGCCGGTAGTGGCGCTGCTGGCCGACCCCGCCCAGGCCGCCGATGCCCGCGCCGCCGGGGCGCGCGGTTTTTTGCCCGGCGACGCCGCCCCCGATGTCCTGGCCGCCGCCATTACTGCCGCCGCGTCCGGGCTGGCGGTGATGACGCCCGGCCTGCTGGAAACCCTGCTGCCCCCCGGCGACCCCGCCGCCGAACCGCCCGTCGAGGCGCTGACCGCCCGCGAACGCGACGTGCTGCAGCTGCTGGCCGAAGGGCTGCCCAACAAAACCATCGCCCGGCGGCTGGGCATTACCGATCACACCGTCAAGTTTCACGTCAACGCCATCATGGGCAAGCTGAACGCGCAAAGCCGCACCGATGCGGTGGTGAAGGCCACCCGCCTGGGGCTGATTATTTTGTAAGTCCAGAACAAAGCAAAAGGGTTATTGTAGTTCCTCTCGCTCAAAGTTAACTCCCCCATTGTCCGAATCGCGCGCGCGCCGTACACTGGAAAAAACGCCTCTTGTTAACCAGCAGAAAGCGAACGCCCTATGTCCCATGCCCTCGTCCCGGTAGCCGATGATATTTACCAGGTGCATCTGCCGCTGCCTTTCGCGCTCAACCGCGTCAACGTGTATCTGATTCGCGGCGCGGACGGCTGGACGGTGGTGGATACGGGGCTAAACACGCCGGAAGCGCGCGCCGCCTGGGACGCGGCTTTCACGTCGCTGGGCTTCAGGCCGGGCGACCTGCGCCAGATCGTGCTGACGCACGCCCACCCCGATCACTTCGGCCTGGCCGGGTGGCTTCAGCAGCAGGCCGGCGAGCCGCTGCCGGTTTATCTTTCCGAGCGCGAGGCCGCTTTCGCCCGTTCGGTCTGGCTGGAGCAGCGTTTGGCGGATGGGTTCGATGCCTATCTGGCGCGCCTGGGTTTATCCCCGGACATGGCGGGGGTGGCGGCGCGCAGTTTTTACGGCACAGCCGAAATGACGCTGCCGCACCCGACGCGGCTGGAAACGCTCCAGCCCGGCGGCGAAATGCAGATCGGGCGGCGGCGTTTTAGCCTCATTCACGCGCCCGGCCACAGCGACGGCCAGCTTCTTTTTTACGACCCCGACGACCGCCTGCTGCTGTGCGGCGACCACGTGCTGATGAAAATCACGCCCAATATCGGCGTCTGGCCGGAGGGGGACCCCGACCCGCTGGGGAGGTTTCTGGCTTCGCTGCACGACCTCAAACGATTGGATGTGCGGTTAGCCCTGCCGGGACACAAATCGCTCATCACCGACTGGGCAGGGCGGGTAGATGAACTGCTGGCGCACCACGAAACCCGGCTGGCGCACACGCTGGCCGCCGTCGAGGGCGGCGCAACGGTCTACGAAACCGCCCGCCGGATTTTTGACAGCGGCGCGTTTTCCCCGCACGAATGGCGCTTCGCCCTGGCGGAAACGCTGGCGCACCTGGACTACCTGGAACGGCGCGGCAAGGTGCGCCGCCAGGACGCAGACATGCTGCGCTTCCGGGCGGTTTAAGGCGCCTCCCGCATTATTGGGGGCTTTCTCGAAACGGCGGCGGTTTACAATAGGGATGGCCGTTCGTATGGAGAAGGCTAACGACGATGAGAATGGTCAAATATCTTGGACTGGCCTTTATCACCGCGCTGGTGTTCGCCCCCCGTTCATCCCGGCGGATGCCGCCGCGCCGCCGGTTTTACCCGCATGGTTACATGCGTGAGGAAGTGGAAGCCCTGCGCCGCGAAAGCCGCCCCCGCCGCTGACCGCTCATGACAACCGCGACACAAAAGTATGATGTTCATCATCACAAAAACCGCCCCCGGCGCGCTATAATGGGATGGCAGTAAAGGAGATGGACATCAATGGTAGTTAAACAGGTAGCGGTCGTCGAGCAGATTTTATCGGCCAATGACCAGCTTGCAGACCAGAACCGGCGTATGCTGGACGAAGCCGGCGTTTTCGCGGTCAACATCATGTCTTCGCCCGGCGCGGGCAAAACCAGCACCATCGTCGCCACGCAGGAGCGGCTTAAAGACCGGCTGCGTATCGGCATGGTGGACGGCGACATCGAAACCACCATTGACGCCGACCGCGCCGCGGCCGCCGGAATGCAGGCGGTTCAGATCAACACCGGCGGCAACTGCCACCTGGACGCGGTGATGCTGTCCGGCGCGTTACGCAGCCTGCGCCTGGACGAGATTGACCTGCTGGTGGTCGAAAACGTCGGCAACCTGATCTGCCCCGCCGGCTTCAAGCTGGGGACGCACGTCAGCGTGCTGATCGCCAGCGTGCCGGAAGGCGACGATAAACCCTACAAATACCCGCCCATGTACCGGGGTGTGGACGCGCTCATCATCAACAAAATTGACCTGCTGCCCTACATCAGGTTCAACATGGATTATTTCGTCAAAGGCGTCGAAATCCTCAATCCGGGGCTGACGACCTTCCCGGTTTCCTGCGCCACCGGCGAGGGGCTGGACGCCTGGACGGACTGGCTGTACCAGAAGGTCATCAGCTACAAGGGAAAATAAGGGCGCGCCCCGGCGGAATCAATGATCGGATGATGGTCGGCAAAACGATACACATTACCGGCGTGGTACAGGGGGTGGGTTTCCGCCCCTTTGTTTACAAACTGGCCCGGCAGCACGGCCTGGCCGGCTGGGTGCGGAACACATCGGCGGGCGTGGACATCCATGCTGAGGGCGAGCCGGAGTCGCTGCAAGCCTTCCTGGATGCGCTGACGGCCCAGGCCCCCCCACTGGCGCGCATAGACAGTCTGACCGCCGCCGACAGCCCGCCCGAATACCACGCCGCTTTTGAGATTCGTTACAGCGAGGCCCAACAGGGCGCGTTCCAGCCGATTTCGCCAGACATCGCCCTGTGCGCGGACTGCCGGCGCGAACTGCTCGACCCCGCCGACCGCCGCTTCCGCTACCCGTTCATTAACTGCACCAACTGCGGGCCGCGTTTCACCATCATCACGGACATCCCCTACGACCGCCCGCTGACGACAATGGCAGCTTTTACGCTGTGCGCCGCCTGCGAAGCCGAATATCACGACCCCGCCGACCGCCGCTTCCATGCTCAGCCGGTGGCCTGCCCGGACTGCGGGCCGCAGGTGTGGCTGGAGGGCGGCGGCATAACCGCGCGCGGGGACGCGGCCATCCGGCAGGCGGCAGACGGCCTGCGCGCCGGGAAAATTCTGGCGATCAAAGGGTTAGGGGGTTTTCATCTGGCCTGCGACGCCACCAATACCGCCGCCGTCGCCGAACTGCGCCGCCGCAAGGGGCGGGTCGCCAAACCCTTCGCGCTGATGATGGCCGATCTGGAGATGGCCGAGCGCCACTGCCAGGTTTCGCAGGTCGAAGCGCGTATTTTAACCTCGCCTGCTGCGCCCATCGTGCTGCTGCGCCGCCGACCGGAGGCCGCAGCGGTCGCGGCGGAGGTTGCGCCGGGGCAGGCCGTCCTGGGCGTGATGCTGCCCTATACGCCGCTGCACGTTCTGTTGTTCGAGGATGGGATGCCCCCGCTGGTGATGACCAGTGGCAACCTGTCTGAAGAGCCGATTGTGACCGATAACGCCGACGCCCGCGCCCGGCTGCCCGCGCTGGCCGATGTTTTCCTGATGCACGACCGCGACATCCACATCCGCACCGACGATTCGGTCGTGCGCGTGTTCGACGGCGAAGAACTGCCGGTGCGCCGGTCGCGGGGTTACGCGCCTTACCCGGTGCGGCTGCCGTTCGATGTGCCACCCATGCTGGCGGTCGGCGCGGAACTCAAAAACACCTTCTGCGTCACACGCGATTCGTATGCTTTTATGAGCCACCACATCGGCGATCTGGAAACCTACGAAACGGTGCAGTCGTTCGAGCAGGGTATCACACATTTCGAGCGCCTGTTCCGCATCCAGCCGGGGCAGATCATTCACGACTTGCACCCGGATTACCTGTCCACCCGCTACGCGCAAACCCGCGCCGAAGCCGAAGGGCTGCCCCGGCTGGCCGTCCAGCATCATCATGCCCATATCGCCGCCTGTCTGGCGGAAAATCGCCATCCCGGCGACCGCCCCGTGATCGGCGTCTGTTTCGATGGCACCGGTTACGGCACGGACGGCACGATCTGGGGCGGCGAATTTCTGATTGCCGATTACCGGAGCTTCGAGCGGGCCGCGCACCTCAAGCCGCTGCCGCTGCCCGGCGGCGACGCCGCCACGCGCAAACCGGCGCGCATCGCCCTGGCCTACCTGCTGGCCTGCGGGCTTGCGCCGGACGATGACCTGCCGCCGCTGCGGGCGCTGTCCCCGGTCGAGCGGGACATCATCTACAAACAGGTAGCCGCCGGGCTGAATACGCCGCTCACCAGCAGTATGGGGCGGCTGTTCGACGCGGTTTCGGCGCTGGCCGGCATCTGCCAGGCCGTCACTTACGAAGGCCAGGCCGCCATCGAACTGGAAGCAGCGGTTGACCCGGCGGAAAGCGGCGCGTATGATTTTGATACGGCGGCTGTGATTAGCCCGGCGGGCGCGCTGGAACAGGTGATCGCGGATTACCGGGCCGGCGTATCCCCGGCGGTGATTGCAGCGCGCTTCCACAACGGCGCGGCGCGGATGATACAGGATGCCTGCTTGCGGCTGTCGGAACAGTACGGCCTGGACGAAGTGGCGCTCAGTGGCGGTGTGTTCCAGAATGTGATGCTGCTGGGCAAAACCCTGCCGCTGCTGCGCCAGGCCGGGTTGAGGGTTTATAAGCACCGGCTGGTGCCGCCCAACGATGGCGGGCTGGCGCTTGGGCAGGCGGCCATTGGGTTTGGCAGTCGTTAACCATATTGATTGCTCGTTCCGTTCTGAGCTTTCTCCACCCCTCAATCCCCTCCCCACTTCGTGGAAAGGGGACTGAGAAACCCGTTATGATCCATGTTTACCCCTCTCCAAAATTTGGGGAGGGGCAGGGGGAGGGGGAGGAGAATGGCCTAGTTTATCTATAAACCCACCAGACAGTGGGCTTAAGCCCACTGTTATGCTATCAGATCAATCGGTTTATGGATAGGTTCTTAATAAGAGGTTTAGCCGATGAAATACCTGGATGAATACCGCGATGGCGAAATAACCCGGCGGCTGCTGGACGAAGTAGCGCGCACCGTCACGCGCCCCTGGACGATGATGGAAGTCTGCGGCGGGCAAACGCACAGCATCCTTAAAAGCGGACTGGATACGCTGCTGCCGCCGGAAATTACCCTGATTCACGGCCCCGGCTGCCCGGTGTGCGTAACACCGCTGGAACTGGTGGACAAAGCGGTGGCGATTGCCTCCCGCCCCAACGTCATTCTCACTTCTTACGGCGACATGCTGCGCGTGCCGGGTTCGTCCCGCGATCTGTTCAGCGTCAAGGCACAGGGCGGCGACGTGCGAATCGTCTATTCGCCGCTGGACGCGCTCAAAATCGCCCAGGACAACCCGGAGCGCGAAGTCGTCTTTTTCGCCGTCGGCTTTGAAACCACCGCCCCGGCCAACGCCATGTCGGTTTTCCAGGCCAAACGCCAGGGCATCAACAACTATTCGGTGCTGGTGTCGCACGTCACCGTGCCGCCGGTGCTGGCGGCGCTGCTGGAAGCCGACGACGTGCAGGTGGACGCCTTCCTGGCGCCGGGGCATGTTAACGCTGTGATGGGCTACTGGGAATACGAACAGCTTGTCGCCCGCTACCGCGTGCCGATGGTCGTTACCGGTTTCGAGCCAGTTGACCTGATGCGCGGCATCCTGATGGTCGTGCGCCAGCTTGAGGAGGGGCGCGCCGAGGTCGAAAACGCCTATACCCGCGCCGTCACCCGCGAGGGCAACATCCCCGGCCAGCAGCTGGTGAGCCAGGTTTTTGAGCTGTGCGACCGCAAATGGCGCGGCATCGGCGTGATCCCGATGAGCGGCTACCGCCTGCGCGAGCCGTACCAGGCTTACGATGCCGAACGGCGCTTCCCCGACGTGGCGACCATCGAAACGTCCGAGTCGCCGTTGTGCATCAGCGGGCAGATACTCAAGGGCATCCGCAAGCCGGTAGACTGCGCGGCCTTCGGTAAGGAATGCACGCCGCAGACGCCGCTGGGCGCGACGATGGTTTCATCGGAAGGTGCCTGCGCGGCCTACTACCGCTACGGGCGCTTCGAGCGGGCGCGATGATGGGCGGCGAGTTAGGGACAGATTTTATGAACGATGACAACACCCTGAACCTGACCGGCTGGACATGCCCCGCGCCGCTGCGGAACTACCCGACCGTCGTGCTGGGACACGGCAGCGGCGGCAAAATGATGGCCGATTTAATTCAACACCTGTTCGCGCCGCTGCTGCGTAACGACCTGCTGGCGCAGTTCGGCGACTCGACGCTGTTTAAGCTGGATGCCGCCGGCGGTGCGCCGCGCCTTGCCATCAGCACCGACTCGTTCGTCATTCACCCGCTCTTTTTCCCCGGCGGCAGCATCGGGGAACTGGCCGTTTATGGCACGGTCAATGATGTCGCCATGAGCGGCGCGACTCCGCTGTACCTCAGCGCCGGCTTCATTTTAGAAGAAGGGCTGCCGATGGACGACCTGGGGCGCATCGTAACGGCCTTTGCCGACGCTGCCCGCGCCGCCCAGGTGCAGATGATCGCGGCGGATACCAAAGTCGTCAACCGGGGACACGGCGACGGCCTGTACATCAACACCACCGGCATCGGCGTTGTGCCGCCGGGCATTCACATCGCCCCCGACCGCGCCCGCCCCGGCGACCGCGTGCTGGTGAGCGGCACGATGGGCGATCATGGCATCGCCATCATGTCGGTGCGGGAAGGGCTGGCCTTCGACGCGCCCATCGTCAGCGACACCGCGCCGCTGCACGGGCTGGTACAGACCATGCTGAATATCACGCCGGACATTCACTGCCTGCGGGACGCCACGCGCGGCGGGCTGGCGGCGGTGCTGAATGAACTGGCAGCGGCCTCGCACGCCGGTATTGAGTTCGACGAATCCGCTGTGCCGGTGAATATGGCCGTGCAGAGCGCCTGCGATATGCTGGGGCTTGACCCGCTGCACGTCGCCAACGAAGGCAAGCTGGTGGCGATCCTGCCGCCGGAACACGCCGACGCCGTTCTGGAAGCCATGCGCGCCCACCCCTACGGCGCTCAGGCGGCCATCATCGGCACGGTCACGGCGGAACACCCCGGCATCGTGCTGGCGCGCACCCGCATCGGCGCGCGCCGCGTGGTAGACCTGCCCGCCGGGGAACTGCTGCCGCGCATCTGCTAGAGGGGATAAATCCCCCGGACAACGCGGGCGTTGTCTCTACGACATCTCCATTGAATTGATGCGGATAGCGGCAAGGGTAGGTAGGGCTTGCCAGGAACGGTTTTCCGCCGTACACCTGTTCCGGCGGCATCGGCTCGCTACCTACCCTTGAAAAAAGGGGGGGTCTGCCGTTCCTGATGAAGAACTTGAAGAGATGCTGCCGAATTTCTGGCCGAACAGTGGGCTTAAGCCCACTGTCTGATACGACGCAGTCTTTTGGGTCTATCCATGAGTACCTGAGCAGTTGCGGGTTCGGGGCAGGCAGCGCATCCCTGGCTGCGTCACTGCCTACCGCAATCAACCCCACGCCGAATACCCACAACAGTCCGTTAAATCCATTCAATCATCTCGTTAAAATGATTCAACCACCCTTTAAAGTAATTCAACCACTGCGTTAAAACGATCCACCCCCCCCGGTTAAAAAACTTACTATACGCTCATTCAGTCCGGTCTGCGGGCAGTCTGGCCCGGTCGGACATCTCGCCCAACTCGTATTTCGTTCAGGAGTGAATTTTAATGTCCAAACGTACTGCCCTTTTGTTCGTGGTCGCCGCCGCGCTGCTGTCGCTGGTCGCGGTCGCCTCTGCTCAGGAAGAAGGCATGATGATCGGCCTCGATCATCCCTATGCCGCCTTCCTGGAAAGTCGTGCCTACGGCGCTTCGCTGGGCGCTACGGCAGAGTTCCGCAAGATGGAATGGGTCGTGATTGATGCCGCCAGCAACAAACTCTACCTGGCGATGAGCGAAGTCGCCCGGGGCATGAGCGACGGCGAAGGCGACATCAGCGTGGACGAAAACCTATGCGGTATCGTCTATCAAGCTAACCTCACCGACACCTACGACATGCTGGAACTGCGCCCACTGGTCGTGGGCGGCCCCTTCGATGAAACCAACGAAGCCAACCCCTGCTCAGTGGACAACATCAGCGAACCCGATGGCTTGGCCGTTGACGGTCGTGGCCGCGTCTGGATCGGCGAAGACACCGGCAACCACGAAAACAACATGATCTGGGTCTACGACCCGGCAGACGGTTCGCTCAAGCGCTTCGGTTACACCCCGCTGGGCGCTGAAGTGACCGGCCTGTATGTGGGCAAGGACGGCTCGCTGTTCCTCAACGTGCAGCACCCGGACGCCACCAACATCTACCCCTTCAACGCCAGCGTCATCGGCGTGGTCACCGGCTTCAACGCCAACACCGACGATTTTGAATCCATCCCGGTGCCGGAAGGCGACGCCAAGCTGATGGCCGGCGTGGCCGCTGGCGCGTACCAGGTTCTGGCCCGCATCGGCGACCCCATCCCCAACAGCAGCAGGAGCCACATCATGGGCGGCATCTATGACATCAGCGGTGACCTGATGTTCGTTGGCAACAACGCCGACGGCAACATGTGGCTGCCGGTCAACGAAGCCGGCACTGAAGGCTGGCTGTACAGCAACCACGAAACCACCCCCGGCGGCATCAGCAAGCTGTACATCCGTAAGACCGCTGAAGGCGCGTGGGATGTGCTGGACGGCGAGATGGTGGACTTTGCCAGCGTCAACGGCGCCTGGATTAACTGCGGCGCTGCCCCCACGCCTTGGGGTACCGGCCTGAGCGGCGAAGAGTACGAACCGATTGCCAGCGACCTGACCTCGGTTGACGCGCTGACGACCTACCTGGACGGGCAGCCTGCCAACCCCTATGACTATGGTTATATAGTGGAAGTCTCGCCGCGCACCTCGACCACCAGCCGCGTCGTCAAACACTACGTCATGGGCCGCAAGAGCAATGAAAACGCCTGGGTCGCCCCGGACAACCGCACCGTCTACTTCGGTGACGACGGCACCAATACCATGCTGTTCAAGTTCGTGGCCGCCGAAGCGGGCAACCTGTCCGCCGGCACACTCTACGCCGGTAAAGTCACCCAATCGGGTGGCACGGGCATGGATCACGTTTTCGCCATCGAGTGGATTGAACTCGGCACGGCCACCAACGACGAAATCCAGGCCGCCATCCGCGAACTGGATCGCGCTTCCTAAACTACACTTCTGAACTCGCTACGGGTCGAGGGGGATTTTCCCCCTTGACCCCGACCGGCCTGTATTTTTCTGCCGCCACACTCAATCTGAGCAAAGAGTAAGCCGCATGACCGAAGTACCACCTTTTAACCAGGAACCCTTAGACCCCCTTGACAAAGACAGCGCGGCGGCCATCATCCCAGAGCTGCGCCAGCAGATGGCGCAGTTGGCCGCCCGTATTCAGGATTTGGAAAACCAGCTTGCCAGCAAGGACGCCGGCTTGATGCCCTTCCTGGTTTTTTTCGGGGCATTCGCGCTGGTGCTGGCGGCCATCCTGGGCGGTCGCGGCCAGCAGCCTGCCGCTGTGATCGAAAACGCGCAGCCAATCGCCGTGCCGACGGCTGAAGTCCCCGCCAAAGTCGCCGCCCTGGTGGAAGACCCCGACGGCGCGGCCAGCCCGCAGGTCGGGCGCTGGATTGGTGAAACCTTCCAGCCCGCCAACGCGGACACGTTCCCCCCCATGCGCGTGATGGTGGACGTGGCCGACGGCGGCGCGATGAAAGGCGCGGTCATCCTCTACCCGGTCACGCTGCCGCCGGAAGCAACTCAACTGGCCGCAGCTAACGGCTGCCGCGTGGAATTCACCGGCCTGGGCGCATCCGCCGCGCCCGTCAGCGGGCGATTCGTTAATGCGACCAGCGCGTTGGTGGATGTGAATATCGCCACCTGCGCGGTCAAGTTCTATGGCGATGTGGTGATCGAGCCGCCGGTCGTCGGCCAGTGGTTGGTGCGTTACAGCGAAGAAGAAACGCAGTTGGCGCTTGCACCCAAACGAGAAGCCACCACGCCGCTGGAAATCGGCTACGATGCCTTCCAGCAGTTCTGCTCGGAATGTCATGGCACTCGCGGCAGGGGCAATCCCGGCATTCCAGCGCTCATCAGCCCGGTGGTGGACGCGCTCACCGACGAACAGATTCACGACATCATCACTAACGGACGCATCAACACTGTCATGCCGGTATTTGGAAACCGCATAACCGAAGAGCAGAAGCAGGCGATTATCCTGCTCCTGCGTAATCCAGATGCACTGTTGAAGTAAAACGCTGCCCTACTCCAGACGGTAGGTCTGCCCCGGATCAAGCACGATGGGCTGCGAATCGGTTTCGCTGCTCACGCGGTTGGCCCAGGCCCCGGCGTCCTGGTCAATCAGCGGCCAGGTTTTATAGTGCATCGGCACCACCAGCCGGGGGCGCAGCAGCCGAATCGCCTGGAGCGAGTCTTCCGGCCCCATCGTGAAGTTGTCGCCAATCGGCAAAAAGGCCACATCCAGCCCCATATCGCCGATCAGCTTCATATCGCTGAACAGCGCCGTATCGCCGGCGAAATACAGCTTTTTGCCGCTCTGTTTGGTCGTCAGCACGAAGCCGTTGGGGTCGCCGCCGTATGTGCCGTCTGGGAAGGACGAACTGTGAAAGGCCATCGTCCATTTGGCGATCACAAAACCATGATCGAAACTGCCGCCGGTGTTGTGGCCGTGCGCGTTTTTTACGCCGTGTTTGCCCATCCAGATGGCGATTTCGTTGCCGGAAATAACCTTCGCGCCGGTGCGTTTGGCGATGTCTACTGTGTCGCCCAGGTGGTCGCCGTGCGCGTGAGACAGAAAAATAACCTCCGCCTGCACCTCGCTGGCCGATGCTGCCCCAAGCGGGTTGTTCGTCAAAAACGGGTCAAACAGTACGGCATGTCCGTCAATATCCAGCGAGAACGCCGAATGTCCGAGCCAGGTAAACGAAATGCCCATTGTTAAGCTCCTTTTTGGGGAATTAACATTTGTATGAATCGAGTTTATTCAATTTGCGCTTGCTTCGCCAGCGGCAGTGCCAGGGTGAAGGTCGCGCCCGTGCCAGGGCCGGGGCTGCTGGCCCATACGCGCCCGCCGTGCGCCTCGGCCAGCGCCCGCACGATGCTGAGGCCGACCCCCATGCCGCCGTGATGCCGTGTTAAAGAATCCTCCACCTGATAAAACCGCTCGAAAACCCGCTCAAGCTGGTCGGCTTCCAGGCCGACTCCGCTGTCCGTCACCAGCACCCACACCTCGCCGGGGCGGTTTTCCGTCCGCACCTGAATTATGCCGCCATCCGGCGTAAAGCGCACCGCGTTGTTCAGCAGGTTGGTCAGCGCCATCACCACGCGAATCTGGTCAACGTTTACCATCACGTCGGCTTGCGGCGGCACGACATCTAGCGTATGGCCTTTGGCGGCGGCCATGTCGGCAATATCCGTCACGGCTTCTTCGATCAGCGCCACCAGCGGTACGGGCGCGCGCTTTAATTCGGCGGCGCTCTGGTGCAGGTAGCGCAAGTTGGTCAGGTCTTCGATGATGCGGCGGAGCTGCATGGCGCCGGCAACCACCTTACCGACCAGCTCGCCCATTTCGCCTTCGGCTTCTTCCTGCAAAAAGCTGGCATATCCCAGGATGATCGCCAGCGGCGTGCGGAGTTCGTGCGAGATGATAGCGATAAAATCATTTTTGAGCCGGTCGAGTTCGCTCAATTCCTGGTTGGCGCGCCGCAGCGCGTCCACGAGCTGCGCGCGTTCGATGGCGACGGCAGCCTGCGCGGCCAGAATGCCGGCATATTCCCGGTCGGCTGCCGTCCAGGGCAGTTCTTGTTTGTTGACAATCTCCAGCACGCCCATCACCCGGTTTTGATAAACCAGCGGCACGGCCAGCAGCGACCGCGTTTGAAAGCGGTTTTCCTGGTCAACCTGGCCGTAATGGCGCGGGTCGCCGCTGGTATCATCCACCTGCACGATCTGGTTATTTTGCAGCGCCGCGCCAGCGATACTGCCCGCCAGCGGGACCGTCTGCCCGATCAACTGTGGATTGTCCGGCGTGGTGGTGGTGGCCGCAAAGCGTAATTCGCGCGTTTGCGGCATCCACAGCAGCACCGACGCGGCATCCGCCCCGGTGATTTCGGCGGCGGCGTCCATCACATGACCGAGCAGTGTTTCCAGTTTGAGCGTCGAATTTAATACCAGGCTGATCTGCGCCAGCCGTTCCAACACCGAAACGCGCTTTTCAACGCCTTCCATCCCGATGCCCTCATTTTTTACAACCCAACCGATATTCACCAGCATAGCGGAATTTGGGATAATACGAAACCGAGCGGCCTCTTCAAACACACGCCCTCGGATATAGAGGTATTTAAAGAATAGTAGCCTTAGTAGGGGCTGTCGAAACTGTCGAAAACTTTGTAATGCGCTTTCGTAATGTGGGATTCTTTTCCCAAACCGGCGGCAGCAGAGGCTTAAATAACACAACTTTATCCCAGGCCAATTGTTAAATGCGGGATAGGTGGGATAAAAGTTTTCGACAGGCTGCCTGTAGATAACCGGGGTGGTTTTCGACAGTTTCGACAGAAACTGACCGTTTTAAGATTCAAATACTGTCTAAACCTGCTTACAATATAGAGGGTTATCTACAGACACGATTCTACTTATCTACAGGTTTTCGACAATTTGGGTAATGTTTTCGACAGGTTATCTACAGGCATCTTCTTATAATAAGCCTCTTACTTGGATTAAATGGGGATATATGGGCGTTTGAGGCGGTTGGGATAACCCGGCGGCGGCTTTTTATCCCAGGCCGGTTTGGGATAAAAAATGCCCCCCAGGGCAATCGCATATGAAAGCTTAATGGGTTTTCAAAAGGTTATTGTGGTTCGATAAAGACCGTTTCGCGGGTAGGGGCGCAAGGCCTTGCGCCCCTACGAACCACCATAACCCTTTAT
>JAPKMO010000070.1 GCA_026645945.1 Anaerolineae bacterium
AATCTCCCCACATGTATCCGCCATCTGAGGAGATTACTTACTGGTCAACTGGCTAGGTCATGTTTTAATGAATCACGCTGTCGGTGTTATATTCTCTGAACCAGTCATCCATCCAAAACCGGCGGGCAATTGTGGCGTTCAACCCATCCACCCAGTCCATAACACAGAAAAACAGTTCCTCGGTCATCACTACATCCTGATGAAGTTGGGCAGCCATCTCCAGAGAGGCTTCGACCATCTTCCGCAGCAAAAATTCCTCTTTGGACGTAAGACGGGGATTTTGTTCGCGCAGATAGCCGATTACGCCGTCAACTTGCAGCAGGTGATACCGCTCCAGGGCATCCGCCGGGGCCAGCGGACTCAGGTCAATCTGGAAATCGTCCCGCAGGGTCTTTAAAACGCGCTCGCGGACATCAAAATGATACTCCCGCAGGCCAAGCAGCCGCTGGTGTAAATCTTCCGCCAGGTCGCGCAGCACGTCCAGGCGCGGCGGCTCCTGGTAAATCTGATCTTCGATGAACATAATCAGGTAGTCCGGGCTGCCCTCCGTCAGGCAGCGTTCGAACAAATCCATCGCTTCGGAGCGTAAATAGCTGAGTTCTGCCAGTAAAAACAGGCCTTCCAGCCGGGAATTTTCGATCATGTCTAGTCCTTCTCATGAGGGCATAGACGGCGCAGGTATTCCCAGGTGTATATCCCGGTGTGATGTCCGTCATCCCAGGTCGGTTGAAGCGCGTAGTTGCCAACCAGTTCGAGCGAAGTGATGGTATAGGAACGTCTAGGTTT
Source organism: Anaerolineae bacterium (assembly GCA_026645945.1). Classification (GTDB taxonomy): domain Bacteria; phylum Chloroflexota; class Anaerolineae; order Aggregatilineales; family Phototrophicaceae; genus CFX2. The sequence goes on from JAPKMO010000070.1 coordinate 787, forward strand.
GAGTTCGAGAATATCTTTCGGATCGTGTTCCCGCCCCATAAATTCATGCCCGCCTCGACATTCCACACACGGGCAGGCCTCTCGCAGTCCGGCCAACGGATAACGACAAACAGCCCCGTCACTCCAGGCAATCTCCAGGACGGAATCTGTTTTATTGAGCGTTATGCCCGTCGGTCGCAATCCAATCATTGCTGCTCCCAGAATACTTAATGCTTCCTACACTATTGTATCACACTTCAACGCCTGTCCACCGATAATTCTACGATAACTCTGTATAGTCTTGCATACAAGAGGGGGTTTGATACAATCGAGTTGCCGAGGATGAAAGCCACCCCATGGAGCAGTACATGCGTTTACATTTGCTTTTTTGTTTAGCCCTGCTGATTGTTTTATCTGTCAGCGGATGCCAGGGTCCCCCGCCGACGGTATACGTACTCGTCGTAACGGCAACTCCTGAGGGCGAATTGGCAACCTCGACGACGACGGCGGAAGCGACTCCCTTCGCCGAAACGCCGACCACTTCCAGCACGCTCCAGCCGACACCCACTACCGATCCGCGTCCGACCCCCACCACCGGCCAGATTCAGATCGCCGAACAGGTTTTTGAAAAGGGGCGGATGCTGTGGATTCAACCCCGGCAGCAAATCTGGGTGATGCAGGAAACCACGCCAGGGCGCGGGAAATGGCTGATTTTTGATGACACTTTCAAAGATGGCGAGCTTGAGTCCGACCCCGCCATCACACCGCCGGACCAAAAATATCAGCCAGAACGCGGCTTCGGCAAATTGTGGCGCACCAACCAGGACATTCGGAGCGCATTGGGCTGGGGTATCACGCCGGAATTTGGTTATGTCAGCAATTACGAGTATCATCCGGGCGGCACGGTAGAAGCTCTTGCGCCAGGTTATCATATCCTGTACAGTCTGTACCAGGAAAAATTCCGCTTTAACGAAACCGACGGAACCTGGGAAAAGGTTTCCTAACACATCAACGGCACGCAAGTGGGGGCAGCATGAAAAATCTTCGCCGCTGGCAGATGGACTCAACTGGCCCGCTTTTGCCGCAGTTGGCTGCCGACGCGCGTTTATGCCCCACCGATTATACCGATGACCAGGCCTGGGAATTATCGCTTGGCAGCCTGGAGGCCCCGGCGCTGGCGCTGCATACCCGCTACGGCGGGCGCGCCGGGCTGGTCAGCCTGGTGCCGATGTGGAATCACGATGGCCGCCTCATTTACCAGACGCAGGCTTATGCTGCCCCGCCGCAGGTGACAGCCTTCGCGCCTGGTTATACCAGTATTGAAGCCGCGTTGACGCCGCAGTTGCTCCTCCAGGCCGAATACTGGGTCATGGAATCTCATGCGGTTGGCGCGCGTTTCACACTGGCAAACACCGGCAGTAAACCGGAGACGCTGCGGCTTGAGCTGTTCGGCCATGTTGGAATGGGCGGCAAGGAGCAGCCCGTCCGCACCCTCAAACGTCCCGACGGTGGATGCGCGCTCATTATAGGGAAAATCGTTAACCTGCATCCGGTCGTCCTGCTGGATGCCGCAACACTATCTGAGCCGGAAACGCCGCTCTCGACACCCCGCATTGGCCGCACGTTCACCGTTGGAAGCCGTAAAAAAATCGCGCTTCGATGGGTTCACGCCGGTTTGACAAACATCGAGGACTCGCTGGCGCTGGCAGCCGACTGGCTGAAGCGGGACTGGGATAAATATTTCAAACGGATTGACCAGGCCGCCGCTGCGCTGCCGGTTTTTGAAACCGGCGATGCCGACCTGGACGCGGCGATTGCTTTTTCCGTCCAGCAGCTCACGCAAAGTATCCTCAAGCCGGGACAGGCATTACCCCGCCATTCCTTCGTCGCGGTGCGCGGCACGGCGCGCGGCTTCAGCCCGCGCGGAGATGGCAGTGACCACGACCGGGCATGGTCGGGACAGTCGCCCCCGCTGGCGTATCTTCTGGCACTGGGTTTGGCCTCAATCAGCCCGGACATCGCGCAGGGTATCATTCGTAATTATCTGGCCGTCCAGCAGCCGGACGGCTGGATTGACTGGAAACCTGGCCTGGCCGGGCAGCGCCAGGGCATTTTGTGTCTGCCTATCCTGGCGCGGCTGGCCTGGGGCATCTTCCAATATACCGAAGATGCGCCTTTCCTAAACGAAGTATTCCCCGGTTTGCTGCGTTTTTTCGACCGCTGGTTGCAGCCCGACCTGGACGCCGACGGCGATGGCCTGCCGGAGTGGCAGAGCGAACATCAGATGGGTTATGTTTTTTTTCCGACCTTTGCTTCCTGGCAAACCTGGGGGCAAAAGGCCGATGTCCGGCTGGTGGAAACGCCCGATCTGCTGGCTTATCTGCTCTCCGAGGCCAAAAGCCTTAAGGAAATCGCTTATTACCTACACCAGACCGAAGCTGAAAAATGGCTTGAAACACACATCCACACATTTTCGGCGGCGCTGGAGTCGCTCTGGCGCGATACGCATTATGCTTACCGTGACCGGGACACTCACCGGACGACCGGCGCGGTGCAGATCATTCACGATGCGCGCGGCGGTGACGATCTCATCCCGGCTGAGGTGCTGGACCCACCCAACCGCGTGATTGTCGAAATCTCCGGTGGCGTCAACCTCACCCCGCGTATGGCGCTGCGTTTAGAAGGCGCTGATGAAAACGGGCAAAACGTCATCGAAACCGCCGACAGTGCCGCCTTTTTGTGGGCGCATGGCCGGGGCGCGTACACCAGCCGGCGCGTTTTTTCCAGGCTTGACCGCTTATCCCTGGAAGGCCTAAGTCGCGTTTACCGAGTGGATGTCCACACGGTGGATACCACCCGTCTGGATATTAACGCCCTGCTGCCGTTATGGTCTGCAGGCATCCCCTCGGAAAAAACCGCCGCTCTGGAAAGCCTGCTCACCGACTCCAGGCACTTCTGGCGCGCCAGCGGTGTAACCATGTGTTCGGCCCAGGATGCCAATTTTGACCCCTCAAATACCAACGGCTGCGGCGGAATCTGGCCGTTCTGGCTGACGCTCATCGGCGAGGGATTGATCGAATACAACCGGGCAGAATTGGCGGCGCAGATGCTCAAACGACTGCTGGCCGTACAAACCGCCGTTCTTAAGGAACAAAAAGCCTTTGCCGAATTTTATCATAGTGATGAGCCGCAGGGATTAGGCGAGCGCGATCATGTCGGCGGGCTGGTGCCGCTCCACTTGCTGCTGCGTATCATCGGCGTGCGTATCATTTCGGCGCGTAAGGTATGGACAGGTGGGCCGTTCGTGTGGGATTCACCGGTCACTGTCAGGCAGCACGGCGTAACCGTCCGGCGCAGCGCCGATGTAACGCTGGTGGAATTTCCGTCCGGCCACACCGTCGAAGTAATGAACGACACCTGGCAGGAAATCACAGACCCCAAACTCGCCTGAGCCAAATCGGGGACACAAACCATAATGCCCGGCAGTCCGGTACATGATTTCATCTTTCGCAGTACCCTGGATGGCATCCTGGTCGCCAATGAGCAGCAGATCATCGAGCAGATCAATCCGGCGGCAGCGGCCATGCTGAGCATAACCGTCGAAGAAACAATTAATCGAAAGCCGGAGGAGGTCTTTCGTCACAACCCGGCGCTGGTTAACCTTTTCACCCGCCAGGGCGACCAGACCTTAAATGTTCGCCTGCCCAAACGGCGGTTCGCGCTGGGTATTGCCGCCCCGCTGCCGGACGGCGGGCGTATCGTGCTGCTGCAAGACATCACCGAAAAACAGGAGTTTGAATCGCGGCGCGAAGCCCTGGTGAAAACCATTTCTCATGACCTGCGTAATCCCATTTCCGCTCTCAGTGGCTTTAGCGACCTAATAGATAAGTTTGGTGAACTCAATCTACAGCAGCAGAAGTTTCTCGCCCGCATCCGGCAGACCGCCGCCAAACTGCATGATGTCGTCGAAGAACTGGTAGACCTAGCCTGGATTGAAGCCGGGATGCCGCTGGCGCACCGTCCTATCGAACTGGGGCAGATCATCGCCAACACCGTGAGCGAACTCGGCGCGGTGGCGCTGGAGCGCCGCATGACAATTGCCGTCTCCTTACAGGACCCGATGCCGATGGTCATGGGCGACCCGGAACGCATCAAAATCGCCATCCACAACATTCTTCACAACGCCCTCATTTACTCCGAGCCGGAGCAGACCGTCGCTGTCCACGCCTGGGGCGACGAACACGAGGCGTATGTCAGCGTGGCCGACCGGGGCATCGGTATCGCCGACGACGAGTTAGAACTCATTTTTGACCGGATGTACCGCTCCCGCGATGAGCGCGTGCGCGACACACCCGGCGGCGGCCTCGGCTTGACGATTGCCAAAACGATTATCACGCGGCATGGCGGGGCGATCTGGGCATCCAGCAATCTGGGCGTTGGCAGCACATTTACATTTGTTCTACCGGCGGTTCACCCCTGAGATGCGAAAAATCAAAATCACCCTACCCGCCACCGCTACCGATCTCGGCCCCGGCCTGCACAGCCTGGGGCTGGCGGTTGGCCTGTACTGCGCCGTCGAAATCGTGGAGCGCCGAGACGAAACACTGCTGGTCGAGACCGAAGGCGAAGGCGCAGGGCATTATCCCATCGGCCTGCGCCATCCTGTCGTGCTGGGACTGATGCGTATTTTCCAGCAGCAGGAGCGCGCGCCGCTGGGCTTTAGCGTGCGCGTGAACAACCACATTCCGCTGGACAGCGGCCTGGGCGCGGAAACCGCTTTCTGGGTAGCGGGCATCATCGGCGCGAACAACCTGCTCGGCAATCCTTACCCTCGCAGCCGCATTCTCGAAATAGCGGCACAGTTCACCCGGCAGCCGGACAGCGCCGTGACAGCCATCTTGGGCGGCCTGACGACCAGCATCCTTGAAAGTGATATGCTGACCTACCGGGCGCTGCCGGTAACGCCCATGCAGGTGATTGTGGTTTTGCCGGAACTAGAAAACTACGCCGGCGAATCACGCCTGGCGAGGCCGGAGCGTGTGGCAGCCGCCGACGCGCTTTACAACCTCAGCCGAGTCCCGCTATTGGTCGAGGCGCTGCGCGAGGGCAACCTAACGCTCATCGCCCGCGTAATGGATGACCGGCTGCGCCTGCCCTATCTCAAGCCGCATATCCCCGGCTACGACCATGCCATCGAAATGGCACGCCGCGCCGGAGCAGTCGCCGTAACCCCCAGCGGTGACGGCCCCGCGCTGCTGGTTTTCGCTGCCGAAAATCACCGGACTATCGCCACCACCCTGGAAGTTGCCTTTGAGAATACGGGGGTTAAAGCCCGTTCCTGGGTGCTGCCGCTGGATACTCAGGGCGTGGTCATCAGCGCCGCGCAGTCGGCGTGATGTTAATCCGCATCTTATACTACCGGCGTATCATAGCAGCCGTGTTTGCTGCTAGACCATCACTGGTAGAAAGAAAAACCCCATGTTCCGCCGACCTGCCCGCCGCGCGCTCAGCCCTGACGCCGAAATACCCGACATTCCCGTAAACTGGCGACGTTTATTTCGTTATCTGGCTCCTTACCGGGCGCGGCTGGCGCTGGCGGTCGTCGCGCTCATCGGCAGCGCCGCGCTCAGCCTGGTTTTTCCGGCGGTCATCAGCAGCGTGGTGGACTCGGTGCTGAAAGAAGGCAATCTCCAACTGCTCGACCAGGTGACGGGTTTGCTGCTGGTGGTGTTTTTTATCCGCTCGGTGACTTCCCTGCTGGAAAACTATAACCTGAACTACATCGGCGAGCGGCTGGTGGTTGACCTGCGCCAGCAGCTTTATCGCCATCTGCAAACGCTCTCACTGGGGTTTTTCACCTCCCGGCGCGTGGGCGAACTGGTTTCCCGCCTGTCCAGCGACGTGACCGTTATGCGAACGGCACTGACCAGCAATGTCAACATCCTGCTGCAGCAAACGCTCATCATGATCGGCTCGGTGGTGGTTATGCTGGCGCTGAACTGGCGGCTGACGCTGTTCATCCTGGCGTTGACGCCGGTTATCGTGGCGATGGGGGCGCTGTTCGGCCTGTGGCTGCGCCGCACCAGCACGCAAATTCAGGATGAACTGGCGGGTGCAACCACCGTCGCCGAAGAAGTCCTGCAAAATATCCGCGAGGTGAAAAGTTTCGCCCGCGAGTCCTACGAAATCAACCGCTACGAAAATGCCATCAGCCGGGCATTCAGCGCGGCGGTGCGGCTGCTGCGAATCCGTTCGATCTTCGGCCCGCTGGTAGCCTTTATGGGATTCGGCGGGCTGTCGCTGATCCTGTGGTTCGGCGGGCGCGAAGTCCTAGACGGGCGGCTGACCGGCGGCGAATTGATCGCCTTCCTCATCTATGGCTTGACGGTGGCCGGGGCGCTCGGTTCGTTGGTGAACCTGTACACCCAGTTCCAGGAAGCCCTGGGCGCAACCAAACGTATCTTTCAACTGCTGGATACGCCGCCGGATATAACCGACGCGCCGGACGCTAAAACAATCGCGGCGGTTCGCGGCGCGATCACCTTCGAGGACGTGAGCTTCAGCTATGACGACCGTCAGGAAGTGCTGCACGACATCAACCTGGACATCGCGCCCGGCGAAATCCTGGCGCTGGTGGGGCCAAGCGGCGCGGGCAAAAGCACGATTTTTAACCTCATCCCGCGTTTTTATGACCCAACCGGCGGCAGCATCAAAGTAGACGGCCAGGACTTACGAACGATCACCCAGGCCAGCCTGCGCCAGCAGATCGGCATCGTGCCGCAGGAAACGCTGTTGTTCGGCGGCACCATCCGCGAGAACATCCGGTATGGCCGCCTGGACGCCACCGAAGCAGAAATTATCACCGCCGCGCAGGCCGCCAACGCGCACGACTTCATCGTCCAACTTCCCGATGGTTACGATACCATCGTGGGCGAACGCGGCATTCGTCTCAGCGGCGGGCAGCGGCAGCGCGTCGCCATCGCCCGCGCCGTCCTCAAAGACCCGCGCATCCTGCTGCTGGACGAAGCCACCTCCAGCTTGGACAGTGAAAGCGAGCACCTGGTACAGGAGGCGCTGGGGCGGCTGATGTCCAACCGGACGACCGTTATCATCGCCCACCGCCTGAGTACGACCAAAATCGCCCACCGCATCGCGGTAATTGACCGGGGGCGCATTGTTGAACTCGGCACGCACGAAGCCTTGATGGCACTGGACGGCCTGTACGCCAAACTCTACGGGATGCAGTTCCGCGAGGACTGGCTGGCGGAAATTGAGGCGCTTGAAAAATAAGCGGGCGCTTCCCGCGCGGGGACGTTAACCACCGGGAAAAGCGCCCGCTCCAAATCAATCTTCGATGATTTCGTCGTTCTTACGCTTGCGTTTAGGCGCAGGGCGGCGGACGGTGTACCCCAGGTAAACGCCCAGGCTAACCACCAGCAGCGCGACCGGCAGGCTCAGCTCCGGCTGCCACAGGCTGTCCAGGCCGGGCAGTCGAAGGCCGCTTTCCTGCGCCGGCGGCAAAACAGGTGTCGGCATGGGCGGCGGCTCGGCAGGCCGAAGCAGCGGTGATACAGCGCCGGCGGCGATTTCGGCCTTGCGGTTCAGCGCGGCCATTTCGTCCATAATCAGGCGCAGCACCAAGTCGGCCAGCCGTTCGACCGTATAATCGCCCTGCCGCCCGGTTTGCGGGTCTGCCGCTTCGCCGACGTGCAGATCAGGCCGCGACTCGCCGGGTGTACCCGGCACACCCTGTTCATAAGTCAGGAAGATGAAATGCCCCATCGTGTACTGGGCGATCTGCCGGAAGATGAACTCGCCGTCCGGCGTCAGACCGCTGGATGCAATCGGGTGAATTTTGATGCCGCGCTGCACCGCAGCCACCACTTCCTGAGCGTAGTCGTAATCGTCCGGGTAGTCGAGATGCGGCGGCGCGTCGGCCACCAGGAAAATCAGCTTAACCACATCGTCCCCACGCCAGCTTACGTTCTGCACCGCTTCGTGCAGCGCCTCATTCAGCGATTCGGGTGTATCGCCGCCGCCGTCAGCACGGACGGCATTCAGGCTGGCCTGGAACAACAATACATCCGGCGTGAAATCGGTCGTTTGCGTTACATAAACATCACCCCGGTCGCGGTACGTCACCAGGCCGTAGCGCACGTCGGCATTCCTCAGCCGCGCGGCGATCTGCGACGAGATGTTCAGGATGTTGTTCTGCAGCTGGGCGATTTCATCCCCCATACTGCCGGTCGAATCCAGCAAAAACAGCACATCCAGCCGGGGAGTCGGGCGTTCGGCCTCTGCCAACGTCACCGTCCAGACCGGGCCGCGCTGCGGCTCAAGCGTGAACTGGCGCGCAATTTCCCCTTTACTGACCACGACGCGGAACGACTGCGCGTTCTGCGCCTCAGGCCGCGCGGATGGGAAAAAGAACGTCTGCCCGGTGGCGTAGGTGCGCGAATCACTGACCAGCCTTTGCCCGGCGTAGACCTGCACGCGCGCGCCCAGCACCGGCAGCCCATCTTCGCCGGTCACCAGGATGATCTGCCGACCGCTCACGTCCACATCATGCGCTGCCCCGGCATACTGCGCCAGAAAATTTCGCCGGTACAGCAGGTAATCGTCCCAGCGGGCATTGTCGTTGATTTCGCCCGCGCTCAGGGGCATAAGCGCCATCTGTGTCGGCGCAGCCTGCGGCTCCAAAAACCCGGCGGTCGGACCGACCGGCATCGCCGTAACACCCGATAAACCATCTGCCGGCGGCGCGGGCATCATCCGCGCGACCGAGGTCATCACCGGCTCCATCGGCGGCGAATCGCGATCAGGGACCGGCGTTGAATAGGACGCCACCCCGCCGTAGGCATTAACGATATTGCTAAAAACGCTGCCGACTCGCGGCCCCATCATCTCCAGGAACACCACCGAGACGGAAACCAGCGCCACACAGGCCGCCGCCAGCAGCCCCAGCCGCCGCACCCAGACGCGGCGGTTCGCGCGGCGCTTTGCCTGCTGCTCCAGCCAGCGGTTTTCTAAAGCCTGTTCCACGCGCGCCCGCACCTGGGACTGCTCATCGGCGGCTTCCGCGCCGGAGTCCTGCTGCGCCTGGAAAACCAGGTCAGCCGTCTTGAGCAGATCGCGCAGCCGGCCCGCATGTTCCGGGTAATCGCGCAGGCAGTTTTCGAGTCTTTCGCCGGACTGCACCCGGTCAAGGCAGTCGGCCAGCGCATCCAGAAGTTCAGCCATGATGTGCCTCCGGTTCGATCAAAATCAGGCGCAGCGTATCCAGCGCGCGGAACTGCAAGGATTTAATGGCGCTGACGCTTTTGCCCATCAGGTCGGCGGTTTCTTTCATGCTCAACCGCTGGCCGAAGCGCAAAACCAGCACTTCCTGATGGTCAGGGTTGAGCATCCGCAGGGCGTGGCGCACCCGTTCCAGCGGGATGTTTTCGCCCAGCATCGTTTCGGGATATTGGTCAGATGGCGAGGGCATCCATTCCTCCACTTCTTCTAACGACAACTGGCGCGGCTTGCCGTACAGACGAAAAATCTGGTGGCGGGTGAGGCTGAACAGCCACGCCCGTAGGTTCTCGCGCGGCGCGCTGGGTTTACCAATTGTCTCGATCAATTTGAGAAAGACCTCGCTCACGACATCCTGCGCCTGCTGCCGGTCGCCGAGTTTGAAGCGCGCATACTGGTAGAGGGGTGCAAAATAACGTTCGTAAGTTTCAATCACGGCGGTTTCGTCGCCGCGCCGCAGACGGGGCAGCAGATCATCTTCCACCGCCACCTCCGGCAAAACGATCAACAACATACATACCCCCTAGCTGCGAGCGTCTCTCTATCAATAAAGAGGCTGAATCGCTCAAAAAGGTTTCGGTGATCTTAAGCATAGGGTATCTTTGTAGCCGTTTATTGTTGAACACCGACTTTGAGAGGTTTTATGACACTGGTAGGTGCAACCGTTCTCGTCACCGGCGCGACCGGCTTTTTGGGCGGCGAAATCGTGCGGCGACTGGCCGACGAAGGTGCGCGCATCCGGGCGCTGGCGCGGCGTCCGGGGCGAGACGCTTACATTCGAGACGTGCCGAACGTTGAAATCGTCATGGGGGACATCACCGACACAGCGCGTATGAATGAGCTGGCGGCAGGCTGCGACTACATCGTTCACTGCGCGGCGGCGCTGGGCGGCCCCCTGACCCATCAGCGCCGTTTAAATGTGGACGGCACGCGCAGCGTGATGCAGGCAGCGGCAACGGCGCACGTCCGGCGGGTGCTGCATGTCAGCACCATTGCGGTTTATGGTTATGGTTATACCAGCGACGTGACCGAGGAAATGCCCCAGAAGCCGGGGCGCGTCCCCTACAATGTCACCAAATCGGAAGCTGAAAAGGTGGTGCGCGAAATTGGTGCGGCGGGCGGCCTGTCGTACAGCATCATCCGTCCGGGTATGGTCTACGGCCCGCGTTCCGGCATGTGGACGATGTTTATGTTCAACCTGGGCAAACGCAACCCGACGATTTTTTTGGGCGACGGCAGCGGTTACGCGCACCCGATTTATATTGACGATGTGGTAGATATGGCGGCGCTGCTGCTGACGCACCCGGCGGCAGCGGGAGAAGCCTTCAACTGCGCGCCCGACCCGGCCCCCACCTGGCGCGAGTTCCTGGGCGGTTATTCCCGGCTGGCCGGCCACCAGAACTGGCGGGGGTTGCCGGCGCTGCCGCTTCGGGTCATCGCGCCGGCGGTCGAACTGGCGCTCACCCTGCGCGGCGAACCCCAGGATGTGCCGGCGCTCATCCCTTTTATGCAGGCACGTAAAACCTACAAAATGGACAAAGCCCGCCGGCTGTTGGGTTGGGAAGCTCGCGTCAGTCTCGAAGACGGTATCCGGCGCTGCGAACCCTGGCTGCGGGAAAAAGGGCTGCTGCCTTGACTGATTGGCTCTCCATGCTGCTGCTGGCTTTGCTGGCGGCAGGCATCATTGCGCTCGGCTGGTGGCTGTTGATCGCCACCGAAGGGGTATACCTGGGGCGGCGCATCGTCGTCTGGTTATACGACCTGTTCGCCAACCGCTACGACCGCGTGAAAAACTACTACCGCGAGTACGAGCATATGTATCTGGCGCAGCCGATCATGGAACGTATCGCACCGCACCAGTCGCCGCTGGTGCTGGACGTGGCGACCGGCACAGGGCGGCTGCCGCTGGCGCTGCTGCGACACGCGCACTTTCAAGGGCGGGTGATTGGCCTCGACCTCAGCCGCCGGATGCTGCATCAGGCCGCCCAAAACCTTTACGTGTTCGATGATCGCGTCACGTTCATCTGGGGATCGGCGGAAAATCTACCTTTCCCCGATGACACATTCGACGTAGTGACCTGTCTCGAAGCCCTAGAGTTTATGGTTCGCCCGCAGGCCGTCCTGGGAGAATTGGCGCGCGTGCTGCGCCCTGGCGGGCTGCTGCTCATCAGCCAGCGCATCAATACGCGCCTGATGCCCGGCAAAACCTGGTCATCCGGTCAGGTTCTCGAACTGCTGGCTCGCTGCGGCGTAGAGGATGCCCAGGCGCAAATCTGGCAGGTGGATTATCGCAAAATCTGGGGATACAAAACAGGCAGTTCGCCGGTGGCAGGCGCGCGCCCGCTAGATGAGGTGCTGCGCTGCCCCCGCTGCCGGTCGGGCCTCATGAAGCAGCAGGAACAGTCCTGGTTCTGCGATTCCTGCGGCGCGCGGGCGTTTATCGGTGCAGATGGGGTGATTGAGTTATTCCCGGCGGAACGTCAGTGACAGGTTGCGCGTAAACCGCGCCTGCTATAAGCTGAATAGCATCATCCGCTTGTATATGCTCAACCAGCCGGGAAAAACTCATGTCCGACCAAATCCAAGACTCCTCGCACGATGACGACCGAACCATCCCCTCGCGCCAGTTCCCGGCACTGTCCGAAAACCGCAGCGACGAACCGGCGACAGACCCGGCAGACCATCAGCCGCCGTCCGGCGCGCCCTGGCTGCTGCGGCAGTTTTTCAGCAATCAGATCAATCTGGGTGAAGAACTCAGCCGCCGTTATCCCAATCTGCCGCTGCTGTCGGTGCTGCGGCTTCGCAGCCTAGATACTCAACATGGAGTGGCGTCGCTGACCACCCAGGACGGCGTTGCTTCCCTGCTGCTGGATGCCGACGCGCGGGGTGAACTGACATTTGCGTTTTCGTTTGCCTCCGCGCTCACGCTTAGTTTTAAGCTGGACGGCCTGAGCAGCAAAGACCGCCTGAACTGGCTGGAACGAATCCGCCGCGAAAAAGACGATGCGGCTTTTTTATGGGGCGAATCGCGTTGGGAGAAAGATTATGTGATTTGCACCCTTCACAAACGTTTCGTCAGCCTGTATGCCTTCTCGCAGCACAACTTTGAAGCTGCCGCTCGCCTGACCCCGGAGGTCGCCAACCGCCTGTTTGACTGGCTGAAGACTCTGTGGCAGGCCGAACCGACCGACCCTGAGCCGCCGCAGATACTTACCTGGTAGGCGATTGATTTTTTCGCTCCTGTCTGCCATGATAAATAAAACAGATCGCCGTAATCAAAAAGGAGCGCCTTTTGAATCGCCTTCAGCACGAAACCAGCCCCTATTTACGCCAGCACGCCGATAACCCGGTAGACTGGTATCCCTGGGGCGAGGAGGCCTTCGCCCGCGCCCAGGCCGAAGATAAGCCGATTTTGCTCAGCGTCGGTTACAGCGCCTGCCACTGGTGTCATGTCATGGCGCACGAAAGTTTTGAGCATGAGCCGACCGCGAACATGATGAACGATCTGTTCGTTAATATCAAAGTAGACCGCGAGGAGCGTCCCGACGTGGACGACATCTACATGCAGGCGGTCGTGGCGCTGACGGGGCATGGCGGCTGGCCGATGACGATTTTTCTGACCCCTGATGGCCGACCGTTTTACGGCGGCACGTACTTCCCGCGCGAGCCGCGCGGCGGGATGCCGGCCTTTCGGCAAATTCTGGCCGGCGTGGCCGACGCTTACCGCAGCCGCCGAAGCCAGGTTGATGAAGCCGCCGGTAATCTGACCGAGGCGCTGAACCGCGATTTCCTGGGCATCGGCGGCGATGCCGACGCCCTGAATGCCGATTTGCTGGACGAGGCCGTCCGGCGTTTCGAGCAGGCTTTCGATAAAAACTACGGCGGTTTTGGCGGCGCGCCAAAGTTCCCTCAGCCGATGAACCTGGATTTCCTGCTGCGCGCTTATGCCCGCACCGGCGACACAAACGCACTGAATATGGTCACATTCACGCTGCAAAAAATGGCGCGCGGCGGCATTTATGACCAGATCGGCGGCGGTTTCCACCGCTACAGCGTGGACGCCATCTGGCTGGTGCCGCATTTCGAGAAGATGCTCTACGATAACGCGCAGCTCAGCCGCGTGTACCTGCACGCCTGGCAGATCACCGGCGAAACCTTTTACAGACGCATCGCCGAGGAGATTTACGACTATATCCTCCGCGAGATGACAGCCCCGGAAGGCGGTTTTTACAGCACCACCGATGCCGACAGCGAAGGCGAAGAAGGCAAGTTTTTCGTCTGGGATGAGAGCGAACTCCAGGAAATTCTGGGCGACGACGCGACCATCGCCATCGAATACTGGGGCGTGACAGTGCGCGGCAATTTCGAGGGCCACAACATCCTTTACGTCCCCAACGAAAACGCCACTATCGCCGGACGGCTGGGGCTGGCGGTCGAAGACCTGAAAGCAAAAATCGCCGCGATTCGGGACAGGCTGTTTGCCGTTCGTTCGCAGCGCGTGCCACCGGGGCTGGACGACAAAATCCTGACTGCCTGGAACGGCATGATGCTGGCAAGCCTGGCCGAAGCCGCCCGTGTTCTGGGCCGCGCCGATTACCGCGAGGCAGCCGTCAAAAACGCCGATTTCCTGCTGAGGGAACTAAAAGCCGCCGACGGACGTTTGCTGCGCAGCCACAAAAACGGCGTGAGCAAAATCAACGCCTATCTGGAGGACTACGCAAACCTGATAGACGGTCTGATCGAACTCTACCAGACCACCTTTGACGAACGCTGGTTCGTTGCGGCGCGGCGGCTGGCCGATCACGTATTGGTGCATTTCCCCGCGCCGGACGGCGGGTTTTACGACACCGGCGATGACCACGAAAAGCTGATCGTGCGCCCGCGCAGCTTGCAGGACAACGCCACGCCATCCGGCAGCGCCATGATGGCGAAACAGCTTCTCCGGCTGGCGGCTTATACCGGCGAAACGCGCTATGAGGAAGCCGCCCGCAAGGCTCTCGCCCTGCTTTCCGAGGCGCTGCGCCAGTATCCGCAGGCTTTCGGCGAGGCATTGAACGCGGTTGATATGCTGGTAAACGGCCTGAACGAAGTGGCCGTCGTGGGCGACCCTGCGGACGAAAAAACGGCGGCGCTGCTGGCGGTCATCCGGCAGCCTTACCGCCCGAACGCCATCGCCGCGCTCGCCCTACAGGATGTAGACGGCGAACATACCATCCCGCTGCTGAACTACCGCGTCAAAAAAGGCGGCGAACCGACCGTTTACGTCTGCCGGAACTTCGCCTGCCGGCTGCCGGTCACCACGCCGGATGAGGTCAACGCTTTACTACTGAAGCAGGCCGGTTGATTTAGCGCCTATCCATAAAACCAGCCGTAGGGATAAGCCCTACAACAGACCAAACGCGGTTTACGGGTAGGTTTTTATGGATAACAGGAAAAGAATGAGCCTGATAGACAGTGAGGCTTTAGCCCACTGTCGGCTTTAGCCCACTGGCAACGGGCTGAAGCCCGCTGTCCACTCAGGATCAGGCACAGTCTAATGGGTTTATCCATTGGTGTATTCATGCGAAAGGATAGCATGATGTACAATCTGATCGTGATCGGCAGCGGCTACAGACAGTGTAGAGGCAAGTCGGGGAAGCGGACAAACATTCAACCTTCATTTAGTTGTTGAGGATACGATGATACAGAATGATACTCTCACCACCCTGTTCAACCATCATCTGTGGGCGAATCTGCGGCTGTTTGAACAGTGTGCGGCGCTCACCAGCGAACAACTGGACGCCACCATCCTCGGCGCGTTCAGTTCTATCCGCGAGACGCTGGAGCATATCGTCAGGGCTGAACAGAACTATTTTTCACGCATCAGCACCGGTCAGCCCTTCCAGCGCCCGGACAATCCGCCGCCGATGACGCTGGTGGAAATGATCGAGTCGCTGCGTACCACGGGCGCAGGGTTGGTCGAGTGGGCATCAAAGATACAAGCCGGGGACACGGTACAGGTGAACTGGGAAGGGACGCCGCGCGATGTACCCAAGACGATCCTGCTGACGCAGGTTATCAATCATGCGACCGAACACCGGGAGCAGGTTAAAACGATTATGACGCAGTTGGGCATCGAACCGCCGGATTTGCAGGCATGGGCATATTTTGATGAAACGGATACACCCGCCAATGGCTGAATAGGCATGGACCGCGAACAATCGCCGCTCGATTATTTCCGCTTCGTCCTGCTGACCGTCGTCGGCCAGGCATTTGAGGCTTCCGGCTACCGGCTGGACGAAAATCCGGTGCAGTGGGCCGGCGGGCTGTTCCGTTTCAGCAAACCGTTTGAAAACGGGCTATATGGTTTTATCGAATTTCAACTGCTCAATTACGCCGATACGATCTGGTCATCCGGCCATCCGTCGCGCTTTCGGGTGATGCTGACCCGCAGCGACCAGCCAATCCCCACCGCAGCCAGCCTATCACCGTTTTATGTTCGGCGAACGCTCGGCGCGCTGGTCGTCCAGGATTTCGGCGTAGCGATTCTGCCTTCCCCCGACCACTGGTGGGAGTTTCGCAGCACGCAGCAGCTCGGCAGCGCGCTGGCCGAGGCCGGATATCTGATCGTCGGCTACGGGATACCCTGGCTGGCCGGCGATCTGCTGCCGCCGTCGGGATAACGTTGGGCAAGCATCATTGACACCGCGCCCGCCCCCCGCCATAATGCAGCCATGCGAAACCTTTTTCAGCACCTTCTACCGGCCTTACTGGTTTCTATAAGTTTGCTCGCCGCCGGCTGCAACCTGAACGGGCAGCCCGATGTCATCATTGTAACGGCCACCCCCGCCGCGACCGAAGGGCCATCCCCCACGCCGACTCTCACCCCCACCCCGACGATTCCGCCCACGCCAACCATCGAACCGGCGGTTGCGCTGCGGCTGGCCGACCGCTATCTGGTTAACGGTTATTATGAAAATGCGGTCGCCGCCTACCAGATGATTCTTGCTCAAGGCGCGAGCGCCCCCCAGGACATCGGCGCGGCGGCGGCTTTTGGCCTGGGGCGTTCCGCCCTGCGCGAAGGGCTGTTCGCCGATGCGATAAACGCGCTGACGGCCTTCATCGGCCAATACCCCCAGGATCCCCGGCTGGCGCAGGCTTATTTCCTGCGTGGGGATGCCCACCTGGGGATGTCCAACTGGACGCAGGCCCTGGCCGACTTCGAGCAGTACCTCGTCTTGCGCCCCGGTTTGATTGACAGCTACGTTCACGAGCGCATCGCCGACGCGCGGCTGGCCCTGGGGCAGGCCGAACTGGCGCTGGCCGCCTATGCCCAGGCCGCCGAGGAAGGCCGCAGCCTGGTGCCGCAGCTGGCGCTGCGAGAAAAAGTCGCCCGGATTTACCGCACCGCCGGCCAGCCCGATGCGGCGCTGGCCCAGTACGAAGCGATTCTGGCCGCCGCGCGCAACGCGCCCTACCGCGCCCAAATCGAATATGAAGCGGCGCAAACGCTGTTGGAAAGCGGCGATCAGGTGGCCGGCCTGTCGCGGCTGGAAACGATTTTTAACACCTATCCTGACTCGCCGCAGGCATACCAGGCCATGCGGATGCTGACCGAAAACGGCGTCGAACTGGATGATTACGCGCGCGGGCGTGTGAGCTACTTTTACGGCGATTACGAAGGCGCAATTGACGCCTTTAATACCTACACCACCGATCATATCCTGGCCGAAGTTCCGGCGGCGCTGTACCTACTGCTGGGCCGCGCCTACCGTGAAATCGGCAGCAGTTCGGCGGCGGTGACGGCGTTCCAGACCGTGATTGACCAGTATCCAACCGACCCCGCCTTTGGTGAGGCGCTGCTGGAGCAGGGGCGCACAAAGTTCCTCGCCAACGATATTGACGGCGCTATCGCCCATTATCTGAACATTGCTGATAACTACGGTTACGTTCCGCAGGCCGCCGAGGCCCTGTGGCGGGCCGGTTATCTGTACGGCACGAACGACCGCCCTACCGAGTCGCGGCAGGTTTTTGAGCGGCTGGCCGATACCTACCCAGACACCGACCAGGCGCGCAGCGGCCTGTTCCTGGCGGCTTCGGCGGCCTACAAACTTGACGATCTGGTCGGCGCAGAGCGGCTTTACGCCAAACTGGCGGTGACGACAACCGGCGATAATCAGGCCGCCGCTTATCTGTGGGTCGGGCGGCTGGCGCTCCAGCGCGGCGATCAACCAACCGCCGAGCAGGCCTTCCGGCTGGCCGCCGGCGCAGCGCCGGACAGTTATTTTGCGGCGCGCGCCCAGGACATTTTGCAGGGCCGTCAGGCTTTTACATCCCCACCTGCCTATCGTTTTGAATTTGATGAAGCCGCTCAGTTGGCCGAAGCCGAAACCTGGCTGCGCGAGAAGCTGGCGATCACCCAGGAAGGTAGCCTGTGGCAGCTTTCGCCGCCGCTTCAGGCCGACGCGCGTTTGATTCGAGGAAACGAACTGTGGGCAGTCGGCGCGCACAACGAGGCCGAAATCGAGTTCCGCGACGTGATTGACGCCCACCAGAATAACGCGCTCACCTCATTCCAGTTGGCCGTGTTTTTGCGCGGAATCGGCGCTTACCAGCCTTCTATCCTGGCGGCAGCGAACGTCATCCGTTCGGTGGGCGTTGGCACATTAGAAGCGCCGCTGTTCATCGCCCGGCTGCGTTATCCGGTTTATTATCTCGACGTGGTGCTGGATGCCGCTCAGCGGCGGGCTATAGACCCGCTTTTATTGTTTTCGCTCATACGGCACGAAAGCCTGTTTGATACTTACGCGACGGCAGCCGCCGGAGAAAAAGGGCTGACGCAGGTCATCCCCAGCACAGCCGAATATATCGCCCAGCAGCTTCAATGGCCGAACTATCAACACAGCGATCTTTTCCGCCCTTATGCGGGTGTGGAATTTGGCGCTTTTTACCTGGAAGAACAACTCCGCCGCTTCGATGAAAATGTTCATGCGGCGCTGGCCGGTTATAACGCCGGGCCTGGACGGGCGGCCAGTTGGTTGCAGCTTTCCGGCAGCGACCCCGATTCGTTTATGACCGCCATTACTATTGACAGCACGCGCCAGTACATCGAACGCATCTACAGTTTTTATACCATTTATCGCGCCCTGTACGGCGCAACATAACCCATAATAAACAACAAAAGCGCACCGTCGTCAGGTGCGCGAAAACGCGGATTCGGGACGGTTTATACCTCGGCCCCGTTCTGTCCCAACATGGAGCGAACTTTAGCAACCAGGTCGTGGTGCAGGATGGGCTTGGGCAAATAGTCGTTGGCCCCGGCTTCAATACCCCGCATGATGCTTTCGGCGTCCCCCCTGGCCGACAGGATCAAAATCGGCGTCCCGCCGGTATCATGACGGTCGCGGATGACTTTACACAGCTCAATGCCATCCATGCCGGGCATCATCACATCCAGGATAATCATATCAGGAGTATTTTGATCCAGTACCGTTAAAGCCGATTTTGCATCTTTGGCTTTCAGAACGCCAAAACCCCCTCGCTCAAGCATAATTCCGATCAGCGTTAATGCGCCGATCTCGTCGTCCACGACCAGAATATGCTTTTTCATTCAAACCTCCACAGGATGATTTCCCATGCAAAACGGTTATGTTGGCGTTTGCGTACAACCATTAAGACTATTGCAAATTTTTATGGCTGCTTTATTTTACCATCATTTCTTAAACTGGTGCAATGAAGACTTTTGAGTTTTTCTCAAGGAATTGTATCACGCGGGCAAAACTCGCACAAATTAGCGCCGTCCTTAATGTATTCCAAATGCAACCCCGCGCCGCGCTTTTTCGTATAGTATACTGGCACGCCTGTACGTGAATTAAGGAGAAATACACCATGCAGCCCGAAACAGCCATTCGTGTGGAGCGCATTTCCAAAACCTATGGTGACTTTCGCGCCGTAAACGATCTATCCTTCGAAGTTTACCGGGGCGAGATTTTTGCTATGCTGGGGCCGAACGGCTCCGGCAAAACAACCACCATGCGGATGATCCTGGACATTCTCAAGCCGGATACCGGCAAAATTGAGGTGTTGGGCGGAGCATTAACAGACGCCACAAAAGACAAAATCGGCTACCTGCCGGAAGAACGCGGCCTGTACCGGAGCGTGCGGGTGCTGGAAATGATGGAATATCTGGCAACCCTAAAGGGGCTTTCGTCAGGCGAGGCGCGTAAACGCAGCCAGGCCATGCTCGAACGACTCGACCTGGCCGAACACGCCAAAAAGAAAGTCAGCGAACTGAGCAAAGGTATGCAGCAGAAGATTCAGTTCGCCGTCACCGTTTTGCACGACCCGGAGCTGATAATTATTGACGAGCCGTTCTCCGGCCTCGACCCGGTTAACACGCTGGCCTTAAAAGACCTGGTGATGGAGTTCCGCGCCAAAGGTGGAACGGTCGTAATGAGTACCCACCAGATGTGGCAGGTCGAGGAGATGGCCGACCGCCTGTTGATGATACACAAGGGCGAACAGCAGCTTTACGGCCCGGTTGAGGACATCCGCAAGCGGTATGCCCTCCATGCTATCATTGTTGAAGGCCAGGGCAACTGGGCGGCGCTGCCCGGCGTAGAGCGTATCGAGACGCTAGAAAACGGGCGTAAGGGGACGCTGCTTTACCTTGAATCCCAAACCACTACCGACGACATCCTGGCGGCCATCGCCACTACGCGCAATATAAGCATCGAGCGCTTTGAGCTGGCCGTACCCAGTTTGAACGACATTTTCATTCGCGTCGTGGAGGAACACGGACAATGAACAAGACCTGGATTGTCGCCCGGCGTGAGTATCTTTACAACCTCAAACGCCCTGCCTTTCTGTTCGCCGTGTTCGGCGTACCGCTGTTTACATTCGTGATGTGGGTAGTCATCTTTGCTGTGACGGCCTCCAACGAAGAAAGCCTGGACTCGTTTACGCAGGTCGGGTATATAGACAGCGCCGGCGTGCTGCAAAACGGGATACTGCCCGAAACCGCCCCGGACATAACGCCGCCTGAACTGATCGCCTTTGAAAGCGAAGAGGCCGCCCGCACTGCCCTGGATAACCGGGAGATCGGGGTTTATTTCCTGATTTCGGCGGATTATATGTCCAGCGGCCAGGTTTCCACTTACAGTTATTCTGGCGTTCCCAGGGCGCTCCGCAGTTACATCCAGAGTTTGCTGCTGGCGAACATCAGCCGGCAGACTCCCGGCGATCTGCCGCTGGAGCGTATCGAAAACCCGGTCAATATGAGCATCCACGTCGCGGACAGCGGGCGCAATTTAACCGAGGCCAACATCCCGGCACTCATCCTCATGCCGCTGGTTTTTGCCATGATTTTTATGATGGCCTCCGGCGTCACCAGCGGCTTTTTGATGAGCGGCGTGGTTGAAGAAAAAACCAACCGCATCATGGAAATCCTGGTGACGAGTATCACGCCCATGCAAATGCTGCTGGGAAAAGTAATCGGCCTGGGGCTGCTGGGGTTGACACAAATCCTGGTCTGGGGCGTAGCGATTGTTGTCCTGCTGAACGTCGGGCAAACACTGCCGCTGTTGCAAGGTATCGCCGTCCCGGTTGATCTGATGATCGTGTTCGTCGTCTACTTCATACTCAGCTACTTCCTGCTGTCCGGTTTGATGGCCGGAATCGGCGCGGTGGTCGGCTCGGAACAGGAAAGCCGCCAGTGGTCGTCTATCATTTCGCTGCTGTGGGTGCTGCCGTTCTTTTTCATAACCAGCTTCCTCAGCGATCCCAACGGGGCGCTTCCGGTCGCGCTGACGTTGATTCCCTTCACTGCCCCGACGACGGCGCTGCTCCGCCTGGGATTCACCGCCGTCCCCCTCTGGCAGATCGCCTTAAGCCTGGCGATTTTGCTGCTGACGACCATTTTCACCGTCTGGGCATCGGCGCGGGTATTCCACTGGGCGCTGCTGCGTTACGGCAAGCGTGTTAGCGTCCGTGAACTGCTGCGTGTCATTCGCCAGCCGCCCGAAGCCGAAATTTCACTGGCGCAAAGCGCGCAGGAGGGTGCGCGATGAAACAACATTCGCTTCAGGTCTTTTTGTACGAACTGCGGCGCAACCTGCGGCGCAAGGGATTCCTGTTCACAACCTTCGGCATTCCGCTGTTGGCTTACGTGCTGTTTTTCGGCTATCAGATCATCACCAACCTGTCCTCGCAGGATGAACCGGCTGCCGACCCGGCGCAGGAAATCCTGGGCAGCGACCAGTTTAGAACCCTGCAAAAAGCGGGTTATGTTGATCTGTCCGGCCTGTTCCCCAGGCCCGATGAGCAGCTCGGTCAAATCCTGACGGCCTACCCGGACGAAACCGCCGCTGCCGCTGCCATGAATGCCGGGGAAATTGACGTGTATTATGTTATCCCCGCCGACTACCTGGAAACCGGCGACGTGACTCTAGTTATGCCGCGTTTCTCACTCGGCCAGACGACCGACGCGCCTATCCGCCGGCTGGTTCTGAATTATCTGGCGCGGGAGGTAGATCAAGACCTGTTTAACCGGCTGATAAACCCCGCCAACATCCAGGAAATCAACCTCCAGCGTGACTCCAGCGGCGAGACTGCCTCAAACTTCGACACCGATTTTGTCGTCGTTTATGTGTTCGCGGTGGCCCTGATGCTGAGCGTGTTCATCACCAACGGCTACCTGATGCAGACCATCATAGAGGAAAAGGAAACCCGGCTGATCGAAATCCTCATTTCCGGGATGCGCCCCACACAGCTTCTGGCCGGTAAAATTGTAGCGCTCGGTTTGCTGGGACTGCTGCAAATTGTCGTCTGGGTGGCTGCCCTGCTGCTGCTGGCGAACATCGCCACCGGCAACGCCATCCCGGTGCTGGCGTCCATCGCCAATATCTCGCTGCCGCTGGACAAAGTGCTGATCCTGCTGGCGTATTTCATCTTCGGTTACCTGTTTTTCGCCGCAGCCTATGGTATGGTCAGCGCCATCTCAACCTCGATGCAGGAAGGACCGCAGTTTGCCGTCATCTTCACCCTTCCGGCGGTCATCCCACTGTATTTCCTGGCGATCTTCATCGAATCGCCAGATGCCGCGCTGCCGACTATCCTCAGCCTGTTTCCGGTCACATCCCCATTGGCGATGGTGATGCGTATTTCCATCACTACCGTCCCGGTCGTCCAGATTTTGCTCAGTCTGGTGCTGCTCATCGCCCTGGATGCGGTGATGATCTGGATGGCGGGGCGGCTGTTCCGCGTAAATACACTGCTGGCCGGGCAAACGCCTAAACTGAAAGACATCCCCAGGCTGCTGCGCGGCTAAAAAAAGGGCGCGTGTTGACGCCCCCTCTTTCAATCCTGT
>JAPKMO010000071.1 GCA_026645945.1 Anaerolineae bacterium
TTCGCCACCGCCGGCAGCCCGGAAAAACGCGCTTTCTTAAAGTCGCTGGGTGTGCAGCATGTGATGGACTCGCGCTCGCTGGATTTTGCCGATGAGGTGAATTGGATCACCGGCGGGCGCGGGGTGGACGTGGTGTTAAATTCGCTGGCGGGCGATTTTATTCCCAAAAGCCTGTCGGTGCTGGCAGACGGTGGACGTTTCCTGGAAATCGGCAAGAGCGGGTTACTTACGGACGAACAGGCCGCCGCGTTGGGGCGCGGAAGGTCGTATTTTATCGTGGACTGGACGGACGACGTGCGCCGGAATCCGGCCTTAATCCGCGAAATGCTGCTGGACATCCTCGCCGCGCTGGACGATGGTTCGCTGCGCCCGCTGCCGGTTCGCGTTTTCCCGATACGGGAGGCGGTCAGCGCCTTTCGTTATATGGCGGCGGCCCGGCACATCGGCAAAATTGTGATTTCGCAGGATGCGGGCGCACTGGTTCGTTCGGATGGCACATATCTTATCACCGGCGGGCTGGGCGGCCTGGGGCTGCTGACGGCGGAATGGTTGGTGGGGCAGGGCGCGCGCAGCCTGGTGCTGATGGGACGGCGCGGCGCGGACGACACCGCCCACCGGGCGATTGAGCGAATGGAACAGGCCGGGGCGCGGGTTTTTATCGCTCAGGGTGATGTTTCTAACGAGCAGGATGTGACCCGTATCCTGGATGGTATCAGCGAGACGCTGCCGCCGCTGCGCGGCATCATCCACTCGGCGGGCGCGCTGGATGACGGTGCGCTGCTGCAGCAGGATTGGTCGCGGTTCGCCACCGTGTTCGCCGCCAAAGTGGACGGCACATGGCTGCTGCATAGTTTGACGCAAAACCTACCGCTGGACTTTTTCGTGATGTTTTCATCGGTGGCATCCCTGATCGGCTCATCCGGGCAGGGCAACCATGCCGCCGCCAACGCCTTTATGGATGCGCTGGCGTACCACCGCCGCGCGCAGGGTTTGCCGGCGCTCAGCATCAACTGGGGTGCGTGGTCGGAGATCGGTGCGGCGGTTGAACATGATGTATTTGAGCGCATCGGCGTTCAGGGCGTCGGCGCGATACCCCCGGCGGAAGGACTGCGCGTGCTGGCAGGTTTGATGCAAGGAACTTCGCCGCAGGCCGGTGTGATGCCGGTGGCCTGGTCGAAGTTCCTGCGGCGTTTCGCTGCCGGGGCGGAGCCGCCCTTCTTTGCGGAAATCGCCCGCGAAACGCGCCAGAAGCAGGCTGCGGTCGTCTCGCAGCCACAGCCGGAGCCGCAGCCGGACATCCTGCGGCAGTTGGCGGAGGCCGCCCCGGCCAAACAGCGGGCGCTGCTGGCAGCTTTCGTGCAGGAGCAGGCGGCCCGCGTGCTGGAACTGGACTCGCCGCGCGCGGTTGGCGAACGGACGCCCCTGAGCGAAATGGGGCTGGACTCGCTGATGGCCGTCGAACTGCGTAACCGCCTGGGCAGCGGCCTGGGGTTGAAACGTTCGCTGCCGGCGACGCTGGTTTTTGATTATCCGACGGTCGAGGCGATTGCCGGGTATCTGGCGCAGGAGGCGCTGGGGCTGGAACAGCCGCAGCTGGAGGTTGCGCCGTCAGCTCCGCGTGAACCGGTCGTGAGCGGAGAGGCGATGACCGATTTGCTTGACGCGCTTGAAAATCTGTCTGACGAAGAAATAGACCGGCGCTTATCCGAAAAGACGAAAAATGGGGATTAACTGATATGAGCGATCTGCTCGATCGAATCAGCCAGCTTTCACCGAAGCGGCTGGCGCTGCTGGTGATGGATTTGCAGGCCAAACTGGAGGCCAGCGAACGCCGGAAGTCCGAACCGATCGCCATTGTCGGCATGGGCTGTCGTTTTCCTGGCAGCGCCAACAATCCCGATCTGTTCTGGGAGAACCTGCGCGATGGCGTGGACTCGATCACCGATATTCCGGCTTCGCGCTGGGATGCCAGTGAACTGTACGATCCCGACCCGGACGCGCCCGGCAAAATCGCCACGCTGTGGGGCGGTTTTATAGACGATGTTGACCGCTTCGAGCCGCAGTTTTTCGGCATTTCCCCGCGCGAGGCGGTAACGATGGACCCGCAGCAGCGCCTCATGCTGGAAGTGAGCTGGGAGGCGCTGGAAAACGCGGGTTACGCGCCGGATAAACTGTCCGGCAGCAAGAGCGGCGTTTTCGTCGGCATTTGCAACAACGATTATGCTCAGATGATCCTGGGCGGCGACACCGAATTTTTTGATATGTACGTGTCTACCGGCGGCGCGCACAGCGTGGCCTCTGGGCGCATTTCGTACATCCTGGGGCTGCAAGGGCCGGCGGTATCGGTGGATACGGCTTGTTCGTCGTCGCTTGTGGCGATTTATATGGCGGTGCAAAGCCTGCGGAATGGTGAATGCCGCATGGCGCTGGCGGGCGGGGTTAACGTCATCCTTGCGCCGGAGGTGACGGTCACGCTGTCCAAAGCTAACATGATGGCGTCGGACGGGCGCTGCAAAACATTTGATGCGTCCGCCGATGGGTTTGTGCGTTCGGAAGGCTGCGGCGTGGTGGTGCTGAAGCGGCTGTCCGATGCCCTGGCCGATGGCGATCAAATTCTGGCCGTTATTCGCGGCGCGGCCATCAACCAGGATGGCCGCAGCAACGGCCTGACTGCGCCCAACGGCCCGTCACAGGTGGCCGTGATTCGAGAGGCGCTGGCGGACGCCGGCCTCGAACCGCACGAAGTCAGCTATATTGAAACACACGGTACGGGTACGTCACTGGGCGACCCGATAGAAGTGCAGGCGTTAGGCGCGGCGCTGGGCAAAGGCCGCCCGGCGGGCCGGCCATTGATGATTGGGTCGGTGAAAACCAACATCGGCCACCTGGAGTCGGCGGCAGGTGTAGCCGGGTTAATCAAACTTGTCCTCAGTTTGCAGCACCGGGAGATTCCGCCGCACCTGCATTTTAACCAGCCCAGCCCCTACATTCCCTGGGACGAACTGCCCGTCACCGTGCCGACGGCGCGCACGCCCTGGGAAGTGAAGGATGGCCGGCGAATTGGCGGCTTGAGTTCGTTCGGCTTCAGCGGCACGAATGTGCATCTGATCGTCGAAGAAGCGCCGGCGCGCCAGCCCGAACCGGCGGCTGTCGAAAGACCTATACACATCCTGGCGCTTTCGGCGCGCAATGAGGCGGCGCTGCGGGCGCTGG
This sequence comes from Anaerolineae bacterium, assembly GCA_026645945.1. Lineage (GTDB taxonomy): Bacteria > Chloroflexota > Anaerolineae > Aggregatilineales > Phototrophicaceae > CFX2. The sequence goes on from JAPKMO010000071.1 coordinate 3,214, forward strand.
CAGAACGGTACGTCAAGGATTTGGAGGGCAAATCGCCCGAATCGCTGCCGGATGTTTGTTTTACGGCCAATGCCGGGCGGGCGCACTTTAATCACCGGCTGGCGCTGGTGGCCGAAACGCTGCCGCAGATGCGGGAGACGCTGGCCGCTTATTTAAGCGGCGACCGTGTGGATAATCTGACCGCCGGGCAGGTGGGGCCGCGCTTGGGGCTGGCATTCCTGTTTACGGGGCAGGGGTCGCAGTATGTCCAGATGGGGCGGGAACTGTACGAGACGCAGCCGGCCTTTCGACAAGCGCTCGACCGCTGCGACGAACTGCTTCGGCCGGTACTCGGCCAATCGCTGCTGACGGTACTGTATCCCGAACCCGGCCAGGACTCGCCGCTGAACGATATTCTGTTCGCCCAGCCGGCCCAGTTCGCCATCGAGTATGCTCTGGCGGAACTGTGGCGTTCGTGGGGAATCGTGCCATCGGTGGTGATGGGTCACAGTGTGGGCGAATACGCCGCTGCCTGCGCGGCGGGTGTGTTCAGCCTGGAGGACGGCCTGAAACTGGTGGCGGCGCGCGGGCGTTTGATGCAGTCGGTTTCGCTGTCCGGCGAGATGGCGACCGTGTTCGGCTCGGCTGAGCGGGTGGCGGAAGCAATCAAACCTTACGCCGACCGGGTATCCATTGCCGCTGTCAACGGGCCGGAGAGCGTGGTTATCTCCGGCGAAAAAGTGGCCGTGCAGGCGGTGATAGACATTTTAAAAGAAGAGCGCATTCGCGCGCGGCGCTTGCAGGTTACGACCGCCTCGCATTCGCCGCTGATGGAACCGCTGTTGGAGGCGTTCATGAAAACGGCGCGGGAGGTCACGTACCACCCGCCGCAGATTGACCTGATTTCCGGGCTGACCGGACAGCTTGCCGGGCGCGAAATCGCCACCCCGGAATACTGGCGGCGGCATATGCGGGAAGCGGTACAATTTTACCCGGCCATGCAGACGCTCTACGAGTTGGGCTGCCGGTTGTTTGTCGAAATTGGCCCCGCGCCCAATCTGCTGGAGATGGGGCAGCGGTGTATCCCGGGCGATGACTGCCGCTGGATGCCGTCGCTGCGCCCCGGTTTTGGTGATTGGGCGCAGATGCTCAAAAGCCTGGGCGAACTGTATACCGTTGGCGTGGATGTGGACTGGGCGGGCTTCGACCGGGATTACCCGCGCCGCCGTCTGGCGCTGCCGACATACCCCTTCCAGCGCGAACGTTACTGGGTTGAAACGGCCAACCGACGGCCAACCGCCTCTTTGTCCGGCAAGGTGGTTCATCCGCTGTTGGGCGCGCGGCTGCGTTCGCCGGCGGTGCAGGGTATCGTTTTTGAGTCGCAGATGAACGCGCACTACCCGCCGTTTCTCGACCACCACCGCATTTACGGCGTGGTGGTGCTGCCATCGCCGGCGTATCTGGAAATGGCACTGGCAGGGGCGGAGGAGGCTTTTGGGCCGGGACCGCATGGTGTGGAGAACCTCAGCATTCAGGAGGCGCTGATTTTGCCGGAGGAGGGCTTCCGCACCGTTCAGTTGGTCATCGAGCCGGATGGCGAAAATCGTGCTTCATTCCGGGTGTTTAGCCTGGATGAGCGAGATGAGTGGAAACTCCACGCGACCGGCGGCCTAGTGCTGAGAATCGGCGCGCCGCAGGCTGACGGCGGTTTCCCGATTGAAGAAGTTCGCACGCGCTGTACGGAACAGATCGCCGGGGATTTCTATTACGCGCATGTGCGCGATCTGGGTCTGGAGTTTGGCCCGAACTTTCACGGCATCCAGAACATCTGGCGGCGCGATGGCGAAGCGTTAGGCCGGATTCAACTGCCGGAAGGTCTGGCCGGCGACGCGAAAAACTACCGTATTCATCCGGCGTTCCTGGATGCGTGTTTTCACCTGCTGGGCGCGCCGCTGCCGGACTACAACCTGGACACGGCTTACCTGCTGATCGGCATCGAATATTTCCGGCTTTACCGCAAGCCGGGCGCGCAGCTCTGGAATCATACCGTGCTGACCTGGCACGACGAATCGAACAAAGAGACGTTTTCCGGTGACATTCGACTGTACGACTCGGACGGCCAGCTTGTGGCCGAGGTGGGCGGTTTGCAGCTCAAGCGGGCGGGACGCGAGGCGTTGATGCGGGTTGCTCGCCAGCGGCCAGATGATTGGCTGTACCGTGTCGAGTGGCTGCCGAAAGCGCATCCGGGCATCGGCGCTGTTTCGCCGCTGGCGGCTGCCGCCCTGGACGATCTGGCCGTGACGATGATCCCCCGCCTGGAGGCGCTTGGGGAGCAGCATCATCTGGAAGCCTACAGCGGCTTTTTTGCCCATCTTGACCGCCTGAGCGCGGTATATATCACGGCGGCGCTCGGCCAGTTGGGGGTTGATCTGACTCCCGGTGTTCGATTTTCGGCTGAAACGCTGGGGATCATCGAACCCCACCAACGGCTGCTGGGCCGGCTGCTGGATATTCTGGTGGAGGATGGGATTCTGCGGCGCGCGGGCGATTCGTGGGAAGTGGCACACCTGCCGGAACTGGATACGCAGGCTTACGCGGTTTCGCTGGCCGAGCAGTACCCGGATTATCAGGCCGAACTGGCGTTGATCGGGCGCTGCGGGCCGCGGCTGGCCGGGGTGCTGCGCGGAGATGTAGACCCGCTTGATCTGCTGTTCCCGAACGGCTCGCTCCAATCACTCGACCAGCTTTACCAGGATGCGCCGTTTGCTCAGGCTTACAATACCCTGGTGCAGCAGGCGGTTGCCGGACTGACCGCCGGTTGGCCGGAAGATCGCCCGCTGCGCGTGCTGGAAATCGGCGCGGGGACGGGCGCGACCACCACATATCTGCTTTCGGCGCTGTCTAATGACCGGGTGGAGTATGTATTCACCGATCTATCGCCGCTGTTCCTGGAACGCGCCGCCGAGAAGTTCGGCGCGAGGGCGCGTTACGAACGGCTGGACATCGAGCAGAGTCCGGCGGCGCAGGGTTTCGCCGGGCGGTCATTCGACTTGGTGATCGCCGCCAACGTGCTGCACGCCACCCGCGATCTGCGCGAGTCCCTGGAACATACCCGCCAACTGCTTGCGCCGGGGGGCGTGCTGCTGCTGTTGGAAAGCGCCGCGCCGCAGCGATGGGTTGACCTGACCTTCGGCCTAACCGACGGCTGGTGGCGTTTTGCCGATGCCGATATACGCCCATCCTACCCGCTGCTGAGGCCCGAAGGCTGGCTGTCGCTGCTGAATTCGATGGGTTTTGAGCAGCCGGTTTCGATTGCCGGGCAGCAGCCAGTAAGCATCCTGTCGCAGCAGGCGGTCATTTTGGCGCGCGCGCCGCAGGTCGAGGGCGCGACGGCAGACGCGGCAGGGAACTGGCTGATTTTTGCCGATCAGTCCGGTTTCGGCCAGCAGGTGGCCGCTTTGCTGGCCGCGCGCGGTGGGCGCTGCCGTTTTGTGATGCCTGGCGAGGGCTACCTGTCGGACGGCGGCAGCTTCCAGATCAACCCGTTTGAACTGAATGACTACCGGCGGCTGCTGGACGACGCGGGAGAGAGTTTGCGCGGCGTGTTGTACCTGTGGGGGCTGGCGGGCGCGGGTGAGCCAGATTTAACGGACGATGATCTGGAGTTCGTGCAGCAGTATATGTGCGGGGGCGCTGTTTATTTAACCCAGGCGCTTATTGCAGCTGCGCGCCCGGCGGCGCTGTGGATGGTTACACAGGGCGCACAGCCGGTGGACGGCGATGCTGCCGCGCCGGTTCAGTCCACGCTGTGGGGGTTGGGGCGCGTCATCGGGCTTGAACATCCTGAAATCTGGGGCGGGTTGATTGACCTGGAGGATGTATCTGCCGAAAGCGCGGCGTTTGTGCTGGCCGAAGTTACACAGCCCGATGGAGAAGATCAGGTCGGGTGGCGGCGCGGGCAGCGTTATGTGGCGCGGCTGATGCCGGCGACAGCGCCGCAGCCACAGCCGGTACTTTGGGATGCTAACGGCGCGTATCTCATCACCGGCGGCCTGGGTGGGCTGGGGTTGAAGATCGCGCGCTGGATGGCCGAGCAGGGCGCGGGTTCTATCGTCCTGACCGGGCGGCGCGGGCTGCCTGAACGCGACCGGTGGGACGGCCTGCCGCAAGACAGCGCCGAACGCCGCAAAGTGGAAGCGATTCGGGAGATTGAAACATTGGGAGCGCGGGTGACGGTCGCGGCGGTGGATGTTGGTGACCGGGCGGGCATGGAAAGTCTGTTCGCCCAATTCAACGTTTCGCTGCCGCCTTTGCGCGGCCTCGTCCATGCGGCGGCGGCGCTCAGCGACCGGACGATTGCCGAGATGGACACCGATACACTGATGGCGATGCTCCGGCCAAAAGTGATTGGCACACGGGTGCTGGATGATCTGACGCGCGACCTCGATCTTGATTTCTGGGTGCTGTTTTCGTCCACGACGGCGCTGTGGGGGTCGCGCTTCCTGGGGCATTATGCGGCAGCGAACGCCTTTTTGGATGCTTTCGCCCACCAGCGTCGGGCATTGGGCCGGCCTGCTCTGAGCATCAACTGGGGGACGTGGGACGAGATGCGCGCGGCGTCCGCCGCCGGGCAGGAAATGGCGGCGCAGTTTGGGTTGAACCGGATGCCGTCCGACCAGGCGTTACAGTTTATGGGCGATTTCCTGGGCGCGCCTGATCTGGCGCAGATTGTCGTGGCATCGGTGGACTGGTCTGCCTTAAAACCGGCTTATGAGGCGCGTCGCCAGCGGCCTTTCCTGGAGCGGGTGGAAACGCGGCAGCGTATCGTAAAACCTGCCCAGGCAGAGGTTAAATCATCCGATCTGCTGCGGAAACTGCGCGAAGCGCACCCGGACGACCGCCGGGATGTTCTGATTGAACATATTCGTGTGGAAGCCGCTGCTGTATTGGGCATGACGCGCCCTGATGATATAGATATTTATCAGGGGCTTTTTGAGATGGGCATGGACTCGCTAATGTCGGTCGAATTAAAGGGGCGGTTAGAGAACGGCGTCGAACGGGCGCTGCCTTCGACGCTGACGTTTAATTATCCGACGGTAGCCGAACTGGCCGAATATCTGGAAACCCATGTCCTGGCTGACCAGCTGTCTGAAGCGGCAGCTGCTGGCCCGGAGGCTGAAGCGGAAACGCCAGCCGGAGCAGATGACGGCGGCGAGATAGACGATCTTTCGGAAGACGAACTGGCGGCGCTGTTGAGCAAAAAGCTGGGGTTAAAATGATCGCCCGTCTGACGAATTCGGTTTCATTCGCCGTTGAAAGAGAATGGCTGCGGGCTATCTTTTATATGGTTTTGTCGGCGGTGTGCTGGTCGGCTATCGAACTGGCCGGCGAACATCTGGTGAGCGGCGTTTCGCCTTACCAGTTGGTCTGGACGCGCTATGTTTTTCATCTGCTGTTTATGATTGTCGTGCTGGGGCCGCGTTACAAAACGACCATCATCCAAACGCAGCGGTTTAAATTGCAGATCGCGCGTTCGTTGTGTATGCTTACCATGCCGGTTTGTTTCATCCTGGCGGCCCAACAGATACCGGCGCACGATGTCTGGTCGGTTTACTGGTTCGCGCCGATGATGGTTCTGGGTATTTCATCCTGGTTTCTGGGGGAACGCGCCGGGACCCGGCGCTGGATGGCCGCTGCCTTTGGTTTGATCGGCGTGCTGCTGGTGCTTCAGCCTGATCGCGGTATCCTCAGCCTGGCGTCGCTGCTGGCGCTTGGCATGGGATTATCTTTCAGCCTGCATCTTACGCTGTCGCGGATTTTGCGTGTCGAACATCCGCTGGCGAACCTCTTTTATACCGGTTTCGGCGTGTTTGTCCCGCTGTGTCTGGTTGTGCCGTTTTTGTGGCAGCCACCTTCTTTGACCAGCCTGGCCGGCATGGCTTTCATTGGGGTGGTCGGCGCGTTGGGTTTATTTGCGTTCGCGCGCTCGGCGGAGTTAGCGCCTATGCCGGTGGTGGCCGGTTTTGCCTATACTGAGGTTATCTTTACTATGCTGTTTAATGCCGTGCTGTTCCATGAACTGCCAGGCAGGATGATGCTGCTGGGCGGCCTGGTGATTGCCGGGGTAGTGGGTTATCTGTTTATTCACGAGCTGCGTACCCACGAACCCCGCTGATGACCGGGGAGCTTTGGGTGTTTGTTAGGCCGACCATGTTCACTGGGAATATGATATTGACTCTAAGGAATAGGGAATGAGCAGCAGTTCGGCAGAGAACGACCGTAAAACATTGCTAAAAAATGCGCTGGTGGCGCTTGAGGAAATGCAGGCCAAGCTGGATGCCATCGAGCGCGCGAAAAACGAACCAATCGCCATCATCGGGATGAGCTGTCGTTTTCCCGGCGGCGCGAACAGCCCGGAGGCCTTCTGGCAGCTTTTACAGAACGGCGAGGATGCCATCCGCGAAGTACCGCCGGAGCGGTGGAACGTTGCGGATTACGCGGGGGCGAATGCCATCTGGTACGGCGGTTTTCTGGATGATATAGATCGTTTTGATCCGCAGTTTTTCGGTATTTCTCCGCGTGAGGCATCCAACATTGACCCGCAGCAGCGGTTGGTGTTGGAAGTGGCCTGGGAAGCACTGGAGAGTGCCGGAATCGCGCCGGATCGTCTGGCGAACAGCCTGACCGGCGTGTTCATAGGCATCACCACCAACGATTACGCGCAGTTGGTTAAACAAAGCAGCGGCCTGGATATGGACGTGTATTCAGCTACCGGCACGGCGCTTAATGCCGCGCCGGGGCGTCTGGCCTACACGCTCGGTTTGCAGGGGCCATGCGCGGCGGTGGATACGGCCTGCTCGTCCTCATTGGTGGCGCTGCATCTGGCCTGCCAGAGCCTCCGCAGCCGGGAAAGCAATATGGCGATTGCCGGAGGCGTGAACGCCACGCTCGTGCCGGAGAACTTCGTCTGTTTTGCCGGATGGGGCATGATGGCCCCGGATGGCCGCTGCAAGACGTTTGATGCGCGTGCGGACGGCTTCGTGCGCGGCGAAGGCTGCGGCATCATCATCCTCAAGCGCCTGTCGGACGCGCTGACAGACGGCGACCCGATTCTGGCGGTGGTTCGCGGTTCGGCAGTTAACCAGGATGGCCGCAGCAGCGGTCTGACCGTTCCGAATGGGCCGGCGCAGCAGGCGGTCATTCGCCAGGCGTTGGTAAATGCCGGGGTGAAACCCGCCGAGGTAAGCTACATTGAGGCGCATGGCACGGGTACATCGCTGGGCGACCCGATTGAAGTTGAGGCTATCGGCGCGGCACTGGGCGAAGGCCGGGGCGAGCGCGCTTTGATGATCGGGTCGGTCAAGACCAACATCGGCCATCTGGAGTCTGCGTCCGGGATTGCCGGGTTGATTAAAGTGGTGCTGTCCATGCAGCACGGCGAACTGCCGCCGCATCTGCACTTGCAGGAGCGCAGCCCACGTATCCCCTGGCCGAACTTCCCAATCGTTATTCCTGGCGAACGCACGCCCTGGACGGCGCAGCCGCGTTTGGCCGGGGTCAGTTCATTTGGTTTTAGCGGCACGAACGCCCATGTTGTTCTGGAAGAAGCGCCAGTCCGCGAACCGGCATCCGGTGGGACGGAGCGCCCGGCGCACATCCTGACGCTTGCCGCGCGAGGTGAAACGGCGCTGCGCCAACTGGCCGGACGATATGCCGATTATCTGGCTGCGCCTGCATCTTCGCTGCCGGATGCAGCCTACACGGCCAACACCGGGCGTGCGCGTTTGAGCCACCGGCTGGCCGTTGCTGCCGAAACGCCGGAGGAAGCGCGCGAGGCGCTGTCGCTGTTCGCCAACGGGCAGGGCGCGCCAGGGCTGGTCAGCGGGCAGGCTGCTGGTGGCCGCCCGAAGGCAGCGTTTTTGTTCACCGGGCAGGGTGCGCAGTACGTTGGCATGGGCCGGGAACTGTACGACACGCAGCCGACTTTCCGCGCGGCGCTGGAGGAGTGCGACCGGCTGCTGCGCCCACACCTGGAACGGTCTCTGCTGTCGGTGATCTACCCGGAAGCCGGCGAGGACTCGCTGCTTGACCACACGACCTACACGCAGCCGGCGCTGTTCGCGCTGGAGTATGCGCTGGCGAAGTTGTGGCAATCCTGGGGCATCGAGCCGTCGGCGGTGATGGGTCACAGCGTCGGGGAATACGTGGCCGCGTGCCTGGCCGGTGTGTTCAGCCTGGAAGACGGTCTGAAGCTGATCGCGGCGCGCGGTCGCCTGATGGGGGATTTGCCGGAGGGCGGCCAGATGGCAGCGGTGTTCGCCGACGAGGCCACCGTGAAAGCGGCTGTCGCCCCCTACGCGCGGGATGTATCTATCGCCGCCGTGAACGGGCCGGAGAATATCGTCATTTCCGGCGCGGGGGAATCGGTTCAGGCGGCGGTGGAGGCGCTCAAGGGGCGGGGTATCCAGTCGCGCCCGCTGGTGGTGTCTCACGCTTTTCACTCACCGCTGATGGAACCCATGCTCGAAGCGTTTGAGCAGATCGCCGGACAGGTGCGTTACTCAAAACCGCGTTTGAAGCTGGTTTCCAATGTGACCGGTCAGTTCGCCGATGCTGACATGACGACGGCTCGCTACTGGCGCACGCATGTGCGCGAGGCGGTGCGTTTTGCCGATGCGGTACAGGCGCTTTATGAAACGGGCTGCCGCATTTTCGTGGAAATCGGCCCCGGCACGACGCTGCTGGGTATGGGGCAGCGGTGTTTGCCGGATAGCGCGGGCGTGCTGTGGCTGCCGTCGCTCCGCAAGGGGCAGGGGGATTGGAAGTCTATCCTGGCAAGCCTGGGGACGCTCTATGTGCATGGGCTTGAGGTAGACTGGTACGGTTTCGAACGGGATTACCCGCGCCGCACCAAAGTGGCGCTGCCCACCTACCCATTCCAGCGCGAACGCTACTGGATTACCGACGTGGCCGGGTCGGGCAGCGCGTTTACATCCCCTGCGCGCGACCCTCATGCACACCCGCTGCTGGGTTCGCGGCTGAACCTTGCCCATACCGGGGGCGCGTTCATCTGGGAAAATGACATCAGCCTCAAGCGCCAGGCTTATCTGGCCGACCACCGGGTGGAAGGCGCGGTGGTCGTTCCGGCCACTGCGTATGTCGAAATGGCGATCTCGGCAGTGACCGAACTGATCGGCTTGCATCCGCTGGCTGTCAACGGTGTGCAGAATCGCAAACCGCTGTTTCTAAAAGAGGATGCCGTTTATACCGTCCAGACGGTTTTAAACCCCGCTGCCGGCGGCGGTTTTACGTTCGAGATTTACAGCCGGCCGGCCGGCGCGGCTGCCGACTGGACGCTTCACGTCACCGGCAGGCTGGAGCCAGACGTTGAACGGGCCGCTTCCGCCGTTTTTGAGGCGGTTGATCTCGATGCAATCATGGCACGCTGCGCTGAAGAACTGACCGGCGAAGATTTTTACCGGCAGTTGAGCGAGAAGGGCAACCAGTGGGGGCCAAACTTCCAGGGGGTCGAGCGGTTGTGGCGCGGCGATGGTGAGGCATTAAGCCTGGTGCGCGTGCCAGCGGGGGTGGAGCGTGAAGTTGACCGCTATCTATTCCACCCGGCAGTATCGGACTCGTGCGGGCATGTGCTGACGGCCACCATTTCGACCGAAAAATCGGGAGGCAGCAAAGGCGGCGCATTCGTCGGCGGCGGCATTGATGAAAGTCGTTTTTACCATCACCCGGATGGGCTTCGGCTGTGGTGTTACGCCCGGCTGCGCCCGGATGAGGGCGATGAAAATATCCTGATCGGAGATGTGGCGGTATTTGACGAAAATGGTGCGCTGGTGTCGGAAACCATCGGCGCGCGCCTGTGGTATCTCGACCATGACAGTCCCGCGCCGGCGCTTTCTGATAATCTCGATAACTGGTTTTACGAAATTCAGTGGCAGCCTGCCGGCGCGTTCACGGAAAATGGCGCGGTTTCTGGCGACTGGTTAATTCTGGCCGACTCGACCGGGGTTGGCGGGGAACTGGCGGCGCTGTTGGAAAGCCAGGGCGCGCGCCCGGTGGTCGTTTTTGCCGGGGAAACCTGCGAACAGGTTGGTGAGGGTATCTACCATATCCGGCCTGGCGAACGGGATGACTTCCGCGCCGTGCTGGAAACGGGAACTTACCGGGACATTGTTTACCTGTGGGGACTCGATACGTCGTCTGCACGGGATGTAACATCCGCCGACCTGGCCGCGCGTAAAAACGTAGACGGCGCTGTGCGGCTGGTTCAGGTATTGGCCGGGCAGAACTATACTGAGCCGCCGCGTATATGGCTGGTGACACGCGGCGCGCAGCCCGCCGGGGAAGCAGCGCGTGTCCAGGTCGCGCAGTCGCCGCTGTGGGGTTTAGGCCGGACGATCACGCTGGAACATTCGGAGTTCTGGGGCGGGTTGGTTGATCTCGACCCGGCAGAAACGCCGGAGGCTTCCGCCGGGCGGCTGTGGAATGTGCTGACGGCTTCGGGCAGTGAAGATCAGTATGCTTTCCGGGATGGTTTGGCATATGTTCCTCGCCTGGCTCGCCGGCAGGTGGCCGCTGAAAATGAAATGCCCTTCCAGTGCAGGCCGGATGGCAGCTACCTGATTACCGGCGGTATGGGCGGGCTAGGGCTGGAAGTCGCCCGCTGGCTGGTGGAGAAGGGCGCACGGCGGCTGATTTTGATGGGGCGCACGCCGCTGCCACCCCGCAAACAATGGGGACAGGTTGAGCCGGGCAGCGAACATGGCCGCCGGATTGCTGCCATTCGCGGCCTGGAAGCGATGGGAGCGAGCGTGCATCTGGCGTTTGTGGATGTCAGCGATGAGGCCGCGCTGCGTGATTTTCTGGAAACGTATGAAGCCGAAGGCTGGCCGCCAGTTCGCGGCGTAGTTCATGCGGCGGGGGTGATGCAGTACCAGCCGCTTCTGGAACAAACGCCGGAAGATACGGCCCGCATCTTCCAGCCGAAGGCGACCGGCGCATGGCTGCTGCATACGCTTCTGGGCGATGCCCCGCTGGATTTCTTCGTGCTGTTTTCGTCTACATCGGCGCTGCTCAGCTCGCCCATGATGGGCGGGTATGCCGCCGCGAACACATTTTTAGATGCGCTGGCGCACGAACGGCGGGCGCTGGGTCTGCCGGCGCTCAGTGTCAACTGGGGGACATGGGGCGAGGCGGGTATGGCGACCCGGTTTGGCGGCGGCGACCGCGCGGTGGCCGTGATGCAGACCATCTCTAACCGGCAGGGGCTGGAGGCGCTGGAACGCCTGCTGCGCCAGACATCGGCGCAGGTCAGTGTTATGCCGGTAGATTGGTCGCGCTGGCAGAAGCTTTATCCGGCCTTCAGCCGCGCGCCGCTGCTGGAACAGGTGATGCGTGAGGAAACGGTCGAAACCGCGCGCAAGCCGGATGCCGGTTCGTCGGTTCGTAGTATCATCCTGGCCGCCGCGCCCGAAGAACGCGCCGGTCGCCTGCAAGATTATCTGGCCGAACAGGTATCGCGCATTCTGGGTTTCGCCCAGGGCAGCCTGGACATTGACCAATCGGTGTCGCACCTCGGCATGGACTCGTTGATGGCGGTCGAACTCAAAAATCGCGTCGAAACCAACCTGGGGGTGGTCATCCCGATGGTGCAGCTTCTCCAGGGGCCGAGCGTGGTTGAATTGACCAGTATCGTTCTGGAACGGCTGGATGTATCTACTCAGGCCGAGCTGCCGGCAGTGCCGGTGATCGCGCCTGTTTATCGTGGCGAAGATGTGCCGCTTTCGTTCAGCCAGATGCGAATGTGGTTGATCGAGCAGATGTCGCCGGGCAACACCGGGCTGAACCTACCCGCCACCTACCGGTTCAGCGGCGCGCTCGATTATGGGGCGTTTGAAGCCAGCCTGGACGAAATCGTAAAACGCCACGCGACCCTGCGTACCGCTTTTGTCGAGGTTAACGGCCAGCCGGTGCAGCGCATTCTGCCCGAAATCCGGTTTGGTTTGCAAACGGTGGATTTGAGCGATAAACCAGCCTCTGAACGGGATGCTGAGGTCGCGCGCCTGATTGCCGAGGAAGAAGGGCGCGTATTTGATCTGCTTAAACCGCCTCTGGCGCGCGCGCTGTTAATACGGTTGACCGATGATGTGCATGTTTTCCACGTGACCATGCATCATATTGTCGCCGACGGTTGGTCAATCGGCCTGTTCGTGCGGGAACTGGCAGCCTTCTACGAGGCGTTCTCGACCGGCCAGCCGGTGGCGCTGCCAGATTTGCGGGTTCAATATGCCGATTTTGTTTACTGGCAGCAGAAATGGCTTCAAACCGCAGCCGTTGAGTCGCAGCTGGCGTATTGGCGGCAGCAGTTGGCCGGCAGCCCGCCGCTGCTCGAACTGCCGACCGACTATCCACGTCCGCCGGTGCAGACCTTCCGGGGCGGGCATCAGATCGTTTCGCTTCCGGTTGAGCTTTCCGCTGCCGTTCGGGATTTCAGCCAGCGCCAGGGCGTCACGCTGTTTATGACGCTGCTGTCCGCGTTTTATGTGCTGCTCAGCCGGTATACGGGACAGGACGATATTCCGGTTGGCTCACCAATTGCCGGGCGAAACCGCCAGGAAATCGAAGACCTGATCGGCGTTTTCATCAATACCCTGGTACTGCGCGCCGATTTGTCGGGCAGCCCAACCTTTTTCGAGCTTCTGAAACGGGTACGCCAGGTGACGCTGGACGCCTACGCAAACCAGGATGTGCCGTTCGAGAAACTGGTTGAGGAGCTGCGCCCGTCGCGCGATGCGAGTTATACGCCGCTGTTTCAGGTGTTGTATAACATGCTCAACTTCGGGCAGAATGAGATCAAAATCACGGGGCTGGAGGTGGAAACGATTTCCGATCTGGACATCGGCTCAAACTTTGATATGACGCTGTACGCCATCGAAGAAGGGGCGCGAATTAAGTTCTGGCTGGTTTATAACGCCGACTTGTTCCGGCATGAGCGGATTGTGCTGCTGCTGGAGCAGTACCGGCAGTTGTTGGAACAGGCTGTGACGCATCCCGATGAACCCATCGCCACCTACTCGCTGGTTTCGCCGGGGTCGGAAACATACTTACCCGACCCTACCCAACCGCTGCGCATGGAGTGGGAAGGCGCTGTCCATACCCGTTTTATGCGGCAGGCCCAGGATTTTCCCGACCGCGTGGCGCTTGTTGATCGTTATACGACCTGGACATATCACCAGTTAGATGCGCGCAGCAGCCAGCTTGCTCATTATCTGCACGCTCAGGGTGTGCGCCCCGGCGATGTCGTTGCGGTATATGGGCATCGCAGCCTGCCGTTGGTCTGGGCGCTGCTGAGTATCCTGAAGGCCGGGTGTGTGTTCACCGTTCTCGACCCGGACTATCCGCCCACGCGGCTGGTTGAGCAGCTTGAACTGGCTAAACCTACCGGCTGGATTCATCTGGAGACCGCCGGGCCGATGTCTGAAGTGCTGCAAACCTTCATCCAGCAGCTTGACATCTGTAAATTCGTGCTGCCGCATCCGGCTCGACCACGCGAAGGCGATTTTCTGGCATCCTTTGATACGACCGCACCAAATGTCGAAGTTGACCCTGACGGGTTAATGTATATCCTCTTTACCTCCGGCACGACCGGTAGACCGAAAGGTATATTGGGGACGCTCAGGCCGGTGTCGCATTTCCTGAAGTGGCACAGCGAGACATTCGATTTGAGCCAATCGGATAACTTCAGTATGCTTTCGGGACTGGCGCACGACCCGCTGCTGCGCGATATTTTCACGCCGCTGTGGGTGGGTGGGACGCTGTACATACCCGACCCACAGGCGATTTCCTCGCCAGACCTTTTGCTGGAATGGATGCGGGAAAATCGTATCACCGTCACCCATCTGACCCCGCCGCTGGCTCAACTGCTGACCGAAGCGGGTTATGGCGGTGATAACCTGCCTGATCTGCGGTATGCGTTTTTCGGCGGCGACGTACTGACGCAAAACCTGGCAGTTCGTTTTCAGGAATTCGCGCCGAACGCGACCAGTGTCAATTACTACGGCGCTACCGAAACGCCCCAGGCGATGGGCTTCTACGTTGTTCCAAAAGTGGATTTGGCAAACGGAGATATAGGAAAACCACCGATTGTTCCGGTCGGTCGCGGTATTGCGGACGTTCAACTGCTGGTGTTAAACCCGGCGGGTGGCCTGGCGGGGGTTGGCGAGCTGGGCGAGATCGCCATCCGCACGCCTTATCTGACGCGCGGATATATCAACGACGAGACGCTGACCCAGACGCGCTTCGTCACCAACCCATTTACCGGCGCGGACGATGATCGCCTATACCGGACGGGCGACCTGGGGCGCTACCTACCGGATGGCAATCTGGAATTTCTGGGGCGCGCCGATCAGCAGGTCAAAATACGCGGCTTCCGCGTCGAACTTGGGGAAATTGAGGCGGCGCTTGTCGAACACCCGGTAGTTCAGAAAGCCCTGGTGACTGCTTTCGAGGGGACGCCGGGGGATAAACAACTGCTGGCCTATTTCATCGCTCAGGGTGAACCCGCTCCACAGGCCAGCGAACTGCGGGAGTTTTTGCGAAACCGACTTCCGGCTTACATGATTCCTTCGGCGTATATTGCGCTGGATGTTTTTCCGCTGACGCCCAACGGTAAAATAGATCGGCGGGCGCTGCCCAGACCTGAACAAGGTTATCGAGATTCGGAGCAAAGTATTGTCGTTCCGCAGACTGAGATAGAAGTGCTGTTAGCGGAAATCTGGCGGGGCATCCTGCATATTGAACAAATCGGCATTTACGACAACTTCTTCGATCTCGGCGGCCACTCGCTTCAGGTGATGCAGGTCGTACACCAGGTTGAAGCACGGACGGGCCGCCGGATTGACCCGGCTGCGCTGCGTTTCCAGACGTTGGGCCAGCTGGCGGCTGCTTTTGAGGGTGTGGAGCTGGCAGCGCCGGCAGAGCGGAATGAAGAAACCGAGGAGACACCAAAAAACCTTCTGGCTAATCTTCGCCGAATGGTTTCAAAGAAGAAGTAGGGGAAAAGGTTTGAACCAGAGTCATCTGCCCGGAGAAGATGTCGAAGTATTCTATTTCGGCCCATCGGAAAAGTCGTTGTTCGGCATTTTTCATCGCCCGCCGCCTCAAACTGCGCGGCAGACGGGTGTCGTCTTATGTCCGCCTATCGAACAGGAATATATCCGCTGCCACCGCGCTTATCGTCAGTGGGCAATACGGCTTGCCAGGGTGGGATTTCCCGTTTTACGTTTCGACTATTATGGCACGGGGGATTCCGCCGGCGATGATGCCGTTCAAGGTTTGTCTCAGTGGCGCGCCGATATTTCGGCGGCTGTTGAGGAGTTAAAAAATCGCGGGCGGCTGTCAGCCGTCTGTTTAGGCGGCTTGCGTCTGGGCGCGGCGCTGGCAAGCCAGGTGGCTGCCGAGCGGCGGGATATAACCGGGCTGGCGCTGTGGGAGCCAGTTGTCAGCGGCCAGGAATACCTGCAAGAGCTGATAGAGTGGCATCAGGATAAATTGTGGTATTTTCTCTCAGATGTACAAAACGCTCCTGAAACGAACGATAGGCCGAGTGAATTGTTGGGACTGGCGCTGACGCCGGCCATGCTGGACGATTTTAATCAGCTCAATCTGCTGTCCACAACACAACCGCCGGCAGATCGTATTCTTATTATCGAGAATAATGCCACAGAATCGGCTAAGGAGCTGCTGGCGCATTTCGAGAAATTGGAGTCGGGTGTACTCTATAAAGTAGTTGCAGGTCCCAGGGTGTGGTCGGATGATCCTGATAAAGCTCTGGTGCCGCACGAGGTTTTGCAGGCGATGGTAGCGTGGATGTCTGAGGTTGCGGAATGAGCGAAAGAGCGGTGCTGTTCGGTCGGAATAAAACGCTGGTCGGGATTCTAACAGAACCGGATTTCCCGCCCGATCCGTCGCTTCCGGCTGTGGTGCTTTTCAACGGCGGTCTGATTCACCGGGTCGGGCCGAGCCGGGTTTACGTCAAATTGGCGCGAAGGCTGGCGCAGATGGGTTTTATTGTGCTGCGTTTCGACCTGTCCGGGATTGGCGACAGCAGCGCCCGGCTGGATAACCTGCCTTTCGAACAGAGTGTGCCGGATGACGCGCAGCAGGCATTCGACTATCTCGCCCGGACACGAGGCATCAAACGGTTCATCACGGCGGGACACTGTGCCGGGTCGCTGCACGCTTTCCGCGTTGCCATGCAGGATAATCGGGTGGCGAGCGTTATTCTCATCAACAGCGAGGGCGGAGAGGATAGTTGGAAAGCTTATGACCGCAGGCGCAAAACCAGCCGCTACTACGAGAACTA
Source organism: Anaerolineae bacterium (assembly GCA_026645945.1). Lineage (GTDB taxonomy): Bacteria > Chloroflexota > Anaerolineae > Aggregatilineales > Phototrophicaceae > CFX2. Next base: position 19,571 of record JAPKMO010000071.1, read on the forward strand.
CTACGGCAAGGGCGCGCTGACCAGCTCCGACAAATGGAGGAAGTTTTTTACCGGGCGCGCCAGTTATCGGAGCATCGCCCGGAATGTGGTTCAGAATATCCTCTGGAACAAAGTGTTAACGCTTTCCTTCCGCGTGAAAAATGCAGTCGCCGGACGCCACCGGGCAACCCAGTACGGCGCTCAGATCAAGGCTATCGTTGAAGGTATGCACGCGCTGGCGCAGCGAAACACGCCCATTTTGATCGTCTATTCGCAGGGAAGTTCCGGTTTGCAGCGCACGCAGCTGCTGGTGGGCAGCGAACTGCATGAACTGAGCGCCGCGGAAAAACTCAAGTTGGAAATCATCCCGCAGGCTGACCACACTTTTACGCTGCTTGCCAGCCAGGAAAAACTCGCTCAGATCGTTGAATCCTGGTGTCGCGCCTTCAACCAGGAATCGGCGGTCATGTCGTCCTATTAGAAGGGCGCGATTCAAGCAAAATATCGGCGAACCGCGTTTATCGTCCGCAAGATAGCGGCGCGTTTAACATGAACCGGCAGGTTGATGATAGACACGTCTAGTCGGTCGGCGTGAGGTGTGTCCTGGGGCGGCAGATGGGGTGCGAGCGCGGCGCGCATGTAACGCAGCGAGGGATACCAGCGTGTGACCTCGGTCAGGTTGTTCTGCCATAAATGCCGCAAAAGGCCGTTCCGGTGTTCGACCGGGACGCGCAGAGGATAACGCCACAGAACTGAACCCGCTGGTCGGTCGAGTGTTTGCGCCGGAATATCTGGGAGCATCCGGTCGTATAAAGCGGCCATTCGCGCGCGGTGTTGAAGATTTGCGGTTAAGTTTTGTAAAGCTTCTGGCAGGCCGAGCCATGAGGCATCCGGTAGACGGTAACAGATTAAATCCCGGAACATCTCAAAAAGCGGCGGATAAAGCTCTAAAATGCGCGGGTTTTCGGCCTCATACTGGTGCAGCGCCCAGTAAATCTGATTCCACTGGTCGGTCAGATCGGCCAGATGGTTGTCCCATGTCGGCAGCCCGGCAAATAATCGTTCGACTTCCGCCGCCAGCCGTTGGTCATCGGTCAGAACTGCCCCGCCAATGTCGTTATCAACCAGTTTACCCTGCCCAAAACTGAAGATCGAGGCATCACCCCATGAGCCTGCCGGCTGACCATCGGCCTGCCCGCCAACCGCTAATGTCGCGTCCTCGATGACGAAGACGGCGTGATCGCGCGCCCAGGCATATAAATCAGCAATTGGCGCGCTGAGGCCGTACATGTGGCAGGGGATGATCGCGGCGGGTTGGTAAGGCAGCGCAGCCGCCAGCGTATCGGGGGTGATATTGCCGGTTTGTGGGTCAATATCTACCAGGAAAGGTTTGCTGCCGCTGTGAAGCACGGCCCACAGGACGATGTAGCAGGTGTTGGCGGGGATCAGCACCCAGCGATCCTGAAACCCCAGAATGCGCAGCAGCGACCAGATGCCGGCTGCTGCTCTGCCGGCCAGTACGATGTGCTGCCGCCCGGTCAGGTCACGCAGCTTTTGGGACGCCAGCAGTTTGGAGGCACTTCGGCGCGGTTTGCGATGAGACATTGCTGAAACGACTCCCTCCGATCAGATGTCACAAATATAACCCAGCTTGTGTATCGAACCTGCGACGCCGGAGCCGCTACCGGCGCGTCAATAGGGCAATCGCATATGAAAGCTTAATGGGTTTTCAAAAGGTCATTGTGGTTCGATAAAGGCCGTTTCGCGGGTAGGGGCGCAAGGCCTTGCGCCCCTACGAACCACCATAACCCTTTATGGCTCCGAACCTGGCATGATATGCAATTGCCCTGGGCGCGTCAATGCGATCATCGCGGAAACCGGCGAGCTGTGTTACGATTGTGCCGCTGGATTCAGGATTTTTTGCGTGGAGGTTTGTGTGAGCAAAGCGAAAAAACAGCAGAAAGCTAAAAGTTCGGTCAACTGGAAGTGGGTCGGCTTGGCGGCTGCTGTGGTTGTCATCCTGGGCATTATCCTCATTACGCAGGTTTTAAACCGTCCCTCGCCGGCTTCAGCCGTTAGCGGCGCGCTTCCTGCGGAAGTGTCGGCTGCCGAAGCGGCGGCTTTGCGCGACGGCGGCGCTTTTGTTCTGGATGTGCGCCAGCCTGAGGAATGGGCGGAATATCACGTTCCCGACTCGACTCTTATACCCCTGGGGGAACTGCCAAACCGCCTAAATGAGCTGCCGCGTGATCGGGAAATCGTCGTCGTATGCCGGTCGGGAAATCGCAGCGGCCAGGCGCGAGATATTCTGCTCGACGCCGGCTTTACGCAGGTCGCCAGCATGGCCGGCGGGCTGAACGACTGGCGCGCGCAGGGATTCGTAACTGTGCCGGGTTCATAACAACCGCGCTGTTTTGTCGGATGGGCGACCGGCGGAATTTGATATTGACAGGGGGCAGAGGGAATGTTATACTCCCCCAGAATTTAATAGGGGGGCGTGGTGTAGCGGCCTAACATACTGCCCTGTCAAGGCAGAGATCGCGGGTTCAAATCCCGTCGTCCCCGTCTTTCAAATCCCCCCACGGATCGAAGCAGATCGTGGGGGGCATACTCCCTGCAAAGCATTTCAAAAATACTCCATTTTCAAAATCCTCTACAGATCAAGTGTGGAGTGTCCAATTAATCGGCCTCGCCAAACGGTGAAAAAGCTATCCGAACTTAAAAAGGCGCTCCTGCCGACATAGTTACAGTATCCTGTTAAAACCCGTTTGCATCACCCCCTTTCAATGCCGCTTTTACCAACTCATCGGTTTTTCGCCGCGCTTCGCTCACTCCCTTCAGCACGGCAATAAACTCATCCGTCCGTTTTGCGTTTTCTTCACGCAATAACCGAATTTCCGCCTTATAGCCCTTCCACAGATACACGAATGTGATGGTGATGGTCGCCGGCCATCCCATCTGTAGGATGTTCTGCACTGTCGTCAACAACTGTTCCTCCGCCATTATTGTCTCCGAATTGCCGGTCGAACTTGACTAAACCCTGCACTACCGTCAGCCCACGTGCTACGCCCGCCTCACGCCGAACATACCCCGCCCGTTCCAACCGGACTAAATACCATGCATGAGCAGATTAATTGATTTCACGCTAACTGATGAACAAGTAGCAGACGTAGAGCAGGCCATGAGCCATGTGTCGTTGCCCGAAGTACGTCAGCGAGCGATTGCCATCCGCTTGCTGCACCTGGGTCACGCACCGGAAGCAGTGGTAGAGATGCTGGCGGTAGCGCCCAGCACTATCTGGAACTGGCATCGGCGCTATCGGGCGGAGGGGATCAGCAGCTTAGCCAATCGCGCCAAGAGTGGCCGACCTGCCAAAGCCGATGCTCACTACCTGACCGAAGTTGAACGCGCCCTGGATAGTGATCCACACACCCTGAGTTATGCGTTCTCGGTACAGAAAGATATTGCCATCAAGCATTCGCAGCTTATCGAGATAGTTCCATTTTTCGTGCATCCTCATTTGCAGAGCGAAGAAGGCCAGCGCCAGTTGTGCCGCTGTATTCATTTTCTGCTGATTTCGCCCGCGTTTGCATATGGGTGATATTGCACTACCTTATCCCATGTATCTGGGCGAAAAGCTGATCGAAGATCAGTTCTGTACCATCAACGCAGATGCTTAATACCCAGATGGGAAGGTATTCGTGTGATGTTTCTTATGGAGGGTTGTGCCTTGCGGTGCGGATCGTTATTTGTTTGTTGTTGTAAGATAAGGAACCATCATAGATTTCAAAATCCTCCACAACCCATTCATCATTATCTATTGGATTTGCTTAG
>JAPKMO010000072.1 GCA_026645945.1 Anaerolineae bacterium
ATAACATCTACGACGCCATCAGCTACTTCCAGGGCAGCGCGCTGGTCGAAGACCTGCTGGGGACGGAAATTCAGCACAAGTTCGCGCAGCTCAAGCTGGACTCGGCGGAACGCTGCCCCCGGCAGTTGGGCAGTGTCATCAAACGCTCGGAAGTGCAGTTCCACCACGAAGTCACCAACCAGAGCCTGTGGAACTTATTCTAAGCGGTTTCGGGGCGCGTCATGATGATGCGCCCCGTTTACAGCCCGGCATTTTGAAAAACCGAAGCGATATAATCCCCTGCCGCGCGGTTCGCCGCTGAACCGACCGGACGCGGCCCGATTTCGACGGCCAGATAGTGAACGTGCTGCATCATTTCGGACTCAAGGTTTGTCGGCACGATTTTTTGACCTTTCGTGATTAAACCGTCCATCCTCTATGATACAACCCTGGTGGGCTTATGGAGGGTTTGCGGTTAACGCGGCTTCAGCCCCATTTCCGGCACTTCCGGCACGCTCTCGTCATACAGCCAGGACTCGAAAAAGGCCGCTAAATCCTGCCCGCTGATTTCCTCCGCGACGGCGATAAAGTCGGCAGTGGCCGCGTTGGCGTGTTGAAAGCGGTCGTAATACGTCCGCAGGATGTCAAAAAATGCCTCGTCGCCGACGCGCAGGCGCAGCGCATGAAGCACCCATGCCCCGCGCACGTAAACGCCGCCGTTGAACAGGTTGTCCGGGGGCGGGTCGCCGGGCGGCAAAAAATGCCCCAGCGCCAGCGCCGGGGTCGCCAGCGGCAGGTACAGGTCGCGCATGTAGCGGTCGAATGTTTCCGCGCCCTGGGTGTGTTCCAGCCACAGCGCGGCGGCGTAGGTGGCAAAACCCTCGTTCAGCCAGATGTCCTTCCATTCCGCCAGGCTGACGCTGTTGCCGAACCACTGGTGAGCCAGTTCGTGCGCGATGATGTTTTCCGAACTCGCGCCCCCCAGCGCCGTATTGCTGCCGAACAGCGAAAGCGTCTGGGTTTCCAGCGCGAAGGGCAGGCTGCGGTCGGCGACCACTACGCCGTAAGCCTCGAACGGGTAGTGGCCGAACATTTCATTGAAAAACGCGATCATCTCCGGTGTGCGGCTGAAGGTGAGGACGCCCTGCTGGAACAGGCGCGCCGGGAAATAATTCCGAATCGGCAGGCCGTCCGGGCCTTTTGACTTTTCGACCACAAAATCGCCGATATTCACCGTGACAAGGTAGCTGGCGATTGGATCGCGGGACTCCCAGACATAGGTGATCGTGCCGTCGTTTTCGCGCGTTTCGACCAGCAGGCCGTTAGCGGCCACAATATACGGCTGTGGGACGGTGATTTCAAAGCGGTAGGTGGCTTTATCCAGCGGGTGGTCGTTGACCGGATACCAGAAGGCCGCGCCGTTGGGTTCGCTGGCGACGTACACGCCCTGCTCGTGGCGCGTCCAGCCGCGCGCGAACACGTCGTAATAACGCGGCACGCCGTCGCCCGGCACGCCGCTGTAGCTAACAGCGACGCTGAAATCCTGGCCGGTTTTAAGCGGCTGCGCCGCCTGGATGGTCAGTTCGCGCCCGTCGCGGCTGAAGTCGGCAGGCGTATCGTCCAGGTGGATGGCGCTGATGTCAAAACCGAGGAAGTCCAGGTTGAAGGCGCTTAGATCGTGGATGGCGGTGGCTTCCAGCGTGACCGTGCCAGAGAGTATGTTAGTCGCCTCGTCCCAGGTCAGGTCAAGCGTGTAATGCTGAACGTCGTAACCCCCGTTGCCCAGGCCGGGAAAATAGGAGTCGCCGATGCCGGCAGCGCCGGAGATGGCTTCTTCCGCGTGAACGAGACCCAGCCCCATTACCATCAGCAGCAGAACAAACATGATTTTACGCATGAAAAACCCTCTGTGAGAACTTTATTTATATTACTCCGAACTATGCCTAAAAGTTAGCTGCGATCTCGTGTAGAATGGCGGTTGGAAAACGAGCTGAGGAAAAAACATGCGGATTCAACGCGCGGCCCGCCGCCGGCGGACGCCCTGGTTGGGCTGCGGCTGCATCGGTATCGCAGTTGGGATCGGGCTGGTGGGGCTGGTGGTCGTGATCGTCATTGTGCCGGCTTTACCGGGGCTGGCAGCGCGCCTTGCCGGCTTAACCCCCAGGGGCAGCACCTCCGCCCTGTTTGTGGACGTGCCGCCGCCAGTTGTGCAGGTCGAAAACCCGTTTACGCCGCTGGATGCGGTCGTGACGCTGGGGGACTACGGGCAGGTGTCGCTGCCTGCCGATGCCGGTTATTATTCAGTCATCACCGGTTTCAGCGATGGCGCACCGGTGGCGGTCGTCAGTTTTACGGAAAACAGCCTGATGGATTTGTGCTACCAGCGCGCCGACCTGTGCAGCGGGGCGGGCAGTTCGTTCCGCAACGCGCGGCTAGACCTGCGTCCGGGTGGGGCAGTGGTTTATGCCGACCTGCTCGTGCCGGGCATGGGCATCTGGCAGCCGGTGGGTGTGGCGCTGCGCCTGGATGCGGCTCGCCGCCAGTTCGTCGTGGCGGGCGTTGACCTGGGCGGCACGCTTTACGATCTGCCGCAGGACGCCCTGGGTGAGCAGGTGACGCAGCTTGCCAGCGCGGGCAACGACCTGCTGCGCCAGTTGGAACTGGAGGCCGGCGGCGGGCGCTATGGACAGCCGGAAGTATTGATAGACGATGGCACGCTAACCCTGGTGTTGCGTTAAGCTGGCGCGCGTTTTATGATTTTGGAGCGCAACAGCGAGGAGGGGGTATGCGAGCTATCGTCACCGGCGCAGCCGGCCGCCTGGGCGGAAGGCTGGTGCAAATCCTTAAAGAACGCGGTTATGATGTCATCGGCGTGGACATTGTGCCAGGCGAGGAGATCGAGCGGCTTGATCTGAGCGATTACGACGCCACCCACAAATTCATTTACGCACGCCGCCCGGAAATCGTCATTCACCCGGCGGCCTGGACGGATGTGGACGGCTGCGCCCGCGAACCCGAAAAAGCGATCATCATCAACGGCTTCGGCACGCAGCATATCGCGCTGGCGACGGCGGCGGTTAAAGCGGCGGTGGTGTACGTTAGCACCAACGAAGTTTTTGATGGCCGGGGCGACCGCCCGTACCGGGAATATGACACTCCCGCGCCGGTCAACGCTTACGGTTACAGCAAGTGGGTGGGCGAACAGGCCACCCTACACCATAACCGGCGACATTACATCGTGCGGACATCCTGGTTATTCGCGCATGGCGGCAAAAACTTCATCCAGACCATTTTAAATGCTGCCCAGGCCGGTAAAAAGCTGCGGGTTGTCACCAACGAAGTCGCCAACCCGACCTACAACGACGACCTGGCCGCTGCGCTGGTGGATTTGATCGAAACCGGGCGCTACGGCATTTATCATTTCGTCAACGAGGGTGCGGTTTCGCGCTATCATTTTGCGCGTTATTTCCTCGACCGCGCCGGTTATGCCGGTACGCCCATCGAGCCGATCAGCAGCCACGAATACCCGCGTCCCTCCACGCCGCCGGTTTACTGCGGCCTTAGCAACTTGGCCGGGCGGCACATCGGCATCACGCTGCGCCCCTGGCAGGAAGCGGTGGATGCGTTTCTGGCGAAGGAAGGACTACTTAAGTAGCGAGGGATACGGTATGAGTGCTGAGTAAACTCATACCGCATCCCTAACCCTTATGGACTCAACACCCGGCATTCAACACTCAGCACTTTTTTCTATCGTCATTCCCAACTGGAACGGCGCGCGTTTTTTGCCGGCCTGCCTGGACGCGCTGGCGCGGCAGACGTACCCCGGGCTGGAAGTTCTGGTGGTGGATAATGCCTCGTCGGACGGTTCGCAAGACCTGGTGCGGGTGCGCTACCCGCAGGTTAAATTGATCGAACTGCCGGAAAATCGCGGTTTCACCGGCGCTTGCAATGCCGGCATCCGGGCGGCAGCGGGCGAGTTTATCGCCCTGCTGAACAACGATACCGAAGCCGACGCGGGCTGGGCAGCGGCGGCAGTGGACGTTTTCCGGCGGCGGGCCGAAGTCGGCATCGTCGCCAGTAAGATGCTGCTTTTCGACCAGCGCGACCACATCCACACCGCCGGCGATTATTTCACGCTCGACGGGCGGGCGGGCAATCGCGGTGTGTGGCAGAAGGATGAAGGCCAGTTCGACCGGGAGGAATACGTATTCAGCGCCTGCGGCGGCTCGTCGGTTTACCGCCGCGCCATGCTCGATCAGATCGGCCTGCTGGACGACGATTTTTTCTTCTCGCTGGAAGATATTGATCTGGCCTGGCGGGCGCAGCTCACCGGCTGGCGCTGTCTTTACACGCCGCGCGCCATCGTGTACCATCATCTTTCCGCCACCGGCGGGGGCGTGACCGCCAGCTATTACGACGGGCGCAACCTGATTTTTGTGCTGGTGAAAAATTACCCCGCCGCGCTGTGGCGTATTTATGGCCGGCGTGTGGTGTGGTCGCAAGCGCGGCTGGCGTGGGAGGCGCTGCGTGCCTGGCGAGGCGCAGCGGCGCGCGCGCGCCTGCGTGGGATGCTGGCGGGAATTGCGGGTATACCCCGCATGTGGCGCAAACGCCGCGCCATCCAGCGAATGCGAACCGTCTCGATGGCGGATTTAGAGAGGATACTGTCGGCCCCAGGGGTACAATAATGCAGGATGTAATCGAACAGGAAATCGAAACCTTGAGTGAAAATGAGCGCCCGCTGCTCTCCATCGTCATCCCCGCGCACAACGAAGAAAGCCGGTTGCCCCCCAGCCTGGAGAAGATAGACGCCTTTTTGAAAACCCAGCCTTACGAGGCCGAAGTGATTGTGGTTGAAAACGGCAGCACCGACCGCACCGTCGCGGTTGCCGAGGACTTCGCCCGGACGCACCCTTACGTGCGCGTGATTCAGGCAGCGGTGCGCGGCAAGGGGCTGGCGGTAAAAGTCGGCATGTTGGAGGCGCGCGGGGCGTTCCGGTTTATTTGTGATGCCGACCTGTCCATGCCGATTGAGGAAGTGGTGCGTTTTCTGCCCCCCGAATCCGATGGTTATGATGTCATCATCGCCAGCCGCGAAGGGCGAGAGGCGAAACGCATCGGCGAGCCAGAGTATCGTCATATCATCGGGCGAATCAATAATTTCATCATCAAACTGACGGCGGTGCGCGGTTTCGAGGATACCCAGTGCGGCTTTAAGATGTTCACGCAGGCCGCCGCCGAAGACCTGTTCGGTGTCCAGCAGATGACCGGCATTGGCTTCGACATCGAACTTTTATTTGTCGCCAAGCGGCGCGGCTACCGCATCAAACAGGTGCCGATCACCTGGTACTTCGACCCTGACAGCCGGATGCGGCTGGTGGGCGACTCGCTGCACCTGCTGGTGGAAATTTGGCAGATTCGGCGCAACTGGTTCTGGGGGATGTATGCCAAAAAACAGCCCGACCGCCAGCCTCAAACATGAGCGGGAATATTTCGCCCAGGGCTATCGTCATATCTTCGGTTTAGACGAGGCCGGGCGCGGCCCCTGGGCCGGTCCGGTGGCTGCCGGGGTGGTGTGCCTGCCGCTGGAGCGCGCCGACCTGGGTAAAATCCTGTTCGGCGTGCGCGACAGCAAGCAGCTTACCCCCCGCGCGCGGGCGCTGTTGGTCAGCCGTATTCAGGAAGCCGCGCTGGCCTGGGGTGTGGGCAGCGCCAGCCATGCCGAGATTGACGAACTGGGCATCGTGCCGGCGGTCAAACTGGCGATGCGGCGGGCGCTGGATAAAGCCCTGGCCGGGGTGGACTTTACCCCGGACTGCCTGTTCCTGGACTCGCTGCTGTGGCCGGAAATGGCGCATATCCCCCAAGTGAGCATGATCGGCGGCGATATACGCTCGTTGAGCATCGCCGCCGCCAGCGTGCTGGCGAAGGTCTGGCGCGACGAGTATATGGTCAAACTGGACGGTGAGATGCCCCAGTACGGTTTCGCCGTCCACAAGGGTTACGGCACGAAGCGCCATCAGGCGGCGCTGGAAGCCTACGGCCCGTCCCCGGTTCACCGGCGTACCTTCGCGCCGGTGCGGAAATATCTGCCCGAATCATGAAACTGGCGCTCGTCCACGACTGGCTGAACCAGATTGGCGGAGCGGAGGACGTGCTGGCCGCGCTGGTAGACCTGTACCCCGGCAGCCCGGTTTACACCAGCATTTACGCGCCCGACCTGATGCCTGCCGCCTATCGGGATTGGGACATCCGCACCCTGTGGATAGACCGGATGCCCGGCATTCACCGCCACCACCAGCCGTACCTGCCGCTGTACCCGCCGGCCTGGGGCGGGCTTGATCTGTCCGCTTACGACGTGGTGTTGAGCAACAAAAGCGGCTTCTGTCACGGCTTCCGGTACGATGACCGGACGCTGCACATCTGCTACTGCCTGGCGCCCACGCGCTACATCTGGGAGCTTGACCACTATATCGCCCGCGAGGGGTTGGGTAGGCCGGTGGAACTGGCGCTGCGCCCGCTGGTGGCCGCGCTGCGGCGCTGGGATTATGCGGCGGCACAGCGCGTGCATCATTTCATTGCCATCTCAACCGAGATTCAGGCGCGCATCAAGACGTACTATCACCGCGACTCGACCATTATCTACCCGCCGGTAGATACCGCGCGCTTCCAGCCGTCCGCCGAGGTGGATGATTATTTCCTGGTGGTGTCGCGGCTGATTCCCTATAAGCGCATTGATCTGGCGGTGCAGGCGGCAACGCGGCTGAACGTGCCGCTGAAGGTGGGCGGCAGGGGGCGCGACCTGGAACGGCTGAAGGCGCTGGCCGGCCCGACGGTTGAATTTTTGGGTTACGTGCCGGACGACCAACTGCCGGGTTTGATGGCGCGCTGTAAAGCCTTTCTGTTTCCAGGGCTGGAAGATTTTGGCATCACGCCAGTGCAGGCGCAGGCGGCAGGCCGCCCGGTGATCGCTTTCGGCGGCGGCGGCGCGCTGGATACGGTCATCCCCGGCAAAACGGGCGTGTTATTTGACAAAATGACGGTCGAAAGCCTGATGGCAGCGATGGCGAGCTTCGAGCCGCGCGCCTATGACCCGGCAGCCCTGCGCGCCCACGCGCTCCGGTTTGATACGCAGGTATTCAACCAGCAGATCGGCGATTATGTCGAAACGGCGTGGGCGAAATTTTCCACCTCCAGGTAATTATTTCACCGCATAACCGGCGATGTGCGGGCCGGCGACAAACAGCGGCACGTTAAAATGTTCGATATTCACGCTGCTGAAGCCTGCGCCGGTGATGGCCGCCCAGGTTTCGCGGTTGGGGTGGCAGCCGTCCCCGACCGCCGCCCAGACCGGCCTGATGGTATTCTGCGCCCGGCGCAGCCAGGTGCCGCGCGGCGCGGCCACGTGTTCGAGGAATACGAAACGCCCGCCCGGTTTAAGCACCCGCCGGATTTCGCCCAGGGCGCGCGGCTGGTCGTTCACCGAACACATAACATGCGTGCTGACCACTGCATCTAGGCTTTCGTCCGGCAGGTTCAGGCTTTCGACCGCCAGCGGGCGGATGTCTGGCGCGGTTAACCCGGCGCGCCGGGCAGTGCGGAGCAGGTGCGGGTGCATGAACAGGTTCGGCTCCGCGCCGATCCAGCGGATGCCCGGCTGAAAATAGGCGAAATTCGCGCCCGTACCCGGCCCGATTTCCAGCACATCACCAGAGAGGTCGGCCAGCAATCGCCGCTTGACGGCTTCAAAGGTGCGGTCAAATCGCAGCGGGTCGGCCTGGGCGTACCAGAAGGCGAAAAGCCGCTGTCCCAGGCCGGCGCGCCCATTGGATGGGGCGGATGAGTTTCGCATTTGAAAACCTCCTCAGTGTGTATAATAAAGCCGCAACGCGGACTCGGCAATCGGCAAGTTGGCGGCTGCGCCACAGGCCGGGAGTGATGGATACCTTATGGAACTGATATTGATTATGCGAGTGCTGCTGCGCCGCTGGTGGCTGGTGGCGATTCCGGTGGTGGTGGCCGCTGCCGTCGTGCTGCCGGGCTTTTTGAGCGGCCAGCCGGCGGCGTCCGGCGGTTACACGGCGACTTTTCGGTACAGCGCCGCGCAGGTGCTGGAGGCCATCCCCAACCGCGATGGAGATTACCAGGATGTCTGGCTGGCGTCGGAATATACCGTCAATGCTATGACCGATTGGGTGCGTACCACCAGCTTTGCGGACGAAATAAGGCGGGTGGCCGCCGGTCGGGGTTTGACGATCAATACGGCGGTGCTGGGTGTGGCGGCGGACAACCGGCGCAGCATCGGGCAGATTACCCTCAGCTACCCCGACGCTGCCGGCCTGGAAACCATCCTGGCGGCGGCGATGGAAGTGCTTAAAACCCGCGCGCAGGATTATTTCCCGCAGTTGGGCCGGCAGCCGGCGCAGGTGACGTTTCTCGATCTGCCGCAGGTGGCAGCCGTGCCGCCCCCAGTCGGTGACCGGTTAGCGCCGTTCATCCGGCTGGGCATTGGTCTGCTGGCAGGTGTTGGTCTGGCGCTGCTGGCCGAATATCTTGACCCGAACCTGCGCCGCCGCGAACAGGTGGAGGCGCTTGGCCTGCCGGTGATCGCCTGCATCCCGCGCGAGTAACAGCGTAACCCGGCGCGCCCTCCGGCGGTGTAGGTTGTATAGCCGGTCGCCCATAGTCTTTAGTCGGCAGCCCTCAGTATCAGTCGAACTGCCGATCACGAAACTCAGGCACAAGGAAGGGACGTATGCGACATCTACAATGGCTGCTGGCGCTGCTGGTTCTGCTGGCCGCGCCTGTGCTGGCGCAAACCGGCGGCTACGTGCCTTACGCTTGGGAAGCCGGCGATCTGGCGCTGGTTTACCCGGAAGGATGGGATGCGCCGCTGCCATCCGAACAGGACGGCGTTTTAACGCTGCAACTCGCGCAGACACTCGTGAATATGCCGGATGCGCGCCCGCCGGGAATCCCGATGCTGACGCTGGCGCTGATTCCGGTCGAGGGCGAGGCCGACCCTATCGCCGACCCGATTGCCGCGCTGGAAGGGTATCTGTTCAGCCTGGGTATGGCGCGGCTGGAAACCGCGCCAGGCGTGCTGATGGGGTATGACGGCGTGATCGCCGAGCGCGGGGCCAGCGCCGACGGGGTGCTGTTTGGGTTGGGGCGGGCGGCGGCGCTGCCGGGCGGGGCGATGCTGGTGATCGTCGGGCGCGCGCTGGCGGCCAACCAGGAAAGTTTTGAGCCGCTTTTTGATGTGGTGGCGAACAGCCTGGTATCCGGCGCGGCGTCCGAGCCGCTAATGCCGGCTTACGGCGCGCTGTGGCAGACGGCGCGCACCGCCGGCGACGGCGAAAACGCCTTCGTTGACCTGGGCGGGCTGGCGCTGACGCCTGATGGCCGTCTGTATGCGGTGGACGCCGCTCTGGGGGTGATCGAACTGGACGCGGCCACCGGCGCGCTGTTGAACACCATATCCAATGAAAACCTGGTGATGCCGGCCGGTATCGCTGCCGGTGAAACCGGGATGCTGTACATTGCCGACCCCGCCTGCCGGTGTGTTTTTGTGCTGGGCGCGGACGGCCAATGGGTCGCAAGCCTGGACGGTTTCGGCGCGGATGCGCCCGTCAGCATCGCCATCACGCCGGACGGCACGCTGTTCGCCACCGACCAGGACGACAGCGGCGTTTTGGTGCGCGTTTTCCAGGATGCGGACGAACGCGCCATTCGTTTTGATGAAAGCATCACCGGCCAGCCCTTGCTGGCGGCTGACCGGAGCGGGCGGCTGCTGGCGCTGGCGGCTGATGGCGCGATATGGGCGCTGGACGGCGAAACTTTCGTGCTGCTGGCCGAAGTGAATACCGCCGGCATGATCGTGAACGGTTTCGCCGCCCTGGGCAGCCGGTTTTTGCTGGCGACCGAAAATCAGGGCGTGCTGATCGCCGGCGCGGATGGGGAAGTAGAAGGGAGTGTGGGACGAATCGTGGCCGCCTCGCCGCTGCCGGGCGAGGTGGTCAGCCCGCGCGGCCTGGCCGCCGGAGCAGACGGTACGGTATATATCGCCGACAGCGACGGGACTTTTGGCGCGATCACCGCCATGAGCGTGCGGGTGGAGGCCGGGCGCGTTGGCCTGAAGGCGCTGACGCCGGGTGTGCAGGCGCAGGGGACGCTCAACGGCCAGACGCCCTACCAGGACTGGACGTTCGTGGGGCGCGCCGGGATGTGGGTAACGATTTCCGCCAGCGACAGCGGCGGGGGCCTGATGGATGTTGCGCTGCGGCTGATCGGGCCGGATGGGAACGAACTGGCCGCCAACGATGACCAGGAAGGGACGGATTTGCCGAACCTGACGGACGCGCAAATCCCTGATCTGACGCTGCCCCTGGACGGCGTGTATACCGTGCGAGTGGAGCGCATAAGCGGCAGCGGCGGTTACAGCCTGGCGATGAGCCGGGAACAGGCGTTTGAACTGAGCGCCGGCGGTGTCACCCGGCTGCGCGGCAGCATCACGGCGGCGCTGCCGGTGGAACGCTGGAGTTTTGCCGGGCAAGCCGGGCAAACGCTGACCCTGACCCTACAGGCGATCAGCGGCACGCTTGACCCGGTGCTGGTGCTGCTGTCGCCGGACGGCAGCCGGCTGGCCGAAAACGACGATGCCGACGATAGGGCGCTGGGCAAGGACGCCCAGATCGTGCAGGTGAGCCTGCCCGCCGATGGTGTATACCGCCTGGAAGCGGGCCGCTTTGAAGGCGAAGGCGATTATGAACTGGTGATCGTCGTCACGTCCTGAGTCAGACCTGTTCGGCGGTCGGGTCTTCCTCGGCGGCGGGCGCAAAATCGCCATTGGCGTAGCGCGCGCGCATTTCGCTGCTGTGGAAATACCAGGCGACGGCCAGCGTCGCGCCGCTGAACAGGCCGCCCAGCAGGATGCCGACGATGATCGCCTGGATGGCGAAGTTGTCTTGCGCCAGCGAAATGAGCGTCATGAGGATGATGTTCAACACCACGCCGACCCCGGCGACCAGGCCGGGCGCGGCCCAGGCGCGGCGGATCGCCAGATACATCCCAGCCAGCACCAGGGCGAACAGCACGAAAAAGACCCATGCTAGACCTTGCATTCGACTTGCTCCCTTCGGTTTACAGCGTCCGTAGTATGGCGCGCACCGGCGAACCACAGGTTTCGTCCAGCTTGAGCGGCAGGGCGATCAGTTCGTAATCGCCGTCAGGGACGCCGCGCAGCCGGAGCAGCTCGATATTCACCATTTTATAACGGCTCAGGGCGTGGTGACACGTTAATTCTGTACTATCGAAGGCGTCTACCGAGGGCGAATCCAGGCCGACCAGCCGCGCACCCTGCGCCGCCAGCCGTTCGATCAGCGTCACGCTCAGGTACGGGAACTCCGCCGGCCATATGTCCTCATCCAGTTCGCTGGCCGGGCTGTGGATGAGCAGGCGCTCGATACCGTCCAGGCTGCCGGGCGGAAAGTCCTCCGGCGTCAGCGGGCCGTCCTGCCGCGTTACCGTCAGCACACGGGCGGGGCCGAGGTAAGCGTCCAGCGGCATGGCCGCCGGGTGCGCGCCGTTTTGCTCGTAGTGGTAATAGGCGTCCACATGCGTGCCGGTGTGTGGGCTGAAGGTCAGGGTGGTGAGGTTGACGGGGTAGCCGTCCGCCAAACGCAGGATGTGTTCGGCGCGGTAGGTCGTGTCGCCCGGCCAGACGGGCGTCCGGGACGAAACGGTGCGGGTGATGTCGTAAATCGCCATAAGCGGCTTCTCCGTTTGATGCAAGCAAATGCGCCGTCCAGCATACCAGAGCTTGCGGATTCGCGCCGGAATAGTCACAATGAAATCGCTTGACGATGGGTGTAAAAAATAGCATAATTGTTCTAATTCCTGGGGTGAAAAAATGAATAAAGGGTTTGACCTGAGCGGCAAAGTGGCGATCATCACCGGTGCGTCGCGGGGTATCGGCCAGGCCATTGCCGAGTCTTATGCCGCCGCCGGGGCGAAAGTCGTCCTCAGCAGCCGGAAGCAGGAAGGGCTGGACGCCGCCGCCGAGCAGATTCGCGCCAATGGCGGCGAGGCGCTGGCGCTGGCCGCGCACAACGGCGATAAAACCGCGCTGCAAGGGCTGGTTCGGCAAACGGTGGAAGCCTACGGGCGCGTGGATATTCTGGTCAATAATGCCGCCACCAACCCGCACTTTGGCCCGCTGCTGGACGCCGAGGACAGCCTGTGGCAAAAGACGATTGAGGTTAATATTATGGGCGCGGTGTGGCTGACGCAGGCAGTCGTGCCGCACATGCGCCGGAACGGGGGCGGCAAAATCGTCAACGTGGCCTCGGTGAACGGCATCCGTCCGGGGCGGCTGCAAGGCATCTACAGCATGACCAAAGCGGCGCTCATCAACTTGACGCAGACGCTGGCAATGGAACTGGGCATAGACCATATCCAGGTGAACGCCATCGCGCCGGGGCTGGTCAGAACCCGCTTCGCCCGCGCATTGTGGGAAAGCGACGAACTCCAGCGTCAGTTTAAGGAACGCGCGCCCGCCGGTCGAATTGGCGAGCCAGAGGACATCGCCGGAATCGCGCTGTATTTGGCGTCGCCTGCGTCAGACTATACCACCGGGCAGGTGTTTGTGGTGGACGGCGGGATGCTGATCCCGAACATTTGAGGCTGGAGAAGGAGAGTAGAGGTTGCGTTTTACGTATTACACCGAAAAAACCGTCGCCCAGTGTATGAGCGCGCTGAACGAACGTTTGCAGCAGAAAGGCTCCAGCAGCCGCCCAGGGCTGGAAGGATGGGTGGAAAAAGGCGGTAGGTTCGCGCTGGGCGTGTCTACCCGCGTCATCGGGCGTTTTCCACGTACCACGCGCCTGCAAGGTAAGGCGGAACGGCTGGGCGGCGTGACGGTTATCAAGGGGTCGGTGGCGGACGGTGTAGAGCCGCGCGACCGGATCATCATCACCGTCGTGCTGGCGCTGGTGGGCGGGTTTATCATCGTCAGCGGCAATCTGCTGCCGGGGCTGCTGGTGATCGGGGCGGGGGCGGCGCTCAATATCCCGCTGGCGGGCGACCACCACAACAGCCAGATTCTGCTGCACGAAGTTCAGCGGACGCTTAAAGCGAAGGAAACGCCGCCGGTAATCGTCAAACGCGCCGCCGAACCGCGCAAGCCGTCAACCATGAAAAAAACGCCGGCAAAAAACCGGTAGCCTTTTTAGATAAACCCATTAGACTGTGCCTGATTCTGGGCGGCCAATGGGCTGAAGCCCGCTGCCAGTGGGCTAAAGTCGCCAGTGGGCTAAAGCCTCACTGTCTATCGGGTTTTATTGCTTTTTCGTTTATCCGTTAGTCGTTTAGTCGTTACGGTGTATTGGGGGGTGAGAGACTGGACTTATTGACAGAGAGTCAGGGAACATGAATCGTGAAACTCTCAACGATACTCCATCTCTCCGGCGAATCACCCCTTTTTGCCCTGACCCGCCAGTAATACGTTCCATTATAAAGAGCCGGTATCATCACGGAGAGCGTGTCTGCCGGAACGATCAAGGCATAGTTTAAGGGATTGACAAAAGAAGCGGTGTTGCCCACCTGAAGCTCGTATTCTGTGGCCCATACGACTCGATTCCATGTTAGTGTGGGGGTGGCTGTCGTATAGTGGTTGCGCGTGGGCGCGGCATTTGCTGAGGGTACGATGTTTACAAGCCGATACTCGCTCCACAAAGAGCTACCGCCGCCGGCATAGAGGGCGCGTACACGCCAGTAGTAGGCCGTTTTGAGCAGGGGACTTGGTGGCACATACTTCAGGACATTTGCATCTGCTGCTGTGGATGTCTGCGAGAGCGCCGTACCCAACTGCATCTCGTAACCGTCTGCCCCAGGTACAGAACGCCAGCTAAAGGTAGGTCGCACGTCAGTCGTGATCGAGCCGTTAGCCGGAGCGATCAACAACGGCGCCGCAAACATCTCATTATGTGCAGCAGCTACGCCCGGATCGCGGTAGAAGTAATCCCAGATGAAACCGGTTTGCTGGTTGGCAATGGACAGAAATAACCATTCCTGCCCCAGTGCGCTGAACCGTTCACTGGCCTGTCCATACGACGGGTTTTCCGGCTTCGCCATAACGCTGTCCCGGAAGCCATAGTTTAAGTCATAAACGGCAGGTAAGGCGGTACAGAGCGCGCGCAGATTCGTGATGGCCTCATGCTCGTAGGAGGTTATCAGCGCGAGCGCGCTGGCGTGAGGGGTAATCACGCCGATATGCTCAGGCGGATTGTTAGCTGCGGTGGGCGGCGCTCCCTGGTTAAGATACCCGCCAACCCCAATATCGAAACAGTCTGACAGACCCCACGCGGCATAACCCTGATCCTGTGCATAAACGATTTGAGCGGCTGTCGCGGGTTCGATTGTCCCTGTGCCGTAAGCTGTTTGCATCTCACGAATAAACAAGGCCGGCGCCGTGTAGGTGAAGTAGGAGCCGTCCCAGGCGACCTTGCTCACCGTGATGTCGTCTGATGGGTCGCTCGTGTTACGTTCATAGGTGGCCGGAAGTTGAACTAGGGCGTCAAGGCTGGCCTGATATTCGGCTGGTGACAGTTGGCCGAGTGCCCGTGCGATGAAGTTGATAATCCGATTCTCATTGGAATAATAATCGGCGTTAACCCCACCCTGAGGATTCCTTACCCCTCCTAGTTTGAAAAGATGGGTTTCTTCGTTATACCAAATCAAAAAGTCCATATCCTGCAAGATCGCGTCAGCCTTTTGCGCCAAAGCGGGGTGATTGTTTGCTTCAGCCCACTCTCGAATCGTAATCAGGCTGGCTGCCAAGAAAGCATTATCAATTGATGGCACAACCTGGTTTGTGCCTGTGTTTTCACCAACAACCGGTGGATTCCAGTTGATCCAGTACCATTGGAAAAAAACGCTGTTCCCATATGCATTTGGGCCATGTGGCTGCGAAGCTTGCGTGCCACTTTGCCAGGCTCGTAATTGGTCGAGTACCGCCGCAATCTCGCTCTCAACCAAAGATGAAGCGGGGCTCCAGTCCTGGCGCATTTCATATGCGCCTATGTATGACAGGAGATAGAGGCCGATTTCGGTCGTGTTAACATAGTCCCCGCCCGATATGGTCGTAGAGCGCCAGCTCCAGGGCAAATGGTTGTCCGTCGCCCAATCGGAGCTTAGGTAATTCCAGGTATTCCTGGCAACCTCATCTAAAAAAGCCTCATTCGCTGCGGATGGCATAGTGCATAGAGAAGCTTGCCGTGCCGATAGGCCAGCAAGAGGCGCACCGGCAAGCAGCACGGCGAGCAGAACGGCCCCTACCACATACCTTACTACGCGCATTGTCACCCTTTCAATCAAATTATCTGCAACTAATGGATAAACGGAAAAGAATGAAGCCCGATAGACAGGGTTTAAGCCCACTGCCAGTATTGGTTCATGTACCAGCCGCAGTCACTGGTTTTTAGCTTTTGACTAAAGACTACTAAAGACTATGGACTGCCGGCTGACGACCGCCTACAGTCCATGCTTCCGGCGCAGGTGATCGAGAAAAGCGCGGCTGCCCTTTAGCACCAGATCGTAGGTTAAGTCGAATTTACCGTCGTAATACGGGTCAGGCACTTCGTCTGTATCCACCAGGCCGGCCTGCCGGGCATAACTGAGGAACAGGGCGATTTCGGCGTCGCTGCCGTCGGCGTAGCGCCGCAGGTAGGACAGGTGCGAGCGGTCGAGCGCCAGCACGTAATCAAATTCGTCCAGGTCTTTAGGGCTGACCTGGCGGGCGCGCCCGTTGTAGGGGATATTATGCTGGCGCAGGATGTTCAGTGTGCCGGAGTGAGCGCGTTCGCCGACGTGCCACCCGCCTGTACCCGCCGAATCCACCATGATCTGATCGTCTAGGCCGGCTTTGTTTACCATGTCTTGCAAGATGGCCTCGGCCATCGGCGAGCGGCAGATGTTCCCCGTACAGACAAAAAGCACTTTAATCACGATTTTCAGTCTCCGATTGAATCTGATAACACAGCCCGACCACCGACGGCGAGCGATTCCAGGCACACGCGACTTCCACCAGGTCGGATAACTGGCGGTGGGCATCCACCGGAGCGCCTTCGTCCTGGCGTTCGGCGGCGGCTTCTAGGTCGGCGGCTTCGGCCTTGACCAACAGCGTCCAGAATGAGTCAGCGATGACATAAGCGGCGGGCGTACCCGGTTTGTCGCCGATGTAACGCGCGTCCAGGCCGCGAATTTCGTCGGTGATGTCCGCCGGAATCCAGTCCGGCGAGCCGGCGTGTGGCAGGTCGTCACCGTCCAGGTAATCGTCGGCATCCAGCTTTCGCGCGCCGGCCAGCGCCCGCAGCAGCCGGCAGGTCAAGCCGACCCGCCCCCGGTAGCGGGCAATCACAAAACGTTCGTAGGCGGCGTAAAATAACGCCCGGCGCGCAGCGTCTGCACCGGCATCCGGGCATAAACGGTTGAGGTCGGCTTCGGAAAAGGCGCGAATCGGCAGGCGCGCCGGGTCATCGGCGGCGTGCAGCCAGTCCGGCGAGCGGCGCAGTTGGGCAAGGCGCGGCATTAGCTCGCTGAGGTCAAAACGAAGCGAACCGGGCAGCGCCTCGCGGCGTTCCAGGCGGCTGAAGGCTGCGACGATAGGACGCCAGCTCCAGATTTCCTGCAATTGCAGCAGGTCTACCACATCCAGATGCAGGTTCACAGGCGGTCACTCTTCCGTGACTTCAAGCGCGCGCTCGATGCGGGCCGGGCGCTCGCCCAGGTCATCGAGCGCCGTCAGCGCGTAGTTGCGCACGTCCGCGTTTTCCTCCAGGGCGACCAATTCCAGCAGCGGGCGAACGGCGCGGGAATCCTGGCTCCAGCCCAGGGCGCGGGCGGCATACTGGCGCACGTAGCTGTCTTCATCTTTCAGCGCCTCGATCAACCCCTGGATGGCGGTTTCGTCCACCACCCAGCACATCGCCCGCGCGGCATAACGCCGCACGTAAGCATTTTCGTCCTGCAAGGCGACCAGGAGCGGCTGCACCGCATGGCGACCGCCCACCCAGCCGAGCGCCGTTGCGGCATGAACGCGCACGTCGGCGTCTTCGTCCATCAAAAGGGCGATCAAAGGGTCGGTGGCGATTTCGCCGTACTGAATCAGTTCCATCACAACCGATTTTCGCACGTCCGGGTCGGGGTCAATCAGCTGTTCCTGGATGCTCAAAAATTCGGCGCTGGTGCGCGAGGGCGTGAAGGGCGGCGCGGTCGGCGTGCCTTCCGATTGTAAGATAAGGGCGCGCTTGAGGTAGTGGCGGGCATTTTTGTAGCGTGGGTCAATGGACAGGATGCGCTGGAGATCGTTGATAGCCTGGGCGAGATTTGGCTGGTCGTTAATCATTTCGCGCATGGCGCGGAAGTACAATTTTTCCATTTCCGCAATCTGCGAGGAGGGAATCCGCGCGCGGCGAAAAGGCGGCTTAAAAATACCCAGCAGGCGATCAGCCGCAAATATCACCAGCAGCCCCAGAGATACAGCTTGAAGCTGTGACGTAAGCCGCTGGCCGGGCGCAAACAACGACAGTGACAGCGCCGCCAGGAGGCTCAGTAAAAAAAGGACGGTTATTAAACGGCGCAAACCAGAACTCCTGCTCTCGCTCGATCTGGACGGAGCAAAAAACATCAATGTTCGCTGCGCGGCTCAGATTCATCCGAACTGTCATCCGGCACGGCGGTTTCTCCTGTATCGCCGTCTGCGGTTTCGGTTGGTTCGTCCGGCAGCCCTTCCTCAATCAAGGCGGCTTCCGGTTCGTCCTGGTGGGCGATGGGCGCAGCGATGGCGGGCGGTTCTTCCTTCGCTTCGGGCGCTGGTTCG
Organism: Anaerolineae bacterium; assembly: GCA_026645945.1. Taxonomy (GTDB): domain Bacteria; phylum Chloroflexota; class Anaerolineae; order Aggregatilineales; family Phototrophicaceae; genus CFX2. Next base: position 17,858 of record JAPKMO010000072.1, read on the forward strand.
GCGGCAGGGGTGGTAGATTCGTGGCTCACCATCGTGATCTTGCCGTCAATGAAAGCGCCTTCCTCGGTCGTCAGTGCGGCGGCGCGGATGTCCCCCCAGACGCGGCCCGTCCGCAGCAGTTGGACTTTTTTACCGCTGATATTGCCGCGCACCGCGCCGGCGATGGAAATGTTTTTGGCATTGATGTCGGCTTCGATTTTAGCGGTTTCCCCAACCAGAATATTGCCGGTGATTTCCAGCGTGCCTTTAAACGTGCCGTCCAGGCGCACGTTCGCGCCGCTGCGAAGCACGCCTTCAATGGTGCTGTTCGCGCCCAGCACGGTTTCAAAGCCCACCGGCGAGGCGGGAACAGTGGGTTTGGGCGGTTCTGGCCGTTCGGGTGGTGTAGATAACGCTGCCGGTTCAGCCTGGCGGCGGCTGCCAAAAAAGGACATGGCAAACTCCTTCTTACTGCTTGATCCCCACTAACAATATACTCTGACTCGCTTCAGAACTCAAAACCCAACCCATCGGGCGAATGGCGCTATTCAAAGCCGCTGAACAGTATTATCATCAATCTGGGGTTTAAAACGGCGTTGAGACTTTTCCACCTGCCTCGACGCCGACAACGCTTACTTACCGATTTATTACAATTACAGCGTGGGTCAAGCGTAGGGAAATCAACGCTCCGCTGTGCGCGGAATGGTGTTATTTCTTGGGGTATTTTGTGCAGTTCGTCACAGGTGAAGATCGTCCATGCGGCTCTCAATCGCGCGTCCACACACTCAGGAACAGTCCAACTTTCACCATCTCGTCCTGGATATTGTCTGGTTCGGGCTGGCTTTTCCGGCCACCAGCCGGTTTCTCTCGGTTTATGCTATTCGCCTGGGGGCAGAGGCAAACGAACTGAGCTTGTTAACATCGCTGCCGGCGATTGTGCTGCTGCTGTCGGCGTCTATAAGCAACTGGTGGATGAGCCGGTACGCCAACACCATGAAGGCGCTGTTCTGGCCGACCTTCGGCTTCCGGCTGGTGTTTTTGCTGCCGGCCTTTACGCCCTTCATGCCGCCGGATTTCCAGTCTATCTGGTTGATTTTATCGCTGACGCTGCCGGCGATTCCGCAGGGCGTGTCGTCGGTAGTGTTCCTGGTGATGATGCGCGAGGCAGTCAACGACAAGCTGATGCCGCCGCTGTTAAGCCAGCGTTCGCTGGCGCTGAACGCGACCGTCGGAATCAGTGGGCTGGCGCTGGGCGTGTGGCTGGAAAAAGCGCCTTTCCCATTTAATTATCAGGCCATGTTCGTGCTGGCCTTTTTGATGGCGATGGTCAGCCTGTGGCATGTGACGCAGATTCGGCTGCTGCCGCTGCCTGCGCCCAACGTGACCGCTGTCCCTGCCATAAGCCCCTGGCGCTCGCCGGATTTTCTGCGGGTGGGGTTCATCTGCGCCATCACACATATCGCGTTTTTTTCGGTGCTGCCGCTGCTGCCGCTGCACCTGGTCAATAACCTGGACGCCAGCGAGGGGTTTATGGCGCTGTTCGCGCTGGCGGAACTGGCGGCGGGGGCGGCGGTGGCGGCCTTCACCAACCGCGCCGCGCAGTTAATCGGCAACCGTTCGCTGATTGCGCTGGCGATGGTCGGCACGTCGGTGGGGACGCTGATCGTTGCGCTGGCGCCCAGCCTGAATATCACGCTGCTGGCAGCGGCGCTGACCGGCGGGTCGTGGACGGCGGCGGGCATCGCCCTGTTTGCTTTCTTCAGCGAAAATACCCCGCTGGAGCGCCGGTCGCATTACACAACCGCTTACACGCAGATCATCTTCCTGGCGATGTTTGTGGGGCCGATGATCGGCAGCGGGCTGTACAACCGGGGCGTTAACCTGGTGGTCATCATCCTGACTGGGGCGGTGCTGCGCCTGCTGGCGGGTTTTCTCGTTCAGATGCACATGCCGGAATGGTTCCGGCGCGCCCGGCAGTCCGTCTCGCAGTTGCGTTAGTACTTTATCTGCATACTGGCGGCGGGTTTAAGCTGTTAAGCTGACAGTGGGCTTCAACTGACAGTGGGCTTCAGCTGACAGTGGGCTTCAGCTGACAGTGGGCTTCAGCTGACAGTGGGCTTAAGCCCACTGTCTGAGGTAGGCATTCTCATCTTGTTGATGTATTAGATATTCACGCGCGGCAGCGTGGGCGATGGAGTCGCAGTCGGCGGCGGCGTGTCGGTCACGTCGGGGTTGAGAGTTTCGGTGGGGCGCGGGCTGGGCGTGATGCTGGCGGTCGGCGTGGGTGGAGATGTCAGCGTGGGGGCCGGAGTCGGCGTGCGGGTGGGCGTCGGCGTGGGGTAAAGGGCCTGAATCACCGATTCGTGCATGTAGGCGGTTTCCAGGCGGCGTGTGCGGGGGTTCATGTCAATGGTATACCACTCGCTGTCCGGCTGAGGACGCCCCAACACGCAGACCGATTCGTTCTGCGAGTAGGACGTGACGATAGCGCCGTTGGGGCTGGGGGCTTCCCGGACGATGGCGTTCGGCACGCTGACGACAAAATCCTGGCAGGTCGGCACGGGGGTAAAAGTCGGCAGGATGTTCAGGTTGGCGGTGGGGCGCATCCGCGCCGTTGCGGTGGTAATAACCTGCGCCTGCTGGGTGGCCTCCGCCACGCCGCGCCCGCCGGTGCGTAAAAAATTCTGCACGCCGAACCAGACATAATAAATGCCGAACACGATGGCGACGCCAACGATAAAAATGAACCATGCCGGCGGGCCGCCGCTTCCGCGCGAATGCCGGGGGTTTCTGCCGAGTGACATTTCCGGTAAACCTCAAACATGCTGCCGGATATTTTTACCAGGGAACGCCCCGGCTGCCAACCGGCGTATGGTGTTCGGCGGCGCGGCGTCAGGTTCAGGATGATCGCGCCGGCTGCGCTTCCAGGTCATCGAGGATGCGGCGAGCGGTTTCTGCGCCTACGTGCCGCGTCAGAACCGCTTCTAACCGCTGCTGAAGCTGGCTGCGTTCGTCCAGCAGTTTTTTGATGCGGAGCAGGCTTTTAACGCGCGTCAGCATCACCAGGGCATCGAAGGGCTTGGGCAAAAAATCATCGGCGCCGGCTTCGACGGCCCGCAGGCGGGATGCATCGTCGTCCAGGGCGGTGGTAATCAACACCACCGTATCGCGGGTGATGGGGTCGGCCTTAAGCCGCGCGCAGACTTCATGGCCGCCGATGCCTTGCAGCCGCAGATCGAGGATCACCAGATCGGGCGGGTGCAGGGGGGTCATCTCCAGTGCCTTTTCGCCGCTGTGGGCCGTGAGGACGGTGTAACCGGCATGATCCAGATGCGCCTGGATGATTTCCCGGATCATCCAATCATCATCTACTATCAGGATGACCGGCGGGGTTCTTGTTTGGCTCACAGGCTTCTGCTCCTTTGCACGCTTCGGCATTATCATCATTTTACGCCCGGTAAGGTGTACGGCCAATAAACGTAATTGTTTTGTAATCTATTCCATGATAGAATAGCGGCCATGAGTCAACCGACGCCGGACGAAACACTGCTGGGGCTGCTGGCTGTGCAGGCCAAACATGGCTATCAACTGCTGGCCTGTTTTCACGATTCGGACGAATTGGGGCGGGTGTGGAAGCTGAGTACCAGCCAGCTTTATGCTGTGTTAAAACGGCTGGCCGGGCAGGGATTGATTGTTGGGCGCGCGGTCGAAACCACTCAGGCGCCGGCGCGCACGGAATACGAACTGACCCCGGCAGGCCATAAACGGCTGCAAGCCTGGCTGTACGAGCCGTCGCCGTCGGCCAGCATCCGGCGGGTGCGGGTGGAATTCCTCAGCCGGCTGTATGTGGCGCGTCTGCTCAACTTGCCGACCGTCGCCATCGTCCGGGCGCAAAAGGCCGCCTGCTGGCGGGAATATGAAACGCGGCTGGCGGAGCGCGACCGGAGCGCGCCGGGGGTGGGTTTTCTGGCGCTGGAGCTGCACATCGCCCAACTGGCCGCCGTATTACAGTGGATTGACCGCTGCGAGATGAGTCCAGAGGAAGATTGAACGATATGTGGTGCGTAAACGGCGGCCTTTGTAATTTATGAATTTGAAAGGCTGATTCGGGTAGAGTGGAGTCGGTTTTACCAGATGCGCGGCCTGATGTCCGGCAGGTAGACAGGATTATTCCCGATGATACGCCGATTGAACCACCGAACCACCGAACTGCTGTTGTTTTTTATACTGCTTGTGGCTTATGTGTACGTGCTGCCGCGTTGGGCGGAGTGGAGTCAGAATTCACGGCTGAATCTGACGCTGGCAATCGTGGATCAAGGCACGCTGCGGATTGACGATTATTACCAGAACACCGGCGATTATGCCAAATTCGAGGGGCATTATTACACCGATAAAGCGCCGGGGCCGTCTTTCCTGGGCGTGCCGGTGTATGCGGTCGTGCGCCCGCTTTTGCAGTCGGCGCTGGCGCAAAGCCTGCTGGAGCGCATTTCCAGCAGTTCCGCCTTCAGTGATACGCTGAACGAAGAAGGAACGGGGCTGCAAAAAGATAAAATTTACCACGCGGCGGTTTTAACCATCGTCACGTTTTTTGTCAGCGCGATACCGACGGCGGCGCTGGCCGTGCTGCTGTTCCGCTTTTTTACGCAGATTGGCGTGGGGGCGGGCTGGAGCGCGAGCGCGGCGCTGATTTACGGCCTGGCGACCCCGGCTTTCACTTACGGCGCGGCGCTGTTCAGCCACCAGTTATGCGCGTTTTTGTTGTTCGGCGCGTTTTACATCGGCTTTCAGATTCGGCGCGGCACGCGGTCGCCGCGCTGGGTGCTGGCCGCCGGTTTTATGCTGGCTTATTCGCTGATTTCAGAATATCCCACCTTTTTGATCGCGGCGGGGGTGTTCCTGTACATCGTATATGTGCTGTTCACACATACCGACCGCCGCGCGCGGCGCTGGGTGATCGGCCTCGTGCTGGCCGGTTTGCCGCCCGGCCTGCTGTTGATGGCCTACAACTATGCCATCTTCCGCACGCCGCTGCCGGTCGGCTACCAGTATTCCGAACTGTATACCGATCTGCACAGCACCGGATTTTTGAGCCTGACGAGTCCCCATTTTGACGCACTGTGGGGCATCAGTTTCAGCACTTATCGCGGGTTGTTTTTCGTCGCGCCGGTGCTGCTGCTGGGGGTTTACGGTCTGTGGCTGGGCTGGCGGGAGCGCGAGCGGCGCGCCGAATGGACGGTTTGTATTTGGGCGGTTGTGTCCTTCTTCCTGTTTAACGGCTCGTCGGTGATGTGGGAGGGCGGGTTTTCGGTCGGCCCGCGCTATCTGGTGCCGATGCTGCCCTTCCTGGCTGCCGGCTTGGGCGCTTTCGCCCGGCGGTGGGGCGCGGCGCTGCTGGCGCGGGCGCTGACGGCGCTGCTGACGGTCTGGTCGGTTTTTGTGGTGTGGGCGGAAACCATCGGCGGGCAGAATTATCCCGGCTGGAATACCAACCCGCTGTTTGAATATTCCT
>JAPKMO010000073.1 GCA_026645945.1 Anaerolineae bacterium
GGGCGCAAGGCCTTGCGCCCCTACGAACCACCATAACCCTTTATGGCTCCGAACCTGGCATGATATGCAATTGCCCTAAAACGGTCTTAAGCTGGCAATTGACCTGCCGTACCAGAGGAGTATAATCGCGGTTGGTGTTATGGTTCACAATCGGAAAAATACGCGATGAGCAGACGACCCCCCGTTTATCCCTTCACAGCAATTGTCGGCCAGGAGCGCATGAAACGTGCACTGACCTTAAACGCAATTGATATGCGAATTGGCGGGCTGCTGATTCGTGGCGAGCGCGGGACGGGCAAATCCACCGCCGCGCGGGCGTTGGCGGCGCTGCTGCCGGAAATTGACACCATTGCCGAATCGCCGTTTGGCGACGACCCCGCCCACCCCGAAACCTGGTCGGACGAGGTGCGTGAGCGTAAAGAACGGGGCGAACCACTGACCGTTGTCCGCCGCAAGATTCGTTTCGTTGACCTGCCGGTAAGCGCGACGGAAGACCGGGTAGTGGGTACGCTGGACATCGAAAAAGCCATCCAGCGGGGCGAACGCCACTTCGACCCCGGCGTGCTGGCGGCGGCCAACCGGGGCATCCTGTACGTGGATGAAGTTAACCTGCTGGACGACCACGTGGTAGACCTGCTGCTGGACTCGGCGGCGATGGGCGTTAACGTGGTGGAACGGGAAGGCATCAGTTTCGCGCATCCGGCGCGGTTTATCCTCATCGGCACGATGAACCCCGAAGAAGGTGACCTGCGCCCGCAGCTTCTCGACCGCTTCGCGCTGTCGGTGGAAGTGCGCGGCATCACCGACGCCGCCGAACGCATGGAAATTCTGGAGCGGCATATCGCCTACGAAGCCGACCCAGAAGGTTTCCGCCATGAATGGGCATCGGCAGAGCAGGAACTCTCTAACCGCATCGCCGCCGCGCGCGAACTGGTAGACCAGGTGACATACACACGGCGCGACCTGTTCACGATTGCTGCCATCACCAGCAACCTGCATATAGACGGCCACCGCGCCGATCTGGTGATTTTAAAGGCTGCGCGCGCCCAGGCCGCTTTTGAGGCCCGCACGCATATTACCAATGCGGATATTCTGATGGCCGCCGAACTGGCGATCCCGCACCGGCTGAAACGCGGCCCGTTTGCCGACTCGCAGATGAGCATCACCGCCGTTGAAGAACAGATGGAGCAAATCGCCTCCGAATGGGGCGAGGGTGACGAAGTAAACGAACCCGCGCCCAGCGATGAACAAACACCCGTTAAAAAAAAAGCCAGCAGTTAGCCGGTGAAACCGAACAGGAGATGCCGGATTTCGGCCAGACCACGCCGACGCCCCAGAATGTATTCGATAACCACGATGCTTACTGGTGGGAAGGCGGGCAAAAAGTCGAAACTGGCACGCAGTTTACGCCCCGCAAGCTGCAAACCACGCTCGACCGGCTGACGCGCCAGCAGGCTGGTCGGCGTTCCCGCACGCGCACCGACCGCAAACGCGGGCGGTACATCCAGGCACGCCCCGCTAATGGCAAAACCAGCGACATCGCTTTCGATGCCACGCTGCGGGCCGCCGCGCCGTACCAGCGCCGCCGCACGAAACAACTGGCGGAAAGCGGCATGGCCTACGCCATCCAGAAAAACGACCTCCAGCGTAAAATCCGTGTGCGCCGCACTTCTAACTTAATCCTGTTCGTGGTGGATGCCTCTTGGAGCATGGCCGTCAGCGAGCGGATGCAGGCCACGAAGGGCGCGATTATGTCCCTGCTGACGGACGCTTACCAGCGCCGCGACCGGGTGGGGCTGATTGTGTTCCAGAAAGACCGCGCCAGCATGGTGCTGCCGCCGACCAACTCGGTCGTGCTGGCAAAAAAGGCGCTGCAAACCATCCCGGTGGGCGGCAAAACCCCGCTTTCCGCTGGGCTGCTGCTGGCCTACGATACGCTCAAGCGTGAAAAGGTGCTGCACCCGGACGTGCTGCCGCTGCTGATTCTGCTGACCGACGGTGCGGGCAACGTTTCAATGAGCAGTCTGCCCCCCCAGGAGGAAGCTCATCGTATCGCCGACCTGATTAAAGAAGAAAATATCAAAACGGTGACGATCAATATGGAACATGTGGCCTTCGATCAGGGGTTGGCGAGCAAGCTGGCCGAGCGTATGGGCGGGCCGTGTTATGCGCTGGCGCAGCTCCGCGCCGATACGCTGCTGGAAACGGTCAAACGCGAGATGGTGACGACCTAGAGGCGAATCGTGTTTTCCCTGCGCGGGCGGTTACTGGCTTCTTATGCGCTGCTGCTGGGTTTTACCCTGGCGGTGATGACCCTGGCGCTGCTGCTGTTCCTGTACGCACAGCCGCCGAACCCCGCCGCAACCTATGAAAAACTGGCGAGCATCGCGCGGGAACTGACGGGCGAACTGAATATCGCTAACCCGAGCGCAGAAGGCCGTCCGCTGGCGCGGGCGCTGGTGAGCAGTCTGCTGTCCCAACTCAACACCTTCGCCGCTGACAACGATGTGCGCATCCTGGTAGTGAACGTCCCTAACCGGACGGTGTTATTCGACAGCACCGGGACGCTGCGGCGCGGCGATTCGATTCCACTGAACCAGCAGACCTACGCGCTGCCGCTGTATCTGCGGCGCGTTTTTCCCGTCCAGGCAGAGCCGATTTTCGGCAGTTTCCGCGACGTGAACGGAGTCTGGATTTTTACCGGGTTGATTGTGGTGCGGCAGGATACCGAACGCAGCGCCCTGCTGCTGGCCGAACCTCAGCCAGTGCAAAGCTGGGAAACGGTACTGGCGCGCTTTCGGGATAATCTGGCGCTGCCGCTGCTGCAAGCGGTGGGCCTGGGTCTAGTGGTGGCAGCGCTGCTGGCGGCGCTCATCAGCCGGAATATCGCGCGCCCGCTTCAACGATTGGGACGGGCAGTGGCGGCGGTCGCGGCGGGGGACTACACCGAGCGCGTCTCCGCCAGCGGGCCGCAGGAAGTGCGGGCAGTAGCCGAAGCCTTTAACCAGATGGCCGACCAGGTACACATCACACAGCAGGCGCAGCAGGACTTTCTCGCCAACGTATCGCACGATCTTAAAACGCCGCTGACATCTATCCAGGGTTATTCGCAGGCCATCATGGATGGCACAGCCAAAGACTCGAAATTGGCAGCGGGTATCATCTATGATGAGGCGGCGCGGCTGAACCGGATGGTGGTCGAACTCACCGACCTGGCCCGTTTGCAGGCCGGGCGGCTTTCCATGCAGGCGCAGCCGGTAGACCTGGGCGCGCTGGCGGTGGCAGTTGGGCAGCGGTTGGCAGTGGTGGCGCAGAAAAAAGGCGTGACACTGCACATCGAAGCGCCGCCGATGCCTGAAATAGCCGGCGACGGCGACCGGCTGGCGCAGGTGCTGACCAACCTGCTCAGTAACGCCGTGAACTACACCCCTTCCGGCGGGCAGGTCTGGCTGAAAACGCAGGTTAATCATGGCGGTGTGGAAGTCATCGTGCAGGATACTGGCATCGGCATCCCGCCGGAAGACCTGCCGCGTATCTTCGAGCGGTTTTATCAGGTGGACAAAACACGCGGGCCAAAACGCGGTACCGGGCTGGGGCTGGCGATCACGCAAGAGATCGTAGCGGCGCACGGCGGGCGCATCCAGGTGAGCAGTCCGGGGGCAGGCCAGGGTGCGACCTTCACTGTTTGGCTGCCATCACCGCAGCTCAGCACCGTCGTGCGCGGGCGACGGCAGCTAACCCGAAAAGACGCCAACGACTCCTGACCGCTCAGTAGGCATTTTTATCCCGCCGCGTCATCGTCTGCCAGATGGTGCGGAGGATGATTTTAATATCCAGCCACAGCGACCAGTTTTCGACATACCACAGGTCATACTGCGTGCGCTCGGCGATGGAAGTATCGCCGCGCAGGCCGTTCACCTGCGCCCAGCCGGTCATCCCGGCTTTTTCGCGGTGGCGCTCCATATAACGCGGAATATGCTCGCGGAATTGCAGCACGTAAACCGGGCGTTCCGGGCGCGGTCCGACCAGGCTCATCTCGCCCAGCAGCACGTTAATCAACTGCGGAATTTCATCCCAGTTGGTGCGGCGCATAAAACGTCCCAGGCGCGTCACGCGCGGGTCATTCTCCACCGTCCAGCCGGGGCCGCGGGCTTCGGCATCAATCCGCATGGTGCGGAATTTAATCATCGGGAACGGGCGGCCATCCAGCCCCATGCGTTCCTGGGTATAAAAAACCGGGCCGTTATCTTCCAGGCGGATAGCGAGCGCCGTCAGCAGCATGAACGGCGACAGGAACACCAACCCCCAGAACGCCCCCAACAAATCCAGGCTGCGTTTGAGGCTCAACCGCCAGCCGCGCAGCGCGATGTCGCGCACCGTCAGCAGCGGCGTGCCGCCCAGGTCGTCCACGCTCAGGTCGCCGGCCATATAAGCAAACACGTCCGGGTAGATTTTGATGTCCACCCGCCCGCGCTGGCACAGCGTCACTAGTTCGACGATTTCCGCCCGCTGCGCCTCCGGCAGGGCGATAATCACCTGTTCGATCCCCTGAGTATCAATCAGGCGCGGCAGATCGTGATAAGTGCCGATGATCGGATACCCGACCAGCGTGCCGCGTGTTTTGGTTTTGCCGTTAACCACCACACCGACGATGTTGTAACCCAGTTCAGGGTGGGCGTTCACCCGGCGGGCGATGTCACGGGCAATTTTGCCCATGCCGACGATCAGCAGGTTATCCCGGTCGAAACCGCGCTCGCGCAGGCGGGTTTGCAGGACGCGGTACATTTCCCGTCCCAGGATGACCAGCACGGCACTGAATATCCAGACATAAAAGAAAATGCCGCGCGAATAATCTACTTCAAAAATGGTCGTTTTGAAGATTAATTCCTGCATGGCGCTGGCGATGAGCGAGCCGACCGTGACCACACCGATAATTTTACGCCCCTGGTCAATGCGGCTAGCGGCGCGCGGCGGGTGATAAAGCCGCGAAAAATAAAACATGCTGATGATGATGGCAACGTGCAGCGCCAGCGTGGGTAAATAACGCTCAAAAGCCGGTATTTTTTCAAGCTGGCCGAACAACGGCAGGCTGACACGACCGGCGTAACCCAGCAGGAACGCGCCAATTAACGCCAGCAGGTCCAGCAGCAGCAGCAGGGCGCGCAGATACGTGCGCGTTCGGTTGGGGCGTACTGCCGGGGATGTCAGGTACTCGACGGCAGACGCATCTCCTGCCACAGCCCCCGTCCCCCCTTGAGCAGCAGGCCAAGCATCACCAGGCTGTGCAGCCACAGCGGCGTGGTCTGCCGGTAATGCTTCCGATAAAAGATCAGCATCGCCCGCTGAAACTCGAACTGGGCTTTCTGGCTCTTGCGGCTGGCGGCTCGTTTGATGTGCTTGACCGTCACCTGCGGGTGATAAAACACCTTCCACCCGGCCTTTTTTATCCGGTAGGCCCAATCTAAATCCTCTCCGTACATGAAAAAGGTTTCGTCCAGCAGACCGACCGCCGCGATGGCTTCGCGGCGAACCTGCATGTACGCCCCGACCACCGAGTCCACTTCGATCTCCTGGTCAGGATCAACGAACGTCATATTATACCGTCCAAAGCGTGGGCTGTGGGGGAACAGTCTGGACAGGCCCGAAAAACGGTACAGCGAGACAACCGGTGTAGGGAAACTGCGGCGACAGGCCAGGTCCAGGCTGCCGTCCTCCAGAATCAGTTTTGGCCCGGCAGCGCCCACCTCCGGGCGCGCGTCCATAAACTGCACCATCTTAAACAGGGCATCGGGCGGCACTTCGGTATCCGGGTTAAGCAGCAGGGCGTAACGCGGCGCGTCCGGCGCGACTGCCTCCACCCCACTAAAACCTAAAGCGCGCAGCCCCAGGTTATTGGCGCACGAATACCCGTCGTTGCTCTTGCTTTCGATCACCAGCACATCGGGGAACAACCGTCTAACCATCTCGGCGCTGCCATCGGTGGACGCATTATCCACGACGACAACCTGATAGGAAAAATCGCCTACACTCGCCAGAACTGTTTCCAGACAGCGTTTGAGATAATCGCGCGTATTCCAGTTGACGATCACAATGCCCAAGTCGCGCATAACATCTCCCGGTTACGCCAGGATTGTACCACAAACAATCAGCCTCAGCACAACGGACAGCAAACGTTCGGCTGACGGTGCGGGCGGCCTTCACCGGATTCTCACGCCAGGGACGTAATACCCGGCGCACAGCGGCGTTCTATACTATACGCTGCCAGTGAAAGGAGATTATATGGGCGCGGATACTTCCCCTGCAACCGAAACGGCTACTCTGGGCGGCGGGTGTTTCTGGTGTCTGGAAGCCGTCTATGACCAGTTAAAAGGCGTCCAGGATGTGGTATCGGGTTACGCCGGTGGGCAGGTCGTCAACCCCACTTACCGGCAGGTTTGCAGCGGCACGACCGGTCATGCCGAAGTGGTGCAGATTCGCTTCGACCCCCAGGTTATCACTTTCGATGATCTGCTGGACGTGTTTTTCACCATCCACGACCCGACCACGCTTAACCGCCAGGGCGCGGATGTCGGCCCGCAGTACCGTTCGGCCATCTTCTACCACTCGCCGGAGCAGCAGGCCATCGCCGAACGTAAGATCAAAGAACTGGACGCCCAACGGCTGTGGCCTGACCCCATCGTGACCGAAATCACGCCATTTGATGTGTTTTACCCGGCAGAGGATTATCACCAGGAATATTACGAAAACAACCTCAACCAGGGCTACTGCCAGTTCATCATCGCCCCGAAGGTCGCCAAGTTCCGCAAGCTGTACCTCAACCGGCTAAAAACCTGAAGGTGCGGCACAGGGGCGTTTCGCCACGCCCCTATCCCTCCTCTCCGGCGGAAGCGGTGGGCAGCGTTCGCAGCGGTTTCCCTCGCAGGGCCGCCCGCATGGCGTCCCGGTCATCCCAGGGATATTCGACCGTCCCAAAACACATGCTCTGTTCGTGGCCTTTGCCGCAGGCCATCACCACATCGCCTGCCCGCGCCATCTGGCAGGCGCGGAAGATCGCCTCGCCCCGGTCTGGCACGCGGATGAAGGTTTTGCCCTCCACGCCGCCCTGGGCGATACAGCCCTGCGCCATCGCCTCTAGTATGTCATCCAGCGATTCGGTGCGCGGGTCTTCGGCGGTCAGGATGGTGAAGTGCGCCAGCCGGGCGGCGGTTTCGGCCATCAAACGGCGCTTCTCGCGGTCGCGCAGGCCGGCGCTGCCAAAAACGGCGATCAGCCGCTTGCCGATGTTTAACATCCGGCGTCCGGCTTTGAGCGCGTTTTCCAGGGCATTTGGCGTATGGGCAAAATCCACAATCGCCATAAAATCCTGCCCTTCGTCTATCCGTTCCATCCGGCCCGGCACGCCGGCAGCCGCCTCCAGGGACAGCCAGATCAGGTTTTGATTGAAGTGCAGGCTGTAACCGACCGCGATGGCCGCCAGCGCGTTATACACGTTGAAGTCGCCCATCAGCGGCATGACGTACTCGATCTTTTTATCGTAGGGACGCTCGAAAACCGGCCTGACCTCAACCTCGATATGCGTGCCGTCCGGCAGGTAATAAATGCCGGTCGCGTGCACGTCCGCCGCCGGGTTATTGATGCCGTAGCGCACAACTTTATCCGCCGGGAAAGCGGCGAAAAAATCGGCATTCGGGTCGTCGGCGTTGATAACCGCGATTTTGGACTGCGACGGCTTACGGTGGGACAGCGACAGCATCTCGAACAAACGGCCTTTGGCGGCGCGGTAATTCTCGAACGTGCCGTGATAATCTAGGTGTTCGTGGGTGACATTGGTCATCACCGCCACGTCTACGTCCACGCCGTTCAGCCGCCCCTGCGCCAGCCCATGACTGGTCATCTCCAAAACGGCGTGCGTCAGGCCGTTGGCGGCCATCTGCGCCAAAAAACCCTGCACCTGCGGCGCGCCCGGCGTCGTCACGTGCAGCCCGGTATCGGCGGACGTTCCGCCCAGTTCGGCGGAAACGGTGCTGATGAGGCCGGCGCGTTCGTCGGCGGCCGACTGTAAAATGCCGTGAATCAGTGTGCTGGTGGTGGTTTTGCCGTCCGTGCCGGTCACGCCGATGACCGTTAACCGGCGCGAAGGGAAATCGTGGTAGGCCGCCGCCAGCAGGCCGGTAGCCTCCTGCGCCTGCCGCACGCGCGCGTATGGCACGGGCAGGCCGTCCAGGTCGCGCTCCCCGACCACTGCCGCCGCGCCTTTTTCGACCGCGCGCGGGATGAAGTCGTGGCCGTCGGTGGACAAACCCTGCCGCGCCACGAACAGGCCGCCGGGCTGTAAATCGGCGTCAGATTCGACCACCGGGGCGCGCACGTCACAATCGCCGGACGCCGCGATGACATCCGGCAGGACGGCCAGCAGTTCGGAAAAACGTTTGCTCATCACTCACCAGCCCATTTCGCAGCCGCGCCAAACAAACGCGCCGACGATTTCGCCGGCGCAGGAACCTGCACAAACATACGTCCCTCTCCGCGCCGCGCTGCGGCCAGTAAGAGAGGGGTGGGGACTTCAGCAGCCGTTATACCAGCCGGCCAGAAAGCTCGCTCAGGCCGCTGCGGACGCTGCCATCCACCACGCGGTCGCCGGCACGAATAACCAGGCCGCCCAGAATAGCCGGGTCTACAGTAAAGGTCACGCTGTCCGCGCCGATTTCCTTCTGCACTTTTTTCTGTTCGCTCTCGCTCAACGGCATGGCGCTGATGACCTCCACCTGGCCGGAGAGCTTCTTGGCGGCGTCCGGCACTTTGGCGAAGAAATCATCAATCAAGGCCTGCTGGCGTTTTTCGTCCAGCGATTCGCCGATCAAACGCTGCGCGACGGCAATGGCGATGGCCGCCACCTGCCCGCGCATTTCGGACAACTGCTGGTTGCGCTCGGCCTCGGCGCTGGCGCGCGCTTCACTGCGAATACGTTCGGCCTCACTGCGCGCTTCGGCTTCGATCTGTTTGGCGACTTCTTCACCCCGCGCGCGGCCTTCTTCAATCGCTTTGGCGACATCGGTGCGGGCTGCGGCCAGCACTTTTTCGGCCTCGGCTTCGGCATTGCGGCGGGCATTGGCCGCAACGGCGGCGTCCTCCACACCCTTAGCGATTTCGGCGGCGCGGTTGTCCAGCATATTCGTGATGGGACGCCATAACAGCAGGGTCAGCGCCCCAAAGATGATCCCAAAGTTGATGATTTGGGAGATCAGATAGCCTGCGTTCAGGCCCAGCGCCGCGATGCCACCGCCGCCTTCTTCGGCAGCCGCGCCTTCTTCGGCGGCAGCGGCCACCACTGGCACGACCAGCAGGGCGGTTATCGCCAGGAGCAGTAAAAGTTTCCCTAATGGTTTACGCATGTCCGCACTCCTCGACATGCTATTGCAGCACGAACAGGATAATAAGCGCCACCACCAGACAGTAAATCGCCACAGCTTCCGCAAACACGATACCAAGAATCATGTTCGTCTGGATATTACCGGAAGCGTCCGGGTTACGTCCAATCGCCTGGAGCGCGCCGCTGACCAGCACACCAATACCAATACCCGGCCCAAGCGCGCCGATCATTGCCAGTCCCGCGCCAATCGCTTTGCCTAATGTCGTCAGATCGCCTTCCATGATAATGTCATTCCTCCTATTGCAGATTTAGCGTGTGTATTCCTGATGAGTAAACAGCTTTTCAGGCGTGTTCTTCGTGATGTTCCTCGTCGCCATGATGGCCTTCCATCGCCTGGGCGACGAATACCAGCGTCAGCACCGCAAAAACCAGCGCCTGCGCCAGACCGACGATCAGCTCCAGCGCGTAAAAAATAATCGGCAGGCCTGTCCCCAGCAGGAACAGCATCACCGCGATCAGAATGCCGCCGGCGAAGATATTGCCGAAAAGACGGAAGCTCAGGCTGACGATTTTGGACAGTTCCGAGATAAACTCCAGCGGCCCGACAATCAGATCAATCGCACCCAACGGCTTTTTGCTCAGGTTGCCCAGCGAGCGAATGGGGATGAACTTTTGCAGATAGTTCAAGCCCTGCTCCTTGAAGCCGTAAATCTGGATAAACGTGAAGGAAATCAAAGCCAGCGCAATCGTCAGGTTGAGATCGGTAGCCGCCGGGCGGAAGAAGGGCGTGATGTGGAAACGATGCTCTTCCAGCGGATTGCCGGCTGTGGCGGCAGGTTCGCCGTCACCCTCAACCGCCGCGCCTTCCTCGCTCACGGCTTCGCCTTTAGCGGTGGCTTCGGCGCAGGCGTGTTCCATGTCCAGGTTAACCGGGTCACCGCCAAAAAGCGGCTGAGTGTTGCGCAACTGGTAAACCTCGACACCCAGGAAATTATCACTGACTTTAGTCGCCTGATAGCCGTTGGTGCCGGGATGCGCGCAGTGGAACTTGCCCACACTTTCGATGCCGGGAATGATGCTCATCCAGTTGGCGAACAGCAGGAACAGGAAAATCGTCGCCACCAGCGGGAAAATCGAGCGTGCGTTTTTGTTCCCGGCAGTGTTCCGCACAAAACCGTACAAACCGCCCGCAATCAGTTCCAGCAGAGTCTGGAAGCGGCTGGTCGGGACTTTTTTGCGCCAGCCGTTGGACACGCGCCAGCCCAGGACGGCGATTACCAGTACGATGATGTCCACCAGGAACAGCGAAGTCATCGTGTTAATCAGGTTAAAATCTTCGCCCAGGTCAATGCCAAGCGGCTTCCAGTGATAAACCAGGATTTCGCCCGGCACCTGAATGACCGGGATAGCCGCCGCCGCGCCCGCGCCGGGCAGCGCGATAAACGGAATCGTGACGCAGACGACTGCCGCAAAAATTAAGAGGCCGAGTCCAACGAGACAGCCTCGCTGGTTGGTCGTCATGACGGCCCTCCTTCACTGAACTTATTCAAAAACACCATGCGCATTCCCAAGTGGCAACCTCCTCTAAAACAGTGAAGTGTCGGTATCCTGATGCTCTTGTGGCCGCGTCTGGATCGCGTTGACCAGTTTTAAAACGATCCGAACCACCAGCCATAACGTTACAGGTACGCTGAGTACCACCAGCCCTACCGTGAACGGCCCGCGCAGCCCAAAACGCGCATCCAGCCATAAACCGGCAAACAAGGCCGCCAGCACGATCACGGTGATAAAACAACCCGCCAGCCCGGCTACCCCCGCATAGGAGAGGTTTTTAACGCGCCTGGCTCGATCGGATCGGGACATGCAGACCCCAAAGGTTCGGGAATTCTATCACAAGTGCCTGTGATTGCCAACAAGAATTACGGCCAATTACATAAAGCTCGATCATTTTAATTACCCCACCCCCTCCCCTCAGGGGGCATACGTCTTGATTCGGGAAGGGGGCTAAAAATGGGGTTTGAAGCCGCCTGATCTGCTTACCCTACAAACAGCGACCCGGCGCTGCGTACCGCCCAATCGAACACCACCTGCGCGCCAACCGTACCCAGCACGATCACCAGCAGTGACGTGATCGCCAGCACCCAGGCATACGGGCGCGATACTGGAATCGGTTTGTCCTCGTCTTCGCTGCGGTCTACGTACATGACCTTAATCACGACTAGATAATAATACAGACCGATGATGGCGTTCAAAACACCTACCACTGCCAGCCACACCAAGTCGGCCTGCACCGCCGCGTTGAACACAAAAAACTTGCCGAAAAAACCCGCCGTCGGCGGCACACCGGCCAGCGACAGCAGCCCGACCGTCATCATCAGCGCCAGCGCGGGGCTGCGGCGGCTCAAACCGGCCAGGTCGGCAATCGTTTCGCTGCCGGTCGCCTCGCTGAACAGGATGACAACGGTGAACGCCAGCAGGTTCGTAAACACATACATGAACATATAAAAGCCGACCGACGCCACCGCCTGCGCCTGCACATCGGTGCTGGCGGCTTGCAGTGCCGCCACGCCGATGAGTGTATAGCCGGCCTGGGCGATGGACGAATAGGCCAGCAGCCGCTTGATGTTGCGCTGCGCCAGAGCGATCACGTTGCCGATGGTCATGGAAATAACCGCCGACGCCGCCATCAACTGCACCCAGAAGTCTTTAATCTGGGCATCCCCGATCACCAGCGCCGCCGGGAAAACCGCCATCAAAAAACGCACCAGCAGCGCAAAACTGGCCGACTTGCTGGCGACACTCAGGAAGGCCGTCACCGGCGTCGGCGAACCTTCGTACACGTCCGGCGTCCAGAAGTGGAATGGCACGGCGCTGATCTTAAAGCCAAAACCGACGATCACCAGCACCAGCGCCCCCAGCACCGGAATCGCGTTATCGGCGAATGCCTGGCTCCCCAGGTACTGCCCGATCTGATATAGGCTGGTCTGCCCGCCGCTGAAGCCGAACAGCAGGCTCATACCGAACAGCATCAAGGCTGAGGCGAACGAGCCGAACAGAAAATATTTGACGCCGCTTTCGGCGGATTTCTGGTCGCCGCGTTTGAAGGCCGCCAGCAGGTACAGCGGGATGGAAGTCGTTTCCAGCGCCAGGAAGGCCATAATCAGGTCGGCAGCCCCGGCCATCAGCGTCATACCCAGGGTGGAAACAATGATAATCAGGTAAAACTCGCCCCGGTGGCCGACGCCTTTCACATCTATAGACATCAGACAGGTGATGCCCGCTGCCAGCAGCACCATCACTTTAAAGATTTGCGACAGCACATCGTGGCGCACCATGCCGCCCCAGTACAAGCCCTCCGGCGTCGCCTGCGACCCCGGCCACAAAATCAGCGGCAGCGCGGCGGTAAAACCCAGCCCCAGCCCGGCCACAATGGCGATGGTGCGGTGCTGGCCTTTCGGCAGGCTCAGGTCAAGCGCCAGGACGATCAGCGCCAGGACGGTCAGGGCGATTTCCGGCAGAATCGCCAGCAAACTGGTTGCAAGGTCAAATTCGGTAACAATCATTTACGCCCCCCCAAGAATAGCCAGAACGGGCCGCAGGCCGGCTTCGATCATCGGGGCCATGATCGCCGGGTAAACCCCCAGGACGACCAGCGGCGTGCCGAGCAAAAACAGGATGATGCGGTCGGTGATGTTAATGTCGCCCACATCGCTGTAGCGTTTTTCGTTAAACTCGCCGAAAAACACCTGCCCGACCACACGCAGCACGTAGGCCGCCGTAACGACGATGCCCAGCGCCGCCAGGATGACGATGATCGAATAGTAGTTGGACAGCGTGAAGTCGCCGATTTGCAGTGTCACCTGCGGCGAGGCGTTCCACATGCCGACAAAAATCGGGAACTCCGCGATAAACCCGCTCAGGCCCGGCATACCCATGCTGGTTAAACCGCCGATGATGAAGGCGACGGCCACCCAGGGCATCCGTTTGACGAAGCCGCCCAGGCTGGGGATGTCGCGGGTATGCGCCCGGTCGTAAACCATGCCGACACAGCCGAAGAACAGCGCCGTCATCACGCCATGGCTGAACATCTGCAAACCCGCGCCGGTCATGCCGATGATGTTCATGGACGCAAAACCCATGCTCACCAGCCCCATATGGCTGACCGACGAAAAGCCGATGACGTATTTAAAGTCGCGCTGGCGGAAGGCGATGAACGCGCCGTAAACCACGTTTATCAGCGTGAGGAATACGATCCAGGGCAGATGCGTCTGCGCGCCTTCCGGTAAAAGCTGCACGCCTGCTCGCAGCGCCGCATAAGCGCCCAGTTTCATCAGCACGCCGGCATGGATCATCGAAACCGCCGTCGGCGCGGCCACATGGCCGTCTGGCGACCAGTTGTGGAAGGGGAACACGCCCGCCAGCACGCCGAAGCCGATAAAGATGAACGGGAACCACAATTTAGCGAACGTCAGGGCTTCCACCCCGGCATAACCGCCGATGTTAAATGCGCCGTTTTCCGCCGCCAGCATCAGCTGGGTCATATCAAAGCTGAATTCGTGCGAGTCGGGCGCCAGCAGGCCGGAGGTTTTGGCCTGCGCGAACACCTGCGCGCCGTCGGTGAGGAAATAATTGTTCGCCGCCAGCACCATAGCGATCACGCCGACCAGCGCGATGACCGAGCCGATCAGGATATACAGCGTCAGCTTCATGGCGGCGTATTCGCGCGTTTTCACCCATCCCCAGGTGGCGATGAGCAGATACATAGGGAAGATCGCCAGTTCGTAAAAGAAAAACAGCACGAACATATCTATGGCGAGGAACACGCCGTAAACGCCGGCCACCAGGAACATAAAAAAGGCCATAAATTCCCGCGTGCGGTCTTCGATGCGCCAGGAAATCAGCACGCCGGCGACGGCCACCATGCCGGTCAGCAGCACCATCGGCGCGTTCAGGCCGTCCACGCCCAAATGATAGCTGATACCCAACTGCTCCACCCAGACAACTCTTTCCTCGAACGCCAGCCCATCGCGGAACATCTGCGTGGCAAGGTTGGGCGTTCCGGCGTCGCGCAGGGCGTCCTCGTTGGCGCTGACGGCGCTCACCTGGCTGCTGTAGCCGAAGTACACCGCGCCGGACATCACCAGCACGGCCACCGCCGCCGCGATAGACAGCCCCCGGATGAGGTCGCGCTGCTCGCTTTTCATCAGCAGGATGACCACCCCGACCACAATCGGTGTGAAGATGATGAGACTTAAAATCGGAAATGTGAATGTTCCGTCCATAAATTTTCCTTTTCGCCCGCTCCTGACATTTTTCGGTCTGTAGGGGCAGGTTTTAGAAATCCCCCTACAAAACCAGAATGAAGCAGGCCTGATTATCCCCCGAATAAGCGCGTTACCGAGTCGTTGATGATCGGCAAAATCCAGTTCGGCACGACGCCGGTGATTAACATCAGCGCCAGCAGGGGCGCGATGGCGACCACTTCGCGCAGTTCGATCTCCAGGTGCGTGTCGCGCCACTTCAGGTTAAACGGCCCGTGCAGCACGGCGCGAATGCCCTTCAGGATATAACCGCCGGTGAACAGCAGCCCGATCATCGCCACCAGCGTCAGGCCGGTAAACACCGGCCAGGCCCCGCGCACCACCAGGAACTCGCTCACAAAGCCGTTCAGCCCCGGCAGCCCCAGGCTTGCCATGCTGGTGAAGATAAAAATGCCGCCGTAAATGGGCGCTTTGACCCAGAAGCCGCCGTACTCGCGCAGGTCGCGGGTATGGGTTTTGTGATAGATCGCCCCGGCGAGCAAAAACATGGCCGCCGAACTGAGACCGTGATTGAACATTTGCAGCACCGCGCCGTTGGTGGCGATGATGGCGCTTTGCAGGTGTTCGCCGGTGGCGTCCATAAAGTTCTGCCCGTAGGCCAGCGCCGCCACCGCCAGGCCGATTGCCACAAAACCCATGTGGTTGACGGAACTGTAGGCCACCAGCCGTTTGATGTCATTCTGGGCGAAGGCCGCGAACGCGCCCAGGACGATGCTTAACATCGCCAGGAAGGCGAAAATGCCGGCCCAGTTGGTCTGGATGACGCCCAGGATACTCACGTCCGCCACCCATACGTCCGGGAAAAGCGGGATCGCCAGCCGCAGAAAACCATACGCGCCCAGCTTGAGCATCACACCTGCCAGCAGCATCGAACCGGCGGTCGGCGCCTCGCCGTGCGCGTCCGGCAGCCAGGTATGGAACGGCCAGACCGGGACTTTGATGCAAAAGGCGACGAAAAAGCCTAAGAACGCCAGCGCCTTCACTGTCTCGATGCCGATGCCCAGGAACGCGCCGCCCTCGCCCTGGAAGGCCACCCAGGAGTTCACAACGGCGGGGTTGACCAACGTGGGAATATCGAACGTGCCGGCTGTCCAGCCGATGAGCTGCGTCGCCAGCAGCATCCCCAGCGAGCCGCCCACCGAATAAATGAAAAACTTGGTCGAGGCGTATTTGCGGTTCGGGCCGCCCCACTGGTCAATGATGAAATACATCGGTACAAGGCTGAGTTCGTAGAACAGGAAGAAGATCATCATATCCAGCGCCACGAACACGCCCAGCAGACCGGTTTCAAAAAACAGCAGCAGCGCCATATGCATATGCACGCGCTCATCTACCTCGAAGCTGATGAGGATTGCCAGCGGCACCAGGATGCCGGTTAGCAGCACCATCGTCGCGCTGATGCCATCAATGCCCACGTGCCAGGACGCGCCGATTAGCGTAAACCAGGGGACTTGCGACACCATCTGATAGCCGGCCTCGGTGCGGTCGTAGGCGAAAAACACCACCACGCAGAGCGCCCCGATCACCACCGACAGCGCCAGCGCGCCCCAGCGGGCTGCATCTTTCTGCCGGGGCAGCAGCAGCACGATCACCGCCGCCACCGCTGGAGCCACCACCAGAAAACTGAGAATGTCTATTCCGAGTATCGTCATACCATCAACCTCGTGGCAGGAACGGGTTTTGAAACCCACTCCTACAAATACATCCCATTATTACGGCGCTGCCTGAACCAGCGCGCCGCCAGCCGAAGCCGCGAAAATGAGCGCGATCAGAATGGCGGCGATGGCGATGAGCAGTAAATACTGCTGCACGCGCCCGGTCTGGATGCGGCGGAACCACGCCCCGAACACGGCCACCAGTTCCGGGATGCCGTCGCCCACACCGTCAATCAGCCAGGTATTGAGCAGTTTAAACAGCTCGCCAATCCAGGTCGCCACCCGCCCCATCAGGTGCAGGAAGCCGTCAATGATATTCCGGTCGAGGAAACCCACCACAACCACTTCCGAGAACCACCGCAGCGGCTTAACGAATACCGCCGCGTACAGTTCATCGAAGTAATATTTGTTCTTCAGCACCGTATGTACCGGGCCGAGGAATGAAACCAACGGGTCCGGCTGGCCGGCTTTGAGCGGCTTGCGCCAGTAAACCAGATAGCCAAGCCCCAGGCCGCCCAACGCCACCACGAACGATGTTAACACCGGCAGCCAGTTGAAGGGCGGTTTTTCCGGCTGCATGGCCGGCAGCAGCGTATATTTGACGAACTCGAAGAAGGGGTTGGTTTCCGGCGAGAAGATCGCCCCGAACACCGGGAACTGCGGCGGCACGCCCACAAACCCGGCGAAGATAGCGAGGAAGGCCAGGATAATCAGCGGCAGCGTCATGGTGAAACTGACGATACCCCGCCCCAGATTGGCGTGTTCTGCCGCCGGGGTGCGCGGCTCGCCCATGAAGGTTAGCCCCAACTGCCGCATAGTGTAAAAGGCCGTCAAAAAGGCCGCCAGCGCCAGCAGCACGAACACCAGCGCGTGCGGGCCGAAACCCTTGCTCAACCCCAGGTAAGCATCCGCCAGGATTTCGTCCTTCGACCAGAAGCCGGCGGTCAGCAGCGGGAAACCCGCCAGCGACAGGCCGCCGATCAAAAAGGTGTAAAACGTAACCGGCATGGTTTTTCGCAGGCCGCCCATGTTCATCATATCCTGCGGGTCGAAGGTATGGTGTTCCTCGTGATGGTGCGTTTGGTCGTGGGCATCATGCGCGGCATGGCCGTGCGCGTGGCCGTGTTCGTGGGCATGGTGTTCGCCGTGTTCCATGCCATGAATGACCGCGCCGGAAGCCATAAACAGCAGCGCCTTAAAGAAAGCGTGGGTGATGAGATGGAAGGCGGCGGCGATATACGCGCCGATGCCGAGCGCCGCCATCATAAAACCGAGCTGCGAAATGGTGGAATAGGCCAGCACGCGCTTTACGTCGTTCTGCGCGACGGCGATGGTGGCCGAAAAGATGGCCGTAAAACTGCCGACCAGGGCCATCAGCATCAACGGTGAGGTCAGGTCGCCCTCGTGAGGATGGCCGCCCGCCTCGAACAGCGGGTACATACGGATGATGGCGTATATACCGGCGGAAACCATCGCGGCAGCATGGATCATCGCGCTGACCGGCGTCGGGCCTTCCATCGCGTCCGGCAGCCACACATGCAGCGGGAACTGCGCCGATTTACCGATGGTGCCGATAATCAGAAAAATGCCGATCAGCGCCGAGGCGCTCAACCCCAGCCCGCCCAGCAGCAGCGCCGGCGTGGTCGCCAGGTGGTGCAGCACTTCTTCGTTATACAGGATTTCGCGGAAGCTGAGCGTACCGGTTTCGGCATACAGGTAGGCGATGCCCAGCAGCATAATCACGTCCGCCACGCGGGTGGTGATGAAGGCTTTGATGGCAGCTTCGTAGGCGCTTTGTTTCTCGAACCAGAAGCCGATGAGCATGTAGGAACACAGGCCCATCACCTCCCAGCCGACGAACATCAGCAGCACGTTATCGGCCACCACCAGCGTCAGCATCGCGCCGGCGAACAGGGCGATCAGTGCGAAGAAGCGCGACTGGCGCGGGTCGTGCGCCATGTAGCCGACGGAGTAGATGAAGATCATGGCGCAGGCCAGCGGCACCATCACCAGCATCGCCACCGTCAGCGGGTCTACCAGCACGCCCATGTTAAATGAAGTGATGCCGGTCGCCATCCAAGCGATGCTATTCTCGAAAACCGTCTTGCCAAACTTGCCCGCGCCCACGCCCAGGCCGTTAAAAACCGTGACCAGGCTGAGTATCCAGGCGATTCCGATCCCCACCAGCCCGACAGTGATGCTCAGGGCCCGGCTGCGCGTAGTGACGACCGGAACCAGCATACCGTCGTAGTCGGGGTGATGGCCGCCATATTCCTCGCTGGTGGCCGGCAGCAGTTTCGCCCGGTTGGTCGCTAGGGTGATGATAAAAAACGCCAGCAGCGGCCCGACCGGAATCAGCCAGGGCAGCAGGTTAGGGTCGCTCAAAAAATCGTTCAGGTTCATAAATCGCCTACCACTTCATAATGTCAACGTCTTCGACGATGACCGACTGGCGGCTGCGGTAGACCGAAATAATAATCGCCAACCCCACCGCCGCTTCCGCCGCCGCAATCACAAAAATAAAGGCTGTAAAAGCCTGCCCCGCCATGTTCAGCGGCGACAGATAACGCCAGAAAGCCACTAGATTGATATTGACCGCATTCAGCATCAGCTCGATGCCCATCAAAACAGCGATGGCGTTGCGGCGAGACAGCACGCCATACGCGCCCAGGCAGAACAAGCCGGCGGCTACCAGCAGATACGCCCACAAAGGAACCATGCGTTGTACCCTCCGCTTTATTCGTCGTCGCGCGCGATGACAATCGCGCCGATCATGGCCGCCGTCAGCAG
This sequence comes from Anaerolineae bacterium, assembly GCA_026645945.1. Classification (GTDB taxonomy): domain Bacteria; phylum Chloroflexota; class Anaerolineae; order Aggregatilineales; family Phototrophicaceae; genus CFX2. The sequence continues at coordinate 19,137 of JAPKMO010000073.1, forward strand.
CAGCGATGCCACCTCAAACGGCAGCACGTACTGGTTACGGTCTACCAGCGCCTTACCCAGGTCAACCGTATCGGCCACCACCTCCGACACGGTCTCGACGGCCTGCGCGCCGTTGATACCCCACACCGGCAGAATCACACCCACCACCAGCAGCGCGAACAGCAGGCCGCTCACAACCGCGCTGGCCGTCCACTGGTGGTTGTAAACCTGGCGCAGTTGGGTCATGCTGCGCGTGAGCATGACGGCGAAAATAATCAGGATGGCAATTGCGCCGATGTAAACAAGCACCTGTACCGCCGCCAGGAAAGGCGCGCTGAGCAGCACAAAAAACCCGGCTACTCCGAACAGGCTGAGGATTAAATACAGCGTGGCGTGGATGAGGTTGCGTGTCGTCACCACGCCCAGCCCGCCGCCCAGGATGAACAGGGCAAATACTAAAAAGGCGATGGTTTGAACGTTCAACTCAATCATGCTTTTCCCCTACACAATTGTAGGGGCGCACGGCTGTTGTGCGCCCCTGCTGAGAATGCCTGAATTAATCCCCTGCTGGGACTCCTGCAGGCAGGGCCGGTTCTTCCGTCTCCGACTCAGCCAGCCGCGCTTCGTCCGCCAGCCGCTGGCGGCGTCCCTGGCTGCGGATCATCGAGACGATGACGCCGACGAGCGCCAGGTTGCCGACGAACAGCACAATAGTCTGCGGCAGATTGGCGACAAAATCTGTCGCCTGGTTCGGCGCGGGGGCCAGCCCCAAAGCGCGAACGATGTACAGCAGGAAGGCCGTTAGCAGCAGATTGACAATCGAAATCGGCACCAGAAACTTCCAGTTGAAGGCCATCAACTGGTCAATGCGGACGCGCGGCACGGTGCTTCGCAGCACCAGCATTATGATGTATACGAACGCTGTTTTCAGCCCGAGGTAAACAAAACCCAGCAGCGGGACTTCATGCACGAACGGCCCCGACCAGCCGCCCAGAAAGATCACCGCCATCAGCACGCAGACGGTGAAAGCGTGCATGAACTCGCCCGCCATAAACATGCCAAACTTGAAGCCAGAATATTCGATGTTGTAGCCGGCGATGATCTCCGACTCGGCTTCCAGCAGGTCAAACGGCGCGCGCCCGACTTCCGCCAGGTTGGCGATGAAAAAAATCACCGCCGCTACTGGGGCCATAAAAATAAACCACATACCCTGCTGCGCGACGGTCATGGCCTGCATACTCATCGTGCCGGCCAGCATCACCGGCACGATCAAAGCCAGCACCAGCGGCACTTCATAGCTCAAAAGCTGCGCGATGGTGCGGAACGCGCCCAGCAGCGCGTATTTGTTGTTGCTCGACCACCCCGCCACCATCACCTTAACAGTGGCAATCGAACCCACCGCCATAAAATACAGGATGCCGATGCTTAAATCCGCCCCGATATGCAGCGGCGTGAAAGGAATCACCGCCCAGATCAGCACAATCGAAGCGAAAGCGATGATCGGCGCCAGGTTATAAATGAACTTGTCCGCGCCCATCGGGGTGATGTCTTCTTTAGTCAGCAGTTTCAGCGCGTCTGCCACTGATTGCAGCAGGCCAAACGGCCCCACGCGGTTCGGGCCAATGCGGTCCTGCACGCGGGCGGCCACCTTGCGCTCCACCCAGATCAGAAAGATGACCGTGACTAGGGGCAGGGCGGCCACCAGCACCACACCCAGCAAAAGTGTGATGAAGTTCGCCAATCCTGCATCCATGCCGCCGTCCAGCAAACAGCGAACGAGATTATTGATGCTGCAAACGTCTTCCATAAACAATCCTCACTCGGTTCAGCAGCACTTTTCGGCTAGAGCCATTCCAGCGCGCCCTTGCGCCAGGCGTAGATAAGCGCATCCGCCAGCAGGAAAATGAACAGAAACCCCGCGCCGAACGCGAATAAATCGAGCTGGTTGTAGGCCAGCGCCCAGGGGAACAGCAGCACAATTTCCACGTCAAAAACCAGGAACACCAGACCATAAATGTAATACTGCACTTTAAACTGCACCCAGGTGTCGCCCACCGTCTCCACACCACACTCGTAGGTGGATTGTTTGAGCGGATTGGGCTTGTGCGGGGCCAAGATTCGCGCGCCCAAAATCGGCAGTACTGGGAAGACCCAAGCGACTGCGAAAAAGACGCCGATGAACGCCCATTCATTTAAGACAGCCATCGGAACACTGCTCCCATAACGTATCAAACTGCGTTAAGGTGATAAACCGGGTGCAGTTTTTCACCCGGCGCTGGTCAGAATTTATTAACTGGCGGAAATTGTGACAAACGGCACGAGTATAACATGACGTTTATATTCCTGCAAAGCCCCTAAGCTCCGTTGCGATACTCGGCATGAGCATAATTTCCAACCGGGAGGGATTGTAACACATGGCCAGATATGTTCCAAAACGCTTTTTGAATGGATTTTCAACCGGCAGTTAGCGATTCCGCCGCCGGTTCGTTGTTTACCCTGCGCTTTGCAACTGCATCTTGCTTTTTGGCAGGCCGTCCTCTACAAAAGAAGTTAACCGTTCTGTAGCAGAAACTTTATGCCGAATATTATTCAGCCTTCGCCCGAACAATGGGACTCGTTTGTCGCCGCGCAGCCGCGCGCCCACGTTTTGCAGCTTTCGGCCTGGGGCGAACTTAAAGCCGCCTACGGCTGGTCGGTCGAGCGGGTGGCGCTGGCCGAGGGCGGCCAGATCGTCGCCGGGGCGCAGCTTTTGTTCCGCAGGCTGCCCTTCCGCCTGGGCAGTTTGGCCTATCTGGCGATGGGGCCATATACCCAACCCTTCCCCCTGGAAACCGGCAGCTCCGGTTCGGAGGGTGTGCGCCGGTTATGGCAGGCCGTTGACGCCTGCGCGCGCCGCCATCAGGCCGCCTTCCTTAAATGGGAGCCGGGCATAGTAGAGGCGAGTTATAACTCGTCCCTGCCGGCAGAACTCGGCTTCCGGGAAAGCGCGCAGACCATCCAGCCGCCGCGCACCATCCTGATCGAAATCGGCGATGACGACGAAACCATCCTGGCGCGCATGAACCAGGGGACGCGCCGCAAAATCCGCCAGAGCCTCAAAAGCGGGATTCGCTACTGGCAGGCCAACCGCGCCGAAGTGGACATCTTCAACCGCATGATGCAGACGACCGGCGCGCGCAACGCTTTCGGCGTCCACGCGCCGGGTTACTACGAACGCGCCTATGATCTGTTCGTGCCGTCGGGACGCGCCGCGTTAATTCTGGCCGAACACGAGGGCGACCCGCTGGCCGGTATCATGGTGTTCGCGGTCGGGCGGACGGCCTGGTATCTGTACGGCGCGTCGTCGGATACCAAACGTAATCTGATGGCCGCTTACGGCGTGCAGTGGGAGGCCATCCAATGGGCGAAAGCGCGCGGCTGTACGACCTACGATATGTGGGGAATCCCGGACGAGGACGAAACCACGCTGGAAGCGTCGTTCCAGGAACGCTCCGACAGCCTGTGGGGCGTGTACGGTTTCAAACGCGGCTGGGGCGGGCGTGTGACGCGCTCGCTCGGCGCATGGGATAAGGTCTATAACCCGCTGGTGTATAATGCCTACAAGGCGGCTGTGCGTCTGCGAAGCAGCAGCGAGTAAAGACGGCGTATGCTGTCGGGGTGTAGACAAAATGCCTGATTTCGGGAAACTGTTTGCGGATTTCTTTCGGCTTGTTGCCCAGGGTCAAATAGAGATTTACAACGAGTTTAGTCTCCAACACGAATTAGGCATATACCTCCGAACAATCATCGGCGCTGACTACAAAATTCAGTTTGAACGTCCGACTTCATTCTTTGGCATTGAGCGGTTTGGCCTTGAAAAGAAAGAGATAGATATATCTGTATTTGACCATGACCTGTCGAGCAAGTATGCCGTTGAGCTAAAGTATCCGCGTAATGGCCGATACCCCGAAACGATGTTTGATTTTTGCAAAGACATTCGCTTCCTGGAGCAATTGGCAGCGGGGGGCTTCCTGCGGTGTTATTTCGTTGCAGTAGTTGACGATTCGCTGTTCTATGAGGGAAAAAATACAACGGGCATCTATCAATATTTTCGCTCCGATAAACCTATACATGGTGTTATTGAGAAGCCTACAGGTAAAAATAAGTACCCTCTTGAAATAGCAGGAAGTTATAAAGTTGAGTGGCAACCCTT
>JAPKMO010000074.1 GCA_026645945.1 Anaerolineae bacterium
GTTCCATTTTTATCGTAACACGTCTCTGCTTGACAAAACCTTAACGAATGCATGGGAAACATTAAGATTTTTTACGTCAGATGCGCGCAAACCCGCTCTGTAAACTCCATCGTCGAAATCGCCCCCTCGCTGTAAATATCAATCGTGTGGTCGCCTTCGCTGAAGGTCGCGCGGACGGCCTCTTCAATCCGGCGCGCGGCTTCTGGCCGCCGCCAGTGGTGGTCAAGCAGCATCGCCAGGCTGAGGATGGTGGCGGTGGGGTTGGCTAGTCCCATACCGGCGATGCTGTCGGCATTACCATGAATCGGCTCGGCAATCGCCACGCCGTTCCCCAGGCTGAGCGACGGCGCGAGTCCCAGCCCACCGCCCCAGGCAGCAGCCATATCCGAGAGGATGTCGCCATATAGATTCGGCGTCAGAATCACGTCAAAACGGCTGGGGTCTTTGACCATCCAGTAGGCCGCCGTATCCACGAACAGCTCGTCAGTCACGATCTCCGGGTAATAACCGGCTACTTCCAGCGCCACGCGGCGGAACAGGCCGTCCGACTGCTGCAAGACGTTGGCCTTATGCACGATGGTGATTTTTCGGCGTGATGTGCGGGCCGCCAGTTCGTAGGCCAGGCGGGCGACACGCTCGGTCGCTTCGCGGGTGATGACTTTTTCCGCGACTCCCCGGCGGCCCTCATCTTCGGTGTATTCGTGGCCGATGTACAGGTCTTCGGTGTTTTCCCGCACGACCAGCAAATCCACCCCCTCGCGGGAGGTGGGAACTGGCAGATGGCGGACGGGCCGCAGGTTGGCGAAGGCCCGAAGCGCGCGCCGCAGCGAAACCACCGGCGAAAAATACCCCTCAACCGGATAAGGCGGCGAAGCAACCGCGCCGATCAGCACCGCTCGGCAGCGCCCTGCTTCTTCCAGGGTCGCCTCCGGCAGCGGTGTGCCGCAGGCCTGAAAACATTCCCACCCCGCTTTGGAGGGACGGACGACCACATCCGGTGCGATTATTTCCAGCACGCGAATCGCCGCCGGGACGATCTCGCGCCCGATGCCATCACCCTCGATCAGACAGAGTTCTAAGGGCTGCTCAGAATGTGGTGGGTTGGCGTTCATGTTATACCCATGCTAATATACATTCGCGGAAATAGAAGGGTATATCCAGAACAATTTTATTCGCCAAAAAATAAGTGCGCGGAAACCATATGCCATCAAAACCGAGCGGAAGCGAAACACCCCCCATCGGAAACCGATTATGACTCGCCGGCGGCCTCCTGTCGAGAATTTCAGGGCAAAAGATCAATGCCGGCGCTGTCCAGCATGAACATCTGCTGGCAGTCCAGGGGCGTTTCGCCGTTTTCGGGTGTCAAACGCCGGTACGAACCGTCCGCTTGCAGTTCCCAGCCGGACAGATTATCGTGCAGGTAGGTGGACAGCATCCGCAGCACCCGCCGCTGGAGGTGCGGGTCGAGGATGGGGAAAACCACTTCCACGCGGTTATACAGGTTGCGGCGCATCAGGTCGGCGCTGCCCAGATAAACGCGCTGGTCGGGCGCGGCGTTCAGGAAATAATAAATCCGGCTGTGTTCGAGAAAGCGCCCCACATGGCTTATCACGCGGATATTCTCGCTGATGCCGGGCAGCCCAGGGCGCAGACAGCACAGGCCGCGCACCAGCAGGTCTATCTGGACGCCGGCCCGCGAGGCCGCGTACAGTTTTTGAATCATCACTTCTTCTTCAAGCTGGTTCATCTTAAAGATCAACCGCGCCGGTTTGCCAGCCCGCGCGGCCGCGATCTCGCCGTCAATCAGCTTCAGCAGCATTGTATGCAGGTACTCCGGCGCGACCAGCAGCCGCTTGTAGCTGGTGGTCGGCGCGTAGCCGGTCAGCCGGTTGAACAGGCGCGAGGCATCGTCGGCCAGTTCACGGTTGGCGGTCAGCAGGCCCATATCGGTATAAATGCGGGCGGTCGTGGCGTTGTAGTTGCCGGTCCCCAGATGAACGTAGCGGCGCACGCCGTCGCCTTCGCGGCGCACCACCAGCGACACCTTAGCGTGGGTTTTTACCGGCAGTTCCTCGACGCCGTAGGTGACATGCACACCTTTATGTTCCAGCGCGCGCGCCCATTCCAGGTTGTTTTCCTCGTCAAAACGCGCTTTTAGTTCCACCAGCACGGCCACCTGTTTGTCGTTGTCGCGGGCTTCCAGCAGGGCCTCGACGACCGGCGAATTTTTGCCGACCCGGTACAGCGTGGCTTTGATCGCCAGCACGTCCGGGTCTTTGGCCGCCAGCCGGAAAAAATCCTCCACCGGTTTAAACGAGTCGTAGGGGTGGTGCAGCAGGATGTCCTGCTGGCGGATGATGGAAAACAGATCGCTGCCGTTATTCAGCGCCTCCGGCAGGCGCGGCACGTAAACCGGGTACTTCAGGTCAGGGCGATCCAGGCCGGTCAGTTCAAACAGGCTGCTGGCCCCCAGCGCGCCGTCAATCCGGTACACGTCCCGCTCCGGGTCTACCCGAAGCTGAAGAATAAGCTGGTTGAGGATTTTAGGAGTGATGTTTTCCGGCACGCTCAGGCGCACAATCGGCCCGAAGCGCCGCTCGCGCACCGTCTCCTCAATCAGCGAACTCATATCCATCACGTCATCTTCTTCGTACTCGTAGTCAATATCGGCGTTGCGCGTCACGCGGAACGGATACTGCTCGACGACCCGCATTCCGGGGAACAGGGTATCCAGGTTGTTGGCGATCACGTCTTCCAGCCAGACGTAGGTCGTCTGGTCGTGCGTTACGCCGGCGTAGCGGCGCATGACGCTGCCGACGTTTACCAGGCGGGGCAGCACATCCGGCACTTTCAGCCGCACGAATTCGTGGTGATGGTTTTTGCCCTGCGAGCGTTCCAGCACCACCGCCAGATTAAGGCTGAGGTTAGAGATAAACGGGAATGGCCGGGCGTGGTCTACCGCCAGCGGCGTCAGCACCGGGAAAACTTCTTCGTAAAAATAAGCGCGCAGGGCTTCCTGCTGGTGCGGCTCCAGGTCGACGATCTGCGCCACCAAGATGCCCTGCTCGGCCAGCTCGTCGAACACCTCATGCATGGTTTCGCGCTGCTGCCGGACCAACCCCATCACCTGCCGCCGAATCTCGAACAGCAGTTGGGAGGGCGCAAAACCATCCGGGCGGGCGCTCATCATGCCCAGTTTGAGTTTGTTATGCACCGCCGCCACGCGCACCATGTAAAACTCATCCAGGTTGTTGCTGAAGATCGCCAGGAACTTCACCCGTTCCAGCAGGGGCAGGCTGCTGTCCTGGGCCAGCGCCAGCACGCGCCGGTTGAACTCGATCCAGCTCAGTTCGCGGTTAAAAAACGTATCCGGCCCCAGTTCGGGCAGCGGCTCTTGCGCTTCGACGGCGGCAGACATAATCCAAAACCTGATATAACAATTCCGTTTGATGATATCTAGTGTAACGAATTTTCTGCCGCAGGCACAAGGGGGCAGGTTTTGAGCCTGCCCCCGGCAATGCCGTTGATTTTATTCGCCCCGGTACGGCTCGAAGAAGATCAGGCTGTCCAGCATGGTCAGGAAAACTTCGTTGGCTTCCTCCAGCCGCTCCGGCGGCGCGTCCAGGTCGAGCGAGTAACCCAGGCCGTTCTCCGGCGCGTACACGACGGCCAGCCAGCCCTCGATGGTAGACCCGCCGCTGGTGAAGCGGTAATCCATGTAATAGGCGTCATAACCGTTCAGATCAACCGGCTGCGGCTCGGCATATTCAAAATCGTCCAGGCTGCCGAACTCCTTTAGCTTCAGATCAAGCACCTCGTCCGCCGATTCGACTTCGTAGGCTTCGATGTAAATATTGATGTCGCCGCTTTCGTCGCTGACGTTGAGCGTCACGCCGCCGGCTTCGTCCTCGTAGACGGTCGGGCTGGTCCAGTCCCAGGGATACAGGAAGTTGATGCCGAACGACACGTCCTTGAAGCCGCGATAGGCCGTGTCCAGCCCTTCGTTATCAACCGAGAGGTTCACGCTGTCGGCGCTGAGGTTGCCGGCTGCATCCTCGGCCAGGATGGTCAAAGCGTAATCGCCGCTCATCGCCGGGACGTAGTGGAAGGTGAAGGGCTGGCTGCCGAAGGTCAGGGTATCCTCGGCGGCGACCAGCACGATTTCGTTGTTTTCGTCCAGGAAGCGCCAGGTTGGCTGGAAGCGGTCGCCCGGCGAGACGCGAATTTCCGCCGGGGCCGCCGCCGCGCCGAACTGCTCCACGCCCCAGACGCCGGTCACAACGCGGTTTTCGGTATCAAAGACTAGGTAGGCCGTCGCCGTCCGCCCATCCTTCCACAGATAAAGGCCGCTGACGACCGCCTGGCCTTCCTGCCCGTTAGGCAGCAGCAGGGTGGGGATTTCGACGCGGCCATCGCTGATGACCGGCATTTCGACGTTCCAGGTGAACTCCCAGGACGACAGGCCATCGGGATACCCGATGATGGATTCGCCGTCCGCCGTCACGGTTGACGATACCAACTGGTCGCTGTCCAGCATGTACTGCGTGCCGTCATCGAGCAGCAGCGTCACGAAAAAGCTGACATCGCTGATCTGCTGGCCGTTCAGGTCAAACAGGACGACCGGCGGGTCGTAGATGCTGCCCGGCACATTGGCCGGCAGCAGACTGGTGATAGCGATGTTCAGGTTAGCGGCGTCCAGCGTGGCCGAAGCCGTGCCATGAAACACGTCCAGAAAATCGTACCAGGGCTGCAAAGCCGCCGGGTTGGAGGCCCGGTACAGCCCCGCGCCGCCGCTCAGTTCGTAGGTGCGGGCATTACGCGGGAAATAAACCGACAGGCCGTTGGCGTTTGGCAGGCCGGGGCTGGCCCGGCTGTAAAGAACCATCGCCGAGGCCGCGTTTACCACTTCCTGGGCGGCTTCCGCCACCGCCGCATCGGGGGAAAGCTCTGCCATCAGGCGCATAAAATGCACTAGGTCTGCCGAAGAAATAGCGTCGGCTTCGTCCGGACTGCTGTCCGCCCCAAACACCTGGACGTTGCGGCGCGCCTGCCCGATGGCCGCCAGCGAGGCTTCCGGGTTCGCGGCGACCGCTGCCGAAAAGCCGCCGAGAGCGTCCGTCACGCTGCCCACCTGCGACAGATCGAGAATCGCCAGATCAAAACCGGGGTAGTTAGTGATGACCTCGGTATAAAACGTCATATAACTGTCTACAATCATGCGGCCCAGTTCCACCGTGTCCATCGCCGGGTTTTGATTGAGCGCCCGCAGCGGTGTGGTATATTCCCAGCCCGCGCCGGGGATGGTTTCCTCGGACGCGATGGCATAGTCCGCGAAGGGAGCCAACATTTGGAATACTTCCAACTGCGCCATCAGGCAGGCGTCGAAGGCCACAAAATCGAATTTCCCGATGTCCGTCCGGCGGAGTGCTTCGGCCAGCGCAGCTTCGATTTCCGGCATTTCGAGCAGGTCTTCGTCGGTTTCGTCGCTGCCGACCATCGTCCAGCCGCCGCCATGATCCCACAAAATCAACCCGTAACGTTCGGCGGGGTAGTTGGCCGCCGCCCAGACGATGAAATCCACCAGCATTTGCGGGTCGCCGGAGTTAACTTCGCCCAGGTTTTCCAGCGCGGACAGCCGGGGCGCGGCCAGCGGCGCGCCGCCGCCGGGCGGGGCGATGCTGTTTAATGCCAGCGCCTCGATTTCCGAGTCGGATGCGCCGCGCACCTGGCCGAGCAGGTCGTTAAATTCGGCAGACGACAGCCCCAGATCGTCCGGCGTCAGCGACTCAAAAAGGGCTTCGATGGTGTCCCGCGAGACGGCGAAATCGCCGCCGGAAGCGCCGGGCGTAATGGCGTAACGCCGCGTCTCCGTCCACTGGCCGAACACTTCCTCATAACTTTCGGCGCGATCCATCTGCACGATGATATTCACGTTTTCGCCCGCGCCGGCCTGCATCTCAATCAGGTCGTTGATGGCGAACGGCTCCAGATCGTTGTCGGCGATCAGATAAACCATCCACGTCCAGGGCGCACGCGCCTGTGCCGCCGCCGGATACAAACCTAACAAACCGATCATCATCAAACACGCGACCAAAACCCCCGACTTTATGCGCATTATCCACTCCTTTTAATAATTGCCGTTCATTCAGTGTATACAATTCCGCGCCAAACCGCTTTAAATCCGGCGGGCGTGAAGCAGCGACTCCTAAATTTTCACCTACTTGCCCGAAAATCGTTCCGGCGTACAATCGTAGTATGGTAAAAACAATCCCGTTAGAATTGATCCCCGACTTCGAGCGCCGGCAGGCGAAGTACGCGCCGGTGGCCGCCGCGCTGCGCGAGCTGTTCGGCTACCCCGACTGGCGGCCTTCCCTGCCGCCGGTGGACGAACTGGTGAGCTGCATCCTCAGCCAGAGTACCAGCGATATCAACAGCGGGCGCGCGTTCGATGCCCTCAAGGCCCGCTACCCCACCTGGGAAGCCGTCCGCGATGCGCCCCTGCCGGAACTGGTCGAAACCATCCAGTCCGCCGGGCTGGCGAACCAGAAAGCCCCGCGCATCCAGGCGGCGCTGCGGTTTATTGAGGCCGAACGCGGCGCCATTGAACTGGACTTTTTAAACGATCTGCCCCTGGACGAGGCCAAAGCCTGGCTGATGCGGCTGAACGGCGTCGGCCCCAAAACGGCGGCGATTGTATTATGTTTCGCCTTCAACCGTCCGGCTTTTCCGGTGGATACGCACATTCACCGCCTCGGCCAGCGCATCGGTTTTCTGCCAGAGGGCATCAGCGCCGATGCCGCCCACCCCGTAATGGAGGCCATCGCTCCGCCGGAGGAGTATTACGCCTTTCATCTGAATTTGATCTGGCTCGGACGTGAGATTTGCCACGCGCGCGCGCCCCAGTGCGGGCGCTGCCCGATTACCGCCTGCTGTGATTATTACCAGAGGTTAACCTAACCGTGACCCATAACCAGTCACACCCGCTCACCAGCCAGGAATTAACCAGCGTCCGGCAAAACCTTAACCTGCTCCGCAGCCAGCTTCAGGCCGGCAGGGTGGATGGCACGTTTTTGTCCCGGCAGATCGAAAGTTTTGCCGCCCTGCTCGACCAGGTGGAAGCCGAACACCACCAGCATAAAAAAGAGAGCCGTTTTCAGGCCCTGTACAGCGTCAGCCGGCTGCTCGGCTCGTCGCTGGATTTACAGGTCGTGTTAGACCAGGTGATGGACGCCATCATCCAGCTTACGGCGGCGGAGCGCGGTTTTTTGATGCTGCGCGACGATGACGGCGGCCTGGCCGTGAAGGCCGCCCGCAACCTCGACCAGCAGACGTTAAGCAGCGAGGACTTTAAATACAGCCGCACCATCGCCAACCAGGTGCTGGATGGCGGCAAAGCCCTGCTGACGACCAACGCCATCGAAGACCCGCGTTTTGCCGGGCAGGCCAGCATCATCGGCCAGTCCCTACGCAGCATCATGGCCGCGCCCCTGCGCGCGCGCGGCAGCGTGATGGGCGTGGTGTATGTGGACAACCGCATGATGGCCGGGCTGTTCAACGAAGACGACCTGGCCGCGCTGGAAACCTTCGCCGGGCAGGCGGCGGTGGCGCTGGATAACGCCCGGCTGTTCAGCGAAACTGACCAGGAACTGGCCGAACGGGTGGAGCAGCTGACCCAACTGCGCCGTATTGACCGCCTGCTGAACGAAACGCTGGACGCCGATAAAGCCATGCAGATCACGCTGGAATGGGCCTGCCGGCTGTCCGGCGCGATTGGCGGCCATCTGGGGCTGGCCGTCGAAGGCGACTCGCCGCAGGTGAAAACCTCCCATCATTACGGCCCGGTCGGCTACCCGGAATACCTGGATGCGGCCTATCCGGCGGTGCGCGAGGTGATGTTAACGCGCAAACCGGCGGCCACCCGCGCCGGCGATAACGGCGAACGCGCGGCGCTGGTCGTCCCCATTTTGCGCGAAACGCGCGTCCTGGGTGTGGTGGTCATCGAAAACGACAGCGCCGAACCCTTCACCCCGGAGCAGCAGGATTTGATCGAGCGGATGGTTGGGCGCGCGGTGGTGGCGATTGAAAACGGACGCCTGTATGCCGCCGTGCGCGCCGCCGACCGCGCCAAAAGCGAGTTTGTGGGCGTCGTCGCTCACGATTTAAAAGTGCCGATGACCAGCATCGCCGGTTACGCCGATTTGACGGCCATGCAGGGCGGCCTCAGTGAACGCCAGCAGCAGTTCATCGGGCGCATTAAAGATACGGTCAAACGGATGGAAATGCTGGTTTCCGATCTATCCGACATCAGCCGCATCGAAAGCGGACATTTTTTCATGGAAGAAACGCGCGTCCCGGCGGCAGAAATCGTGCAGGCCGTCAAGGACAGCACGCTCACCCAGCTTGAAAGTTATCACCACCGTTACGTTGAATTGATCGAACCCAACCTGCCGGATATGCGGGTGGATTATTATCGTCTGCTCCAGGTTTTAACCAATCTGGTCAGCAATGCTTATAAATATACGCCGGAGGGCGGCACGATCACGCTGCGCGTCCGGCAGGTGCCGGGGCGCGTGGAGTTCACCGTCAAGGATACCGGCGTGGGGCTGTCGAAGGAGCAGATCGCCAAATTAGGCACCAAATTCTGGCGAGCCGAAGATGATTTCACCCGCTCGCGTCCGGGGACGGGCCTGGGTTTCGCCATCACCCGCGCGCTGGTGGAGCAGATGGGCAGCCAGATTAAAATCGAGAGCGAAGTCGGCAAGGGCAGCAGTTTCACGTTCAGCGTGGCGGCTGCCGGATAGCAGCGATTACGTTAGGAAAGACGAAAGACCATGTACTTATTTCTTTCCCCCCATTTTGATGATGCTGTTTTAAGCTGCGGTGGCCTGATCCGTCGTCTGGTCGAAAATAACGAAACGGTGGCCGTGAGAACCGTGATGGGGCAGAAAATCGGCTCCAAACCCGTCCCGGATACCCCAATCGTGCAGAGTTTACACGCCCGGTGGGGCGGCTCGGCGAACGCGCGCATCGAGGAGGACGAGCAGGCCGTCAAAAGCCTGGAGGCCGAACCTCAGCGGATGACCATCTGGCCGGACTGCATTTACCGCACCTCGCGCCAGGGGCAGCCGCTGTACCCGACGGAAGCATCGCTGTTCGGCGAAATCCATCCTGAAGATGAAGCGGCGCGTTTGATCCCCACCATCGTGCTGCCGGCCCAGGAGGTCGTGCATGTGTTATACGCGCCGTTGGGCGTGGGGCAGCACGTTGACCATTTGATCGTGCGGAACTGGGCGCTGGAGTTAAAAAAACAAAACCCGGCGTTGGCGGTGACATTTTACGAAGAGTATCCTTATAGTGAAACCGGAAGCGCGGTTGATCGGGCGCTAGATTATTATCGGGAACGCGAAATTACCCTGGAAATGGAAACCATCCCCCTTACCGAGGCGCAGGTGGAAGCCAAACTCAGAGCCATTGCCTGCTACCGGTCGCAGATCAGCACCTTCTGGGAAAATGAAGAAGCCATGCGGCAGGCCGTCAAACAGTTTTCGCTGCGTGTTGGCGGCGGCACGCCTGCCGAACGCTGCTGGCGTGCGCCGCAGCAGTAAGATTAAGATAACGGAGGCCAAACTATGACGGAGGCGGAGGCGCTGGTACAGGCGCGGCTTTTACTGGATGAACTGACGGAAGCCGCCCGGAAAGGCGCGATCATCCCGGTTCAACTGCCCCGGCAGCTAGAGGCGATCGGCGAACTGCTGGCGCAAGCGGCAGCCGGGCGTGCCGACGGCAGCGCGCCGCCCGACCAGGCCGCGTTTTTGACCGAACAGGCCGCTTTTATGTCCCACGCCGTCCACGAACTGCGGACGCCGATGACCAGCATCCGGGGTTATGCCGATATGCTCGCCGCGCCGGGCATGGGCGAACTTTCCACCATGCAGCAGCAGTTCGTCAGCACCATTCGCACGAATACCCGGCGTATGGAAGGGCTGCTGCAAGATGTGAGCGATATATCCAAGCTGCGGGCCGGGGCGCTGCGCGTGAATTTGAAGATGGACACCCTCAAAAATATCGCCCTGATGGTCGAAAAACAGACCCGCCCGCTGGCCGAAGAACTGGGGCGCGAACTGATCTTCGACATCCCTCAAGGGCTGCCCATCCTCAATACCGACGGCGAACTGCTGACCAAGGCCCTGGTTAAAATGGTCGAAAATGCCCTGCGTTATACCCCGCCGGAGGGCGGCCAGGTGACGTTTTCGGCCTTCGCCCAGGGCAGCCAGTTGTGCGTGCAAATTCAGGATAACGGCATCGGCATGACGCCGGAGGAAATCGCGCAGTTGGGGACGATTTACTTCCGGGGCGATCATGATGTCGTCCGCAGCTACAAAGGCAGCGGCCTGGGCATCCCGATTGCTTACGGCATTCTGGCGCTGTTCGACGGGCAGATAGACGTGACCAGCCAGCCGGGGCAGGGTTCGACGTTTACCGTGACGTTAGCGGGCATGATGTGATGGCGAACACGCCGCCTCCGGCGATCAGCATCAGCCAGGCGCTCGAAACGCTCCACCGCTTGCAGGCCGAAACGCCCGCTGCCGCCCGGCAGTTGGCCGAAGTTGCGGCGGTGCTGCAAAATTTATCGGCGGAAAACGCCTATTTAAATACGCTGCTCATCGAGGACGCGCCCCTGGCCGCCCCGCCGGGCCCCGCCGCGCCAGCGCCGCCGCCGGAAGCGAAAAAAACGGTCACGGCAGTGCTGCGGGAGGCCGATTCTGACCCGGACGCGCCGCTGACCGAACTGTTCACCGGGCTGAACGACTCCCTGCGCCCGCCGCTGATCGCCATCCGGGGGCGCGCGGAACTGGTGCGCGCCGGGCTGCTGGGACAGATCACCTCGGAACAAGACCTGTGGCTGCAAGCCATCGAGGAAAACACCAGCCGCGCGTTTGCCGTGCTGGACGCGCTGCAAGAAATGATCGCCCTGCAAAAGGGGTTGGTACGCATCGAGTGGGTGAATTTTATCTCCACCGATTTGCTGACCGAAACCTGGGAGCGCGTCCGCGATAAAGTGCGTCCCTACGGGCATGAAATCACCATCCAGGCCCCGGAAGTTGTGCCGCTGGCGCAGGGGGACTTTTACCACTCGCTGATCGTTTTGAGCGACCTGCTGGATAATGCCATTCGTTACACCCCGCCCGGCGGCCAGATTCGTTTGTCGGTGGATAACCTCGGCACGCACGTTTTGTTTAGCGTCACCGACAACGGCATTGGCTTGACCGCCGACGACACGAAACAGATTGGCCGCCCGTTCTGGCGCGGCGACCATCACCGCCTGGTGCGGCAGCACGCCGGCACCGGCCTGCGGCTGTATATTGACAAACAGATCCTCGCGCTGCAAGGCGGCGAATTAATCTTTTCCGGCGAGCCAGACCTGGGCAGCACCTTCAGTTTTACCCTTAAAACCCCGGACTAAGCCGTTTTCAGCCGCAGATTTTGCTTTACAGACGAAAGTTTTCATGCTATATTACAGCGGCAGCGGGACTTAACTGCATATAAACGACCATCTATCGAGACGAACCAAGCAAAGATGCTGCACAGCTACAGGCTGTGTTTTTGTCATTTAGGCAGGAGTTTTGCAACGAGGAGAATGAGGGCATGAGCGAAATTCAATATTTGACGCCCGAAGGCCTGAAGAATCTGGAAAACCGCCTGAAGTACCTGACCGAAGTTCGCCGCGTCGAAGTTGCCGAACGTTTGCGTCACGCCCTGGAAGAAGGCGGCGACCTCAGCGAAAACGCTGAGTACGAAGACGCCAAAAACGAACAGGCGTTTGTCGAAGGAGAGATTCTGCGCCTGGAAAGCATTCTCAGCACTGCCCAGATCATCGAGGCCACCGGCAACAAGGACGTGGTGGCGCTGGGGGCAGTCGTCACCGTCGTGGAAAAAGGGACTAAAGAGCAGGAAGTTTATCACCTGGTTGGTTCTGCCGAGGCGAACCCCCGTGATGGGAAAATTTCCAGCGAAAGCCCGCTGGGCAAGGCGCTGATGGGCGCGAAGGTCGGCGATCAGGTGGTCGTCAACGCGCCGGACGGACAGATCACCTTCATCATCAAAGCGATTGCGTAACACTGACGCGCCGGGGGCGCAGCCCATGTTTGCGCCCCCTTTCCTGTATGCAAACCGGATCAACATTCCATGTGGCAACCCAACAAACTAGAGAGCGAGCGCCTGGATAAACTGGCGCGCCTGTCCCAACTGGGCATCGAAGCCTACCCGCGCCGCGTCCGGCGCACGCACACCATCGCCCGCGCGACCGCCGAATTTGAGGCCCTGGAAAACAACGATGGCGCGGAAGCCGCCGAAGGGCTGGAAGTGACCGTCTGCGGGCGGATTCGCCGGGTGAACATCAAGGGCAAAATCACCTTCATGCACATCGAGGACGAAAGCGGGCGGGTGCAAATCCTGCTGCGTGTCAACGAGTTAGGCGAGGAATTTTACGACGCCATCAAGGAAAAACTCATTGACACGGATGATTTCGTCCAGGCCGCCGGCACGATGATGCGTACCCGCGCCGGGGAAATCAGCGTGCTGACGCACGAGCTGACGCTGCTCAGCAAGTCGCTCAGCCCGCTGCCGGTTATCAAACAGCAGGTGATGGACGACGGCACGGTCATCGAATACGGCGAGTTCAGCGACATCGAACAACGATACCGCCAGCGGTACGCTGACCTGGCCGTCAACCGGAACGTGCGCGACGTGTTCCGCAAACGCGCCGAGATCATCCGCGCCCTGCGCCGGTTTTTCGACACCGAGGGCTTTCTGGAAGTCGAAACGCCGATTTTGCAGGCGGTTTACGGCGGCGCGGCGGCGCGTCCTTTCGTCACGCATCACAACCAGCTCAAGCAGGATTTGTACCTGCGGATCAGCTTCGAGCTGTACCTCAAGCGGCTGCTGGTGGGCGGTTACGACGCCGTTTACGAAATCGGGCGCGACTTCCGCAACGAGGGCGTAAGCTACAAACACAACCCCGAATTTACGATGGTGGAGTTTTATAAGGCTTACACCGATTACCGGGGCGTGATGGACATCACCGAGCGGCTGATCGCTTTTGTTGCCAAAGAGGTGCTGGGGCGAACGCAGATCACCTTCCAGGGGCAGGACATCGAACTGGCCCCGCCCTGGCCGCGCCTGACGCTGCGCGACGCCATCAAACAGCACGCCGAGATTGACTACATGGACTACCCGACGGCGGAGGCGCTGGAAGCTGTCATCCGGGGGAACGGCGGGTCGGTCGCGCCAGGGCTGCCCTGGGGAAAACTCGTCAGCCACCTGTTCGAGCAGTACGTCGAGCCGCGCCTGATTCAGCCGACCTTCATCGTGGACTACCCGCGCGATATTTCGCCCTTCGCTAAAAAAGTGGACTACGACGATTTTCACGTCGAGCGGTTCGAGTTTTTTATCGCTACGATGGAGATGGGCAACGCCTTCACCGAGCTGAACGACCCCCGCGACCAGGAGCAACGTTTCCTGGAAATGGCGAAACTGTACCGGGACGAGGACGACGACGCCACCCCGCTGGACGAGGACTACCTGCGCGCTATGCGCTACGGGATGCCGCCCAACGGCGGTTGGGGCATGGGCGTTGACCGGCTGGTGATGCTGCTGACCGACCAGCGCAGCATCCGGGATGTGCTGTTATATCCGCATCTGCGGGAAGAGAAATAGCGCGATTCGCAAAACCGTATACAATCGAGGGGAAAACATCTTTCCCCTTTTTTGTTCCGATGGTGGGTGCATGGCGCTTGACAAGCAGTTGCAGTATCAGGCCATATTGGACGGACTCGGCCAGGGCGTGCTGATCTTCGACAGCGAAAACCGCCTGGTGGTGGATAACCTGGCTGCCCGCGCGATCCTGGGCGCAGACCTGAAGCTGATTCGCGCCAACGGTTGGGCGGCGGCGGCGACGGTTTTTAATGCCCGAACGAACGCCCCGGAAGATGACGTGGAGACGGCGCGCAAACGGGCGCTGGAGTCGGCCCGTCCGGTGCGGTTTCATATTTACCGCGCCGGCGAATACGTCCCCTGTTGGGCGGCGGCGGTTCATGGCGAAAGCGGCGACATCTTCACCCTCATTACTATTGAAGTCCCCGACTGGACGGCCATGACCGATATTCTGACGCAGTTCCGCGCCGAAGTGCAGAACGCCGCTGAATCGAGCCAGGGACACATCAACCTGATTTTACAAAGCCTCAAACAGATCAAAGCCGGCGAAAGCGTCGAGCAGTTGGGGCGGCGCATCGGCGGTTTTGTGCAGTTAATCGCCACGCACATGCACCGCGTCGAACGCCTGATGAACCTGCTGCACCGGCTGGAATTGATCCGCACCGGGAAACTGCCGGAGGTCATCCGCAAAGAGCGCCGTAAAATCGTGCTGGACGAGTTCATCGAGGATTTTATCGAAGGGCTGGACGAGGTGCAGCTCCTCGACCCGGAAACCGAAACCCAGGACTACCGCTCGCGTATCAAAACAACGATGGGCGATGGGCTGGTGGTTTTTGCCTCGCCGTCGCGTTTGACCACCATCTTGCACGACATTCTGCGGAATGCTATCATGTACAGCATGAAGGCCGCGCCCATCATCATCATGGCGCAAACGTCGCCGCAGAATCAAAGCGTGCAGATTGACGTGATTGATGAAGGTTACGGCATCCGTGCCAAAGAGTTCGAGCGTGTATTTGCCTCCTTCCAGCGGGCGCGGCAGCCGCAAATTCTGGGCGAATTTGGGTACGGCATCAGCCTGTACCTGTGCAAACACGAGGTCGAGGCGATGAACGGGAAAATCTGGTTCGAGAGTGAAGAAGGGGTCGGCACGACCTTCAGCCTGAAGCTGCCCATGTGGCGCGACGACTCTTCTTCTAGTTCTAGTCCAGAGCATACCTAATTATCCCCGACCGCCGCCGAGGTTATTGCAAACGCCTCTCCTGGGAAACGGTCAGGGCAGGCGTTTTTGTTTGGTCAGGGCCTGGCGGCTGAAGACTAATGGATAAACGGAAAAGAATGAGCCTGATAGACAGTGAGGCTTTAGCCCACTGGCAACGGGCTGAAGTCCACTGGCAATGAGATGAATCCCACTGGCAGCGGGCTGAAGCCCGCTGTCCACTCAGGATCAGGCACAGTCTAATGGGTTTATCCATAAAGACCGGTGACGAGAGACTATTATGCCATGCAGCTAACACGGGAATTTTTCGATACGTTGATTGTGGTCGTTATCCTCATCGGCCTGGCGCTGGCGGTGGTGCGGCTGTATGCCGACTTCACCCGCCCGCTGCCGAATGCCCCGGACGACGAGCCGGACTGGGCGCGGGATGACGATACGCAGCCGCATAAACAAAACGATGATCTGTAGGGGCGCAAGGTTTTGCGCCCTGCTGCCAACAGGGGAGACTTTATCATGCTAGACATCACGATCATCCGGGAAAAGCCGGAGTGGGTTAAAGAACAGATCGCTAAACTGAACGACCCGGCGGCCATCGAGCGCGTGGATGCCGTGCTGGAACTGGATAAACGGCGGCGCGCGCTGCTGACTGAAGCCGAGGCCATCCAAGCGGCGCGCAATAAACTCAACAAAAGCGTCGGCGGGCTGCGCGGCAGTAAAAAGCTGGACGATACCGCACGATACCGGCTGGCCGCCCGCGCCGCCGAAGCCGTCCAGGCCGGCGATTACGAGGCGGCAGCGCGCCTGCTGGCCGGCGAAGGCGCGGATGCAGCAGCCGGCGAAGCCGACCCCGCCGCGCTCGACCGCCTGACCGATGCCCTGCGCGCGCTGGGCGACCGAGTGAATGCGCTCAACGAGCAGATTCGCCAGGTGGATGCCGACCTGGAAACCAACATGCTGTGGATACCCAACCTGCCGCACGAAAGCGTGCCGGTGTTCGACAGCGAGGAACACAACATCGCCTGGCCGCCGGAAGGCGAACAGCGCGTTTTTGACTTCGAGCCGAAACCGCATTGGGACATCGGCCCGGCGCTGGACATTATAGACTTTGAGCGCGGCGTCAAACTGGCCGGGTCGCGGGCTTATGTGCTGAAAGGCTGGGGCGCACGGCTTCAGCGGGCGCTCATCAACCTGTTCCTGGACAGCGCGCGGGCGCGCGGTTTTACCGAACTGTACGTGCCGTACATGGTGCGCGAAGCCATGATGGTCGGCGCGGGTCAGTTCCCCAAGTTCCGCGAAAACGTCTACCACGACGATGAAGAAGACCTGTACATGCTGCCGACCGCCGAGGTGGCAATCACCAACTTGCACCGCGACGAAATTCTGGACGAGGCGCTGCTTCCGCTGTATTACGTGGCGCACACGCCCTGCTTCCGCCGCGAAAAAGTGAGCGCCGGACGCGACGTGCGCGGCATCAAACGCCTGCACCAGTTCGAGAAGGTCGAGCTGTACAAGTTCACCACGCCGGAAACCAGCTACGCCGAACTTGAATCGCTGGTCGAGGCGGCCAGCGATGTCGCCCGCGCCCTCAAAATTCCCTTCCGCCGGCTGGAGATCGTCACCGGCGATTTGGGTTTTAGCGCCAGCAAAAAATACGACCTGGAAATGTGGGCCCCCGGCTGCGGCGAGTGGCTGGAAGTGTCGTCATGCAGCAATACCGAGGCGTTCCAGGCGCGGCGGGCAAACGTGAAATATCGCCCGGCAGACGGCAAAAAGGCGCAGTTCGTACATACGCTCAACGGCAGCGGCCTGGCGACGCCGCGTGTCATCATCGCCATCCTGGAAAATTACCAGCAGGCCGATGGCAGCGTGGTTATCCCCGACGCGCTGCGCCCGTACCTGGGCGGCGCGGAACGCATCACCAGGCTATAGGGAAAAAGCGCAGCGCAAAGGCGCAAAGCAGCAGAGACGCGGAGAAAAATTCGTAGGGGCGCAGCGTGCTGCGCCCTGATTTACTGCCAGCCGCTTGACATCCGCCGCCGAACTCGTTTATCCTCATCATCAGCGTTTGGGAACATTTAGTATCTATCCGTAAACCGATTGATCTGATAGCAGAACAGTGGGCTTAAGCCCACTGTCTGACCGTAATTGCCAATCCCCACCCCCTGCCCCCTCCCCAAGTTTTGGAGAGGGGGTCAAAACAGATTGCTAAGGGTTTTTAAGTCCCCTCTCCATTTTGTGGGGAGGGGATTTAGGGGTGGGGAAGGTTCAGAGCAGGGCTGGCAATTACCGTCACTGTCTGGTGGGTTTGCGGATAAACTCTAAGCCCACTGTCTGGTGGGTTTACGGATAAACTCTTAAGCCGAAACGGCGCTCAAGCCTCCACGTATTCGCGCCTGGCGCGATCAACGACTTCGATTAGTTGATCGCTGGTGTACGGCTGCGCGTGGATTTCGTACCCCAGGGCGGCGAACGCCATACCCAGCCCGAACTCGTAGCCGGGGCCGGGCGGCTCCTCGCTCAAGACAACGCAGTTTAGCCCCGATAAATCCAGGCCGCTGCGGCTTAACGCCAGCAGCACGCCGGCAGGGTAGCGCGCCCAGCGCGGCAGCGGGCGCTGGGTGACGGTGCGCCGCATTCGGGCGCTCCGCAGGCTGAAGGTCGCCCGCGCTTCGTGATCGGGCGCGATGACGGTGAACTGTTCAACGGCGGCGGGCGCGGCGGCAATCCAGACATCACGCCCCGGCGCGCGCACCAGCCACACCGGCGGCAGTTCTGGATAGGCCTGCTGGAAGGCCACCAGCAGGCGCACGGGTGGGTCGCCCGCCCAAAACGGTGAAGAAGCGGTCACAAATCCCCCGGTGGCAGAATTCAACAAATTTTCATTTTGGATTCTACCACATTCACTACGATCATTCCGGCCATCTGGTATAATAGGGCTTCATATGGCTTTCAAAGATGTTGAGAACGAGTTATGCACCGACGCCTGTTTTTTGTGGTGATTGTAATGGCGCTGGCCGCCGGCGCAACCTGGGCCGCCCAGGATGGAACGGCCATCAGCGAGGCCGCCTGCGCGCCGGCGCTCGAAAATCTATGGGCCGCCGCCAGCGAAGCCTGCATCGGCGGCCCCGCCGGTTTTGTGTGCAACGGCGGCAGCCCGCCCCAGGTTCAGCCCGACGGGCCGGTCGCTAACTCGCTGGCTGTACCGGGGGCGCTGGTCGAAGTCGGCGTGGTAGATGCGATTCGCACGCCGCCGCTGGCGGTCGAAGCCGGGACTGCCGGCTTGGCCTGGCTGCGCCCGGATGCGCCCATTCGCTTCACGGGCGTGCTGGTGGGGGATGTCAGCCTGCGCGATGTCGCCCCGCCGGAGTTCCCGGCCTGGCAGTCCATCGTCGTGCAAACCGGGGAAAACGCGCCGTCCTGCGCCGGCGTGCCGCCAAACGCCTTCGTGGTGCAAACTCCGCTCGGCGCGCCGACCAATATCGCCATCAACGGCGTATCGCTGGGCCTTAATGGGACGGTAGTGGTGCGGGCCGCCGCCGACCAGACGGTGTTCGCCGCTTTGTCCGGCGAAACGCTGGTGTTTGCCGCCGGCCAGAACCAACTGCTGCGTACCGGCCAGCAGGTGAGCGTGCCGTACAGCGGCGGCAGCTATGCCTCCCCGGTCGGCGGGCCCACGCTGCCGCAGCTGCTCGACCCGGCGCTGGTGCGCGACCTACCGGTGGCGCTGCTTGACCGCCCGGTGATCGTGCCGCAGGCTGGGTATGTCAGCACGCAGGGGGAAGTGAACATGCGCGCCGCGCCCAGCACCGACGCGGCCATTTTGCAGCAGGTCCCTGCCGGGCAGAATATGGCCGTGCTGGGGCGCGATACCACCGGGGAATGGCTGCACGTCCGGCTGGACAGCGGCGAAACCGGCTGGATGTTCGCCTCGCTGCTGGCGCAAAACCTGGGCAGTATAGACGCCGTTTACGACGCCACGCCGCTGCCCCCGCAGCGATACGGCGATATGGGGCGGACGGCCAAAATCGTCGCGCCGGCGGGCGTCAACCTGCGCCAGTACCCGGATGTGACCTTCCCGTTGGTGCTGACCATTCCCGACGGCGCGTTGGTCACGCTGCTGGCGCGCAGCCCGTACAATCCCTGGGTGAAGGTGGACTATAATGGCGCGGTCGGCTGGCTGTCGCTGGTGACGCTGGACACGGAAGCCATTATTGAGGCGCTTCCGGTAGACCTGAACGTGCCGCCGCCGCCGCCGCCCACCCGCGTGCCGGGGTCGTTCGGCAACGCCTTCCCCGACCCCAACGCCGGGAATTAAACACACAGCACACCCGCAGGCTGCCGGCAAGGCAGAACCGCATTTGACAAACGGCCTGCTTGCCGCTAGAATCTCAGTTAAGATTAAGTTTTGGAATAAACCGTCGTTTATAAGAAAATAATTTTGAGTGGGTTGTTGTCGGTTCGCTCAGACCGGGTCCTGCGCGGCAGGACCTCCGAACCGTGTCAGGACCGGAAGGTAGCAGCACTAAGGGGTATATCCTGGGTGCCGCAGGGGTGCCTGGCCTGAGCTGACCGCCAACAACCCTTTTGTATTGTTTTTGAACGTTCGATGACCGAAACGCCTCCAACTTTGTCCCCCTCACGCCTTCCACCGATACCCCGGCTGCCCGCGCTGGCGCTGGTGATCCTCATTACCTCCGGCTGTGTTTTTTTGTGCGTTGGGGCGGCGCTGCTGATGGCTCTGCTGCGGCTGCCCGACCCGCTGCCGGTGACGGTAGTGGACGACGGCGCGGCTTACCCGGTCGAAACGCGCGCCTCGACGGTGGGCGACCTGCTGGCCGAACTGAACCTGACGGTGAACGAAGGGGACGCCGTATCCCCGCCGCCGGATACCTATCTGACGCCCAATGTAATCGTGCGGGTGGAGCGCGCCCGGCTGGTGGCGCTGGTGGTGGATGGCGAGCCGGCCAGCCTGCTCACCCGCTTTACCAACCCGTTCGACATTCTCAAAAGCGCCGGCGTCACCGTCGGCCAATACGACCGCGTGTTGGTGGACGGCACACCTTCCACCCTGGCCGATCTGCTGGTCTGGCCTGTCCCGGCTACGCAGATCATCGTTCAACATGCGGTGACGGTGCAGATCAACGACGACGGCCGGCAGCGTACCATCCAGACGACCGGCGCGACCGTCGGTCAGGCGTTGTTCGAGGCCGGAATCACGCTTTACCTGGCCGACACGGTTTCGCCGGACATCAACAGCCCGATCACCGGCGACACGCGCATCACCATCCGGCGCTCACGCCCGGTGACGATCATCGCCGACGGCGTATCGCTGGAGACGCGCTCCCAGGGGGCGCGCGTGCTGGACGCGCTGGCCGACGCCGGGGTGACGCTGCAAGGGCTGGACTACAGCATCCCGCCGGAAACCAGCCTGATACGCCCCGGCATGTTGGTTCGCGTCATCCGCGTCAGCGAAAAGGTGGAGGTTGAGCGGGAAGTTATCCCATATGAAACGATCTACCAGGCCGACGCGAACCTCGAACTTGACCAGCGGCGCGTGCTGCAAGAAGGGCAGAACGGCATCCGGCAGATCAACGTCCGGGTGCGCTACGAAAACGGCATCGAGGTCAGCCGCGCGGTGGAAACGACCGCCGTCGCCGCCGAGCCGGTGAGCCGCATCATCGGCTACGGCACGTGGGTGGTCATCCGAACGGTGGAAACGCCGGACGGCCCGCGCGAATACTGGCGCCGGCTGCGGATGTACGCTACCAGCTACCACCCGGCGGCGCTGGGCGGCGACGACGTGACGGCCACCGGGCGCAAACTCACTACCGGCGTGGTCGGCTCCGACCCGGACGTGATTCCCTACGATACGCAGCTTTTTGTGCCGGGTTACGGGCTGGGTGTGATGGCCGATACCGGCATGTCCACGCCGCGCCTGTGGATAGACCTGGGTTACGACGACGCCAGCTACGTCCCCTGGTCGCGCTGGGTGGATGTGTACCTGCTCACTCCCGTACCCGCCCACATCAACTACCTGCTGCCATATCTGGAGTGACCGCCGCCGGCGTTACAGGCGCTTCCACAGCAGGGGAACCAGCATTTCCTGGTCGGACAGGCCGCCGTGCATACTGAGGAAATCCAGCCGGGCGAAGTTGTCGCTCACCTGCCAGCCCAGGCGCGGAATCAAGACCAGATCGCCCAGGCGGTGCAGCGTTTCGGCGTAGGGCGCTTCCGTCCCAAACAGCCCCGCCGCCAGCGCCGGGCCGCTTTCGACCCAGGTCAGGTTGTCGGCGTAGTGCCGCTCAAGCGTTTCGACGACTGCCGCCGCTGCCTCGGCCCGCAGGTACAGGAACGGCAGCCGGTTTTCGCCGCCGTAACCGGCCCGCAGCGCATCGAAAATCGGGCGCGCGGGTTCATCCTGCGCCAGGTTGATTTCACGCGGCACATCGCTGTGGCCGTGATCGGCCAGAATCATTACCAGCGTGCGGCCATCCCGAACCGCTGGTTGGTCCAGCGTTTGACGCAGCCGCGCCAACTGGTATTTAATCTCGTTGTGTGTGTAGCGGTTGTACGCGCCGTAGGCATGGGCGACCGTATCCACCGCCGGCCAGTAAACGCTGACGTAAACGTGCTGGCCGACGGTCGCGCGCAGCACGTCTTCCAGGCGCAGCCACAGGTCGCTGTAGCCGACGTGAACGTGGCGGTACTGGATGCCCCGGTGCAGAATTTTGGACAGGCCGCTGCCCATCAGGTTTTTCGGCAGCAGCAGATGGGTGGGAATGCCTGCCCCGGCCAGCCGCTCGCCCAGCCCAGGAACCGGCACGAACGTCTCCGGCGCGTGTCCCCAGGTGGCAAAAACGCCGTCCGGGTGGCTGCCGTTGAGCGGTTTGTAGCCCAGCATATTCGACAGCATGGCGAATTCGCGCAGGTACAGGCGCGTGCCGAGCATCCCGTGTGCAGCGGGGTTCACCCCTGTCCAGAGTGTGGTCAGCGCGGCTACCGTCGTCGAAGGCGCGA
The DNA here is from genome assembly GCA_026645945.1 of Anaerolineae bacterium. Lineage (GTDB taxonomy): Bacteria > Chloroflexota > Anaerolineae > Aggregatilineales > Phototrophicaceae > CFX2. The sequence goes on from JAPKMO010000074.1 coordinate 21,947, forward strand.
TGGAGGTCAGCGGCAGCGGCCCACGCCCGTCGCTCAGGTCGCTCGCCAGCGCGGCGATCTCATCGTCGTCGGCCATCGCCTGCTTCAGCCACAGATACCCCAGGCCGTCGGTCAGGAACAGCACCACCCGGTCTGCGTCCGGCGGGCTGCCGCCCCATACTGCCGCGTCCAGCAGCGCCGCGTCCGGCACGTCCAGGCCGAGCAGGTGCGCCGCCGTCAGGCTGACGTTCGCCAGTGACAGGCCGCTGTAGTACGGAAAAACCACCTCGCCGGCCCAGGACGCTGGCAGGTCGAGCAGGCGGTTGGCGCGGATACGAGACTCAAGGGCATCGGCGGTGTTTGTAGACATCAAATCGGCTGGCATTGTTCCTCCGGGTTGCTACCGGGCGGAATTGTAGCCCGCCGCGCTGCCGCCGCGCAATGGGGCGAGCGCCGTTTCTTCAAAGCTGTTCCGGCGCTTGGTAAGGATGGCGTAGGAAAACCACACGAGATGCGTTTACTCGGCTTTCCTTATATCTCGCCCGGTATTACAATATGAATAAATACCACCATGAAAACGCAGGATTTTCGATGACCGACACCACTCCTCTATGGCTGATTGAACTGAATACGCCGCAGACGGCCAGGCCGCTCAAAGCGCGTGTTGAAAACCGGCTGATTGTGGGCCGCCGGGTGGCGGGCGACGACAGAGAGCCGGACATAGACCTGAGCGGCTATCAGGCCGAAGAAATGGGGGTTTCGCGCCAGCACCTCGCGCTGTATCCAGAAGGCGACCGCTTAATCGTCGAAGACCTGGGCAGCGGCAACGGCACGATTCTGAACGGCGCGCGCCTGAAACCCAACGCGCCGCATATTCTTTCGCACGGCGATCACCTGCACCTGGCCCGCCTGCGGCTGGACGTGCAAATCATCTTGTCGCCCACCTACGGCAGCAGCGTCCTCAAGCAGGCCAGCTTGCAGCTTCAGGACCAGACCTCGCCCGGCAGCGGGCAGGTGGTTCTGATCGTGGAAGATGATGCTGAAGTCGCCAGGGCGCTGGCACAGGTGCTGGAACAGGCCGGCTACGCGCCCAAAATCAGCCACGACGTTGTGAACGCGATCCGCCTGTACAACCAGAAAACGCCCGATGCCATCATCATCGAACAACTGCTGCCCGAAATCAACGGTCTGGAGTTCTGCCGCTATGTGCGCCGCGACGTTCATGGTAATACGCTGCCGATTGTGATTATCAGCGCCGCCCGCGTCATCAGCAACGTGGCCGAAGTGATGCAGGCCGGGGCCGATATTTTCCTGGAAAGGCCGGTGAGCGCGAAGGAGATGCGGCACGT
>JAPKMO010000075.1 GCA_026645945.1 Anaerolineae bacterium
CCTACGAACCACCATAACCCTTTATGGCTCCGAACCTGGCATGATATGCAATTGCCCTGTTTCTAATACGATTCAGAGAAACCGCCCGGCGATTAGACGGTATAATAAATACGATCTGGATGTGTTCAGGGGAGTAGTAAATATGTTTAACCCAAATACGCGAGATACTACGTCTGTTTTAGACGTTTCGGCGCTGCGGGTCGAGATTCGCCCGCTGATGCGGCTAGTTTATATGTGGATGACCGTCGGCCTGCTGACGACGGCTTTGATCGCCATGATCGTCAGCGGCAGCGAGGCGCTGCTGGCAGTGGTGCTGAACCCGGTCGTGCTGATCGGCTCGATTGTCCTGCAAGTGGGGCTGGTCATCGGCATCAGCGCCGGCCTGCGCCGGATGTCGCCGGACCTGGCGGGCGTGCTATTTTTTCTGTACGCCGGCCTCAACGGCTTCATCTTTTCGTTGATTTTCGTCGCCTACGATCTGGGGTCAATCGGCCTGGCGTTCCTGACGACGGCGGGGCTGTTCGGCGCGATGACGGTGGTGGGCTACACGACCAAAACCGACCTGACGCAGTTCCGCTCCTACTTCATGATGGGGCTGATCGGGCTGGTGATCGCCATGATCGTCAATATGTTCCTGGGCAGCGGCCCGCTGGATTTCCTCATCAGCATCGTGGGCGTGGTGCTGTTCACCGCGCTGACGGCCTACGATACGCAGCGCATTAAAGAAATGGCCGCCGACCCGACCATCGAAGCCGACGGCAGCCTAGCCGCCAAACTGGGCATCCTGGGCGCGCTGACGCTGTACCTCGATTTTATCAACCTGTTCCTGTTCCTGCTGCGGCTGTTCGGCGGCGGGCGGGATTAAAAACCCCCGGTTTTCGGCCATCGGCAGAGGCGGGTTTCTAAGCCCGCCTCTTTTTTTGATCGCGCCTTCTATCTATCGCCATCAACCTACAGCGGTGGGCAGGGTGAAATCTGCTGCACGGTATCGAAGCGCACCCAACCGCGAATTTCGCCGGTTTCGATCTGCGCCTGGATAAAATACCACAGCCGGTTGTCGGCGGCGCTGCGTTCCTGGCGCAGCACGTTGGCGGCCACGCCGCGCGGCAGCCAGCCAATCCAGTTATCGGACGATACCGACGGGTTGGCACGCACCCGCACCGCGCTGTCGCTGAAGTTGACGACCACGCATAAAACCGTCAGTGTCGGCGTGATGGTCGGCGTGGGCGTGTCGGTCGGCGTCAGCGACGGCGTAAACGTCGGCGTGATGGTCGGCGTATGCGTCGGCGACGGCGTATCGGTCGGCGTCAGCGATGGCGTCACGGTGTACGACGGCGTGTAGGTGGGCGTGTGCGTCGGCGTCCAGGTCGGCGTCAGCGTGGGCGACGGCGTGCTGCTGGGCGTGGGCGTATCGCTGGGGGTCGGTGTATCGCTGGGGGTGGGCGTATCGGTGGGGGTAGCCGTCGGCGGCGGGAACAGCAGCGGCACCCAGGCTCCCTGGGTTGCCACCAGCCCCGCCGTGCCGATCAGGATGACAAACAGGCCAATCAGTGCCAGGCGAATCCGCCCCTGGCGGCGCATGGCGCGAATTTCATTTTCTACGCGCAGGATTTCCGTCCGGCGTCCCAGCACGTGGAACGGCTCTTCGCGCAGGGTATCCAGCCAGGCTTCGGCTTCGCCGGCGCTGCCTTCTTCGATGGCAAATTCAGCGCGTTCGATATACCGCGCCATCAGATCGTTGACGATGGCGCGGTAGCGTTCGTCCTGGGCATAGTCGCGCAGGCCGGCCAGCATCGAGCGCGCCTGGGAAAGTTCGTTGTCGAAGTTCTGCGAAATCAGCGCCGAAGCGCGTTCGATGACCTGCCGCGCGCGCTGCATGTCGCTGGCGGCGGTGCGCGTTTCCAACAGGCTTTCGGCCAGATGCAGGTCGCTGGGGTCGAGTTTAACGCCCAGTTCCAGCAGGTTGAGCGCCTCGTTGGTCAGTGCGATACGTTCCTCCAGGCGGTTAGCATGGCCGGCGCGGTTGAGCGCCGACTGCGCCTGGTCGTTAAGCTGGGTTTTGATGCCGGTCAATTTGTTGTTGGCCGTCTGCTGAAGCTGGATTAACCGCTGGCTGTCCGGCAGCACCTGCCGCACGCGCATGAGGATATTCAGCACGTTCTGTAACTGGGCGACCTGCTCGGTGAGCGTGCCGCTTAACATGCTCAACTGCACCGCTGCCTGGTCGGCCTCCTGCTGCACGCGGCGCACCATATCAATGCGCTCCTGCGCCTGGGGGTCGTTGGGGACGACGCGCAGCGCGCCCTCGTATTTCCGCAGCGCCTCCGACCAGCCGTCGGTTTTCATCAGGCGGTCGCCTTCCAGCAGCAGTTCGCGGGCCAGCGCCAAATCCTGAATATCCAGCAAAGCCTGTTCGGCGTCCTTCCAGCTTAAGATGCCGCTGCGTTCGGCCAGGTCACGCGCTTCACGGTACAGGCGCTCGGCCTCTTCGTAATTGCCGGCGCGCACCAGCGAATTGGCGCGGTTGTAGGAAACGCGCGCGTCGAAGGGGATGCGATGATCCGGCACAACGCCGCGTATCAGGTTATCTTCGGCCTTCTGCCGGTAATCCAGCGCGGTCGGGTTGCCGGGCTGCAAGGCCAGGACGCGGTTCGCCAGATCAACGGCCTGCTGGTAGTCCCCGGCATAATACGCCTGCGTCAGTTCGGACAGCATTTCGTCCACGTCCGGCGCGTTGTACAGCGGCCCGCGACCGGGCATCCGCCGCCCCGGCGTTTCCTGGTAAATTTCCTCCTCCGGCGGGGGATAACCGGATGAAGTGGGGTAAGACACCGCAGCCGGCGGTTTCGGCGCGCTTTCGAGCCGGGGCGCGGCTTCCGGCGGCGTTGGGGATGGCGGCTGAACACGCTCAACGCCGTAACGGGCGAACAGATCGTTGACGCGCTGAGCGGCCTGGGGCGTGCGCCCGGCAGCCTGCCGCAGCAGCGCGATCACGTCCTGGTCGGCAGGGTTCAGCGACAGAGCCTCCGCCAGGATGTCAATGGCTTCGTCAATATCATCCTCATCGCCGGCGATTTCGATGCGGATGCGCGCGCGGCGCACCAGCCCGCGCACGGTAGCGGCGGTCGGCGAAGTCGGGTTGCTTAACCGGGCGAGTTCGGCAAAAAGCGCCTGCGCTGTCGGCTCGTGGGGGGTATTTTTGGCGTCGGCCAGCAGCGCCCGCGCGGCACTTTCGATCTGTGCCAGCGCCTTGGGGTCCTCCGGCAGGTTCTGGAGCTGCCGGCGCAGGTCATCCAGCCTCTTTTGCAGATGGTCCATAAAAGCCTCTTGTCGTGATTACCCAGACATTACCGCATCCCTGCGGACGGGGCAAGCGGCATATTTGGTCTGGGCAGGGCAGCGTGTTAGAATCCACAGGATTCAATTTTAACGAAAGCTTCTTTATGCTCCCGTTGCGAATTATCCCACGTTACCGGCTGCTTTTGCAGTATGACATTCGCCCGGAATTTTATGATACGTATTACGAATACGTCATCAAAGAATTCGTGCCGGCGCTGCAAAGCATGGGGCTGCATATGGTGGCAGTATGGCATACGGCCTTTGGCGACTACCCTACCCGGCAGGTCGAGTTCATCGGCGAAAGCCTGGAAGCGGTAAGCGAGGTGCTGCACAGCGACCGCTGGCAAACCCTGGAGTCCCGTTTGACTTCCTACACCCAACGCTACCGTCGAAAGCTGGTGCGCTACCGCGCCGGTTTTCAGTTTTGAATAACTGATGAGCAAGATTTGTTTACTCTAACTTTACAAAAACGACTTTATAGATATTATAATGGGTTGGTGATATAAGCTGCTGGCATTTTAGCGGCGCATTTTTCGCGCGAACTGCCCGGCTTCCGCCTGTTGAGGGATGTATGCAGCCAATCGCGCTGATTGCAGATGATGATACGCTCACACTGTTTTTTATGGAGCAGATTCTCCTGCCCGCCGGGATGCAGGTTTTGAAGGCCGAAGACGGCCTTCAGGCAGTGGAGATTTTACAGGAAGTCGTCCCCAGTATCATCTTTTTAGACCTGCTGATGCCCCGCCTCAGCGGTCTGGATGTCGTCAGTTTTGTCATGGAAAGCCACCACCTGCGGGATGTGCCGGTGGTGATTGTGACGGCGCATAATCGAGACCGGTTCGTGCAGTTTCCCCAGGTCGCCCGCGCCGCCGCCTACCTGCTCAAACCCGTCCACCCCCAGGACATCCGGGAATTCGCGCGCCAGGCCACCGCCAGCCGTTAGAACTGTTTCATCGTGTGATGCGTCGGGATGGCTAATGGATAAACCAATTAGACTGCGTCTAATCTTGAGCGGACAGCGGGCTGAAGCCCGCTGCCAGTGAGCTATAGACAGTGGGCTTAAGCCCACTGTCTGGTTAAGCCCACTGTCTGGTTAAGCCCATTGTCTGGTTAAGCCCACCGCCTGTCCTCCATCTGTCCACTGTCTATCAGGCTCATTTTATCTATAAGACTTCCCCTACTTTCAAGCCGCGCGCAAATCGGCTAGAATTGCCACGTGTTGTATTGAGATTGTGAAATAAACCATGCCACTTGAGTTTGAGGCCCTGGTCGGCCATTTGTACATGGTGGGCAGCCGCGCCATCAGCGCCGCGCCGCCGGGCGCGCTGGTGGAAGTAGCGCCCAAAAAAGCCGCGCGTGGGCGAGAACTGGACACCTTTTTCACGCTGGTGCTGCCCTCCGGCGAGGTCGTCGCCCCATCAAAATTTTACGAACAGATGGCAACGCTGGGCGCGGAACGTTACTTCAGCAGCGCCGGCAGCGTTACGGCGGGGCTGCGCGCCGTTTTTAATTCGCTTAATGACAACCTGACCGAACACAACAGCAGCGGCAGGCGGCGCTACGAGGCCAGTATGTTGTGCGCCGTCCTGCGGGATGATGAAGTGTACCTGGCGCGGGTGGGGTCTGGCGTGGCGCTGCTGTGGGATGGCGGCCAACTTCAACCCTTCCCGGTGGATTTCAGCCAGGATGAAGCCCTGTTCGGCCCGCCGCTGGGCGTTCATCCTGTGCCGGATATTAAAATGGCAAAATATGCCATCCACGAAGGCGCGCGGCTGGTGCTGGCCGACCCATCGCTGGCTGACATGGAAACGCCCAAAACGAGCGCGGCGCTGGCCGCCCCCGACATCGGCGAAGTGCTGGCGGCATTTAAGGCGCTGGCCGCCGCCAACATCACTCTGATGGCGGTAGAATTTGTCACCCCGGAAACTCCCTCGCCGGTCGCGGTGAAAGAGTCCGAATCCACCGCCAGAGTCCCGGCAGAACCGGCAGTGAATGAACAGGCTGCCGCGCCGCCTGCTGGAGTCGTTTCTCCGCCGCCCGACGCAAAGCCGGTCGAACTGCGGGCGCGGGCCGGGCTGCGCCGGGCTGCCTTGCGAGGCGCTCGCGTGCTGCAAAGCGCCGACCGCGCGCTGGCGCGCCGCGAGCAGCCCCCCACCGCCGGGCGCTCTGGGCTGCGCGGCGTGACGGCGACCGGACTGGCGGTGTTGATTCCGGTCGTCATCGTCGTGCTGGTGCTGGTATTATGGCTGGGCGGAACCGGCGAAAGCGAATTTGAACTGTGCGTGCAGGAAGCCACCCGCACCGCCCAGGTCGCGCGCGGCATTCCGTCCAATGACGTGGCCGGCACGCTGGCCGCCTGGAATGCTCTGCTGCTGGTGGTCGAACGCTGCGAGAACATCCGTCCCGGCGATTTAACGCTGCGGGCGCTGACCCGTGAAGGGCAGGGCGTGATTGACGCGCTCTCGCGGATCGAACGGCGCGATACGCTGCATATCACCGCGTTCCCGAACGCCGCCCTGCGACAGGTCGTGCTGCAAGGGCTGGAGCTGTACGTCCTGGACGAGCAGAATAACTGGGTTTACCGGCTGACGCTCACCAGCGACGGGCGCGGCGTCGTGCAAAACAGCCAGCAGCCCATCGCCGCCATGCGCCTGAACGCGACGGTGGGCGAATTTCGGGTTGGTAATCTGGTGGACATCGCCTGGCTGACCGATACGACGCAGGTGGTTGCCCTGGACGATCAGGGTTTGCTCATCGCCTGTTCGCCGCGTTTTCTGCAATCGTGCGCGGCACAGCGGCTGCTGGCGGCGGAACGGTGGGTTCGCCCGGTCGCTATGACCTTCTGGCAGGGCAAACTATACATCCTCGACCCCGGCGCGAACCAGGTGTGGCGCTATGAACCTTCCGGCGGGGCGTATGCCACCGTCCCCAACGAATATTTCGCCGGGGAATTCCGCCCGGACATCCGCGCCGCTGTAGACTTCGGGATTGACGACAAAGGCAACCTTTACATCCTGCAAAACAGCGGCGAAATCAACAAATACCGCTCCGGCCAGCCGGTCGAATTCGCCTTCGTTAACTTCCCATCCGACCCGCCCATAGCGGGCGCGGACGCCATGTTCCTCAACAACGACCCGACGGCGCAGGGGCTGTATATCGTCAGCCAGGCAAGCCGCACCATCTACGAAACCACCCTGGCCGGCACCTTTAACGCCAGCTACCGCGCCGCCAACGAGGCCGACTTCACGCTGCTGGCGGGGGTGGTGGCCGACGCCGGCCAGCAGCTTATTTACGCCATCTCCGGCAATTCGGTATTCGCTATCAGCAAACGAAAGTAGGGCAGGCGTAGGGTTCACAAGCCCGCGCCGACCGTTATAATACAAAACGCATACAGGGGGCGCGCCTGGCCGCGTCCCGGCTGTTGTTTGAACCCGATAGGGAGATAGAGTTCATGCGCGTTCCCGGATGGATATTCATCGCCGGCCTGGCCGCCGTAATCATTATCACCGGCGGGCTGGCGCTGCTGGCTTTCTCGGTTGCCCGGCAGGTGGCGATTGACGCCGGCGAGGCCGGTATTCAGTTTGTTTCTGCCGACAGTTTGTTTCGAGACATACCCACGCCCACCCTGCCGCCGACGGCTGCGCCGCCGGTAGTCGCGCAGGTCACGCCCGACGCCCCCCCCGCCCAGGCGGAAGCCACCGCGCTGCCGACCGCCGCGCTCGACCCGGCGGCGGATTACACCTGGGACGACCCGCGCCGTTTTACCGTGCTGCTGCTGGGCATTGACCAGCGTAAAGCCGTCGAAGAAGACGGCCCGTTCCGCTCCGATACGCTGATGGTCATCAGCGTGGACCCGGTTCGTAAAACGGCGGGCGTGCTTTCCATCCCCCGCGACCTGTGGGTGAAAATCCCCGGTTTTAACCCTGGGCGCATCAACACCGCCAATGCCCTGGGCGATTCCAACGCCTACCCCGGCGGCGGGCCGGCGCTGGCGTCGGAAGCCGTCCGGCAAACCCTGGGCATCACGATTGATAAATACGTCCGCATCAACTTTGACGTATTCACCACCGTCGTCGAAACGCTGGCCCCGGACGGCGTGGAAATCTGCATAAAAGAAGTGATTGATGACCCATATTACCCCGACGCCGGCTACGGCTTCATCCACGTGCATTTCGACCCCGGCTGCCAGATTTTAAACGCCGAACAGCTCCTCCAGTATGCCCGCACGCGCCATACCGAAGGGTCGGACTTCGACCGCGCGCGCCGTCAGCAGGAAGTTTTAAAGGCCATGCAGCAAAAAGTCCTCAGCGTGGGCGGCATCACCAACTTCATCGGCCAAGCGCCGGCGCTGTGGGAAGAACTGAGCGGCAGTTTTGTCACCAACCTGTCGCTGGACGAAATCATCAGCCTGGGTACATTGGTGACGGAAATCCCGCGCGAAAACATCCAGTTTGGCGTCATTGACAACCTGTATGTAGACCTGGCGACCACCAACACCGGCAACCAGGTGTTAATCCCCAAAACCGGCGCGATCCGGTTTCTCATCCAGCAGGTTTTTAACCCGCAGAACGATCTTTCGCTTTCGGACCTTAAAACACGCGCGGAAGCGGAAAAAGCCTCCATCGTGGTCTTTAACAATACCGACGTGGCCGGGCTGGCCGGTTTAACGCGCGACTGGCTGGCCGGGCGCGGCGTGAGCATCGAACAGATCGGCAATACGCCGCAGCCGACTAACGGCGATACTATCATCCAAGTGTATACCGGCAAAATTTACACCGGTAAATATCTGGCTGCGTTAATGGGCATCCCGGCTGACCGCGTGCAGCCCGGCGCGGACGGCCTGACCAACGCCGATATCGCCATCCTGGTCGGGCCGGACTTGCAGCCCAAGCTGAGCCAGTAATCGCGGCCAACCGGCAAAACACACACGGGGACTCGGCTGCGAGTCCCCGTTTGATTTTCGGTAGAAATTCACATTCTTCACGCAGGGCGGGGCGCAGTTGCCACTAAAATACAATTAATCCTCAAACATGTTAGTTATGGAGTTTTACGTGGCTCCTTACACTTTCCAGCGACGACCGGTTTTTGAAGAACGCGCCTATCCCGCCGACGATGAAACGATCTGTTTACAGCCTTTTTTCGGCCAGCGAACCGCCGATGACGCCTGCTGGGTAGCCACCCTAGCGAGCGAGTACGGACGGTGGGCCGACATGATGTCGCCGGAAGAAACCGCCTATACGCTGGCGCAGGCGACGGCAGCCAGCATCCTGCCCCCGCTGACCGGTCTGGAAAGCGGCAGCGAACTGCTGGACTATCGCGTCCAACTGCGCGGTTGCATGAGCGAAATCTTGATCGCCGGCTTGGTCGCCGCGCTGGACAAACCGGACGCCCACGCTTACTGGCGGCAAACGGATGCCAATGTTTATACCTGCGTCATCGGCGCCGGCGTGGCTGCCTGCCTGGATACCACGCCGGGGCGCGAAAAGCTCTCGCTGCGGTATGCCAACACGCTGGCTTCCGCCCTGGCGCGCGTCCACCTGGCGGCGGAGCTGCCCCGCAGCCGGCTGTTTTTACAAACCACGCTCTACGAACGTTTTGATGCCCTGCTGGAAAACGCGCGCCTCATCGCCTGGGCCTGGCTGGCCGGATAACACTATTAACCACCAATTGCGAAACACTTAATCCGCCTCTCATCACACCGGGTTATGCTGAAAACGGTTAGTGGCCCAAAGGCCAAAATTCAGCATGATCGTGAGGCAGTCTTATGTTTCCCAAACGCATCGGTGTAATTCTTGCTGCGATGCTGCTAATCGCATTCGGATTCGCCCTGGGTACGGCGCTGATTACGTCGAATGCCAGCCGCACCCCGCTGGAAATCCAGGTTGCGCCTTCCGACGCGCAGGCCCCGATCACCGAGACTGAGCGATTGTTCGCCGAAATTTACAACCGCGTCAGCCCTTCGGTCGTTTCGATCAACGTGCGCGGGCGCGAGAGCAGCACTCTTCAGGTTTTCACGTCGTCCGGCACGGGTTTCGTGCTGGATCAGAACGGGTATATCGTCACCAACAACCACGTGGTAGACGGAGCGGCGGAAATTGAGGTCAACTTTCTGGACGGCACGCTGACTTCCGGCGAAATTGTGGGGCTGGACCCTGACTCTGACCTGGCGGTGCTGAAAGTGGATATGCCTGCCGACCGCCTGTTCCCGGCGACGATTGGCGATTCCGACCAGTTGTTCATCGGCCAGACGGTGCTGGCAATCGGCAGTCCTTTCAACCAGCGTTGGACGATGACCAGCGGCATCGTCAGCGCACTGGGGCGCACCATCCAGGGCTTGACTCAGTTTACGGTTGGCGGCGTGATTCAGACCGATACAGCCATTAACCCCGGTAACAGCGGCGGCCCGCTGCTGAACCTGAGAGGCGAGGTGATCGGCGTCAATTCGCAGATCATCAGCCAGACGCGCTCGAACTCCGGCATCGGTTTCGCCGTCCCCAGCAATCTAGTCAAGCGGGTGGCAAACGAACTGGTGGCGAACGGGCGGGTAAATTACAGCTACCTGGGCATTTCATCGAACTCCGAGGGCGGTATCACGCTGCGGATGATCGAAGCCCTGGGTATCCCGAACAATATGCGCGGCGTAGTGGTGGAGACGGTCACGGAAGGCGGGCCGGCGGCGCAGGCCGGTTTGCGCGGCGCGTCGAACCCGCGCAGCGTGCGCGGCCAGCGGGTGAATACCTCGGTGGACATCATCACCGCCATTGATGGACAGCCTGTCCATGATATGAGCGCGCTGGTGTCCTACCTGGCCGGCAATACCCGCCCTGGGCAGACCGTTAACCTGACGGTATGGCGCAACGGGCAGACCATTAATATCCCGGTTGTTCTGGGCGCGCGGCCATAATATCTATCCGTAAACAAACCTGCTGGACAGGGGGCTTAAGCCCCTTGTCCAAAACACTCAGACAGTTTATGGATAGGCTCCTAACTTCCGGCAGCCTGTGCAGCTTCAAACATCCCGGCATCCGCCGGGATATTTATTTGCCTGACCGATAAGCGGATAATGTTATAATGAAAATGTTTTTGAGATCATAAACCGGACAGCCACTTCATGAACGAATCGGAATGGATCAGCTTGCGGCACGCGGCGGAAATATTGGGCGTGCATCCGGCCACTGTACGGAACTGGGCGGATAAAGGCGATCTGCCCTCGCGCCGCACGCCGGGCGGCCATCGTCGTTTCCGTAAAACCGATCTGATGAACTACGCGGCTTCGCAGGGCGAACTCCAGCCGCTTGAACTCCAGGTCATCATCCAGAACGCCCTGGGACAGGCCCGGATGCAGGTCAGCGGCGGCGACCTGGGCGCGCAGCCCTGGTATGCGGCGCTGACTGAGGACACCCGCAGCCGGATGCGCGGTATGGGCGTCCGCACCCTGGAGGCGATTCGTAAATATCTGGCGCAGGGCGCGCCGGATGAACTGCTGCAATCGGCCGTGGCGCTGGGCAGCGAATACGCGGCGGCGCTGACGAAAAATGACCTGGCGCTGCCGGATGCAGTTCGCGGCTACCTGTATTTCACCGATTTTGTGGTGAATTCTGTCCTCACCTGGTCGGAGATCACGCCGACGCGCAACTCGCCGGCGGAATGGGTGACGCTGCTGCGCCAGGTGAACACCTATATGAATACGCTGCTGCTTTCCATCATCGAGTATTATCACGCCGAATGACCGACTCTGCCTGGGTGGCGCTCAGCCTCATCGAGCGGCTGGGCGGCAAAACGCTGCACGCCCTGATGATGCACTTTAACCACGACCCGCGCGCCGCACTGGCCGCCGGCGAGGACGAACTGCGGCGGGTGCGCGGCATCGGCCCCCGGCTGGCGCAGCAGATTCGCGCCGTGAACCTGGAAGCCGTCGAGCGGGCTATCCCGGCCTGGCAGGCAGCCGGTGTGCAGATTTTGACCTGGCACGACCCGGCCTACCCGGCGCGGCTGCGGGCGCTGGACGACGCCCCGCCGACATTATTCGTGCGCGGCGGCTGGCGGGCGCGGTGGGCGCGCAGCGCGGCCATCATCGGCACGCGCGCCCCTCAGCCCGAATCGCTCCGGCGGGCGCAAAACCTGGCTTCGGCGCTGGCGGAACACGGCTGCGTGATCGTCAGCGGGCTGGCGCTGGGCATCGACACGGCGGCGCACCTGGGCGCGCTGGCCGTGCCGGGTGGTTTTACGCTGGCGGTATTGGGCTGCGGTGTGCTGGACGTGTATCCGTCGAGCAACCGGACGCTGGCGCAGGCCGTTATGCAGCGCGGCGCGCTGGTGAGCGAAACGCATCCCCAGGCCGCGCCCAACACCGGGGCGCTGGTGGCGCGCAACCGCATCATCACCGGCTTGAGCGATCTGGTGATCGTGGTCGAAACCGAGGCCGACGGCGGCGCAATGCACGCGGCGCGGTTCGCGCTGGCGCAGGGGCGCGCCGTGTACGCGGTGGATATACCGGCCAGCGGCAACCGGGCGCTCATCGAAGCCGGCGCGGGCGTCCTCCCGGCGGATACGCTGAATATGCCGTTTTAAAAGCGTAACGCAAAGGTGCAAAGACTCAGAGGGAAAAACGCAGCGCAAAGGTGCGAAGAAGCAAAGCCGCAGAAGGTATGGCAAACGCATCAGAGTTGATGTGTAGGGACACACTTCTGCTGCGCGTCCGGCGCGGTGGACGGCCCCGCAGACCAGTGGCGGCGGCGGCAGCGAAGCGATACATTTATAGGCTGATTTACGCCGTCAAGGAATAAACATATGCCTGACATGCTCGTAAAACTCTACACGCTGCCACCCCTGGAGCCGGAACTGGAGGCCATGCGCGCCGCCGGGGTGGACTTGCGCCGGGCGCTGCCGCCCGAAAAACACGTCGTCACGGCCTGGGTGCGGCTGCACTTCAGCGAGGCCTGGGCCAGCGAGTGCGATGTCGCGATGAGCCACCACCCGGTATCGTGCTTCGTGGCGACGGAAAACGACCAACTCCTCGGTTTTGCCTGCTACGACGCCACCATCAAGGGTTTCTTCGGCCCGACCGGCGTCAGCGAAGCAGCGCGCGGGCGCGGTATTGGCCGGGCGCTGCTGATGGCCTGCCTGCACGATATGCGCGCCCAGGGGTACGGCTACGGCATCATCGGCGCGGCGGGACCAACAGGCTTTTACGAAAAAGCGGTCGGCGCGATTGAAATCGCCGACTCCTGGCCGGGCATCTATCGCGGCATCCTGCATAAGTAAATCACCGTTTTTAACACAATCTCATGGATAAACGGAAAAGAATGAGCCGGATAGACAGTGGGCTTAAGCCCACTGGTGGTTTTAGCCCACTGGCGATTTTAGCCCACTGGTGGTTTTAGCCCACTGGTGGTTTTAGCCCACTGGCGATTTTAGCCCACTGGTGGTTTTAGCCCACTGGTGGTTTCAGCCCACTGGCAGCGGGCTGAAGCCCGCTGTCCACTCAAAATCAGGCGCTGTCTAATGGGTTTATCCCTAAAAACTGCATTAGGTCATTCATCCTATTGCCGCGCCCCGGTTTTTCGTTTCTCATAAAGCCATGTGGAACGTAAAGTCTGGCGAAATGGCATGTCGAAAAAAACAATCCTGCTGATGTTCCTGGCCGCGCTGGCGGCCTGTTCGGCGCAGCCCGAAGCGCGTTTGTCGGCCATCCTGGGACGCGGCTGGCTGAACGCCGCTGCCCGCTCGCCGGACGGTCAGACCATCGCTGCCGCCAGTTCGCTCGGCGTCTGGCTGTACGATTCGATCACTGCGCCGCCGCGCCTGCTGTCCGGCCACACCAGGTCGGTGAGTGCGGTCGCCTTCAGCCCGGACGGAGCGCGGCTGGCCTCCGGCAGTTGGGACAGAACCATCAAAATCTGGAACGTCCAGACCGGCGAAACCCTGCTGACGCTGGAAGGTCACGGCGGGGACGTGAACGCGGTCGCCTTCAGCCCCAGCGGCGATATGGTCGCTTCTGGCGGGGCGGACAACACCATCCGCCTGTGGGACGCCGCCACCGGACAGCCGCTGTCAACGCTGCAAGGCCACCAGAACGCCGTTGAAGCCCTGGCCTTCAGCCTGGACGGGGCGTTATTAGCCTCCGCAGGCCGGGATAACACCGCCCGCCTGTGGGATGTGGCAACCGGCGCGATGCTGAACGTACTGTCCGGCCATACTGACGGGGTGAACGGCGCGGCCTTCAGCCCCGATGGGGGCGCGCTGGTCACGGTTGGGAACGACGGAAGCGCGCGTTGGTGGGACGTGCGCTCCGGCGAAGAACGGCGCGCGCTGGAAAACTCCTCCGGCGCAGTGTTGAGCCTGGCCTTCGGCCCCGACGGCGCGCTGCTCGCCACCGGGGGCGATGACCGGACGATTACTATCTGGGATGCGGCCACCGGGGAACAACATTCGACTCTGCGCGGACACAGCGGCAGCATCAAAAGCCTGAACTTTGGGGATGACGGGGCGCTGCTTTCCGCCGGGGAGGACGGCACGATTCGCCTGTGGGATACCACAACGGGCGCGGAACTGGCCGCCATCGGCGGCTACAGCGGCAGCCTCAACAGCCTAGCCTTCAGCGCCGATGGCACGACCATTTACGCCGGCAGCGGCGGCCTGTTAACCGGCGATAATGCCATCCGCGAATGGGACGTAAAAACCGGCGCGCTGCTGGACACCCTGCGCGGCGAGCAGGGCGCGGTCTTGAGCCTGGCGATCAGTGCCGACGGGGCGCTGCTGGCCTCCGGCACGGACTACGGCACGCTGCAAATCTGGAATCTGCCCGGCGAAAACATCCTGCGGGACATTCACGGCCACAATAACCGCGTCCTCAGCGTGGCCTTCAGCCCGGACGGGGCGCTGGTGGCCTCCGGCAGCGCGGATACGACCGCCCGTTTATGGGACATCACCACCGGCGAGCAGGTCGGGCAAATCCGCAGCTCCGGCGGCCCGGTTCGCAACCTATCGCTGGGCGCAGGCGGCGCGCTGGTATCATCCGCCGACATCAGCGAGACGGTCAAACTGTCCAACTTCACTACCGGCAGCGGCCTGAACATGATGTGCAGTCACGGCGACGGCATCACCGGCACGGCCTTCAGCCCCGACCGCGCCCGTGTCGCTTCAGCCTACTGGGACAATCTCATCCGCGTGTGGGACATCGCCGCCGGGCGGCAGGTGGCCGAAATGAAGGGACACACAGCCAATATCCTCAGCGTGGCCTACAGCCCGGACGGGCGGCTGGTGGCTTCCGGCAGTTTGGATTATACCGCCCGGCTGTGGGACGCCGCTTCCGGCAGGGAACTGGCGGTCATTCGAGGACATATCGGCGCGGTTCACGCCGTCGCCTTCAGCCCGGACGGGCGCACGCTGGCTTCCGCCGGGGACGACGGCACAATCCGCCTGTGGGACGTGAGCGCCTTCCGTTAAGCTGCCGTCAGTCGCCCTTACCTTCGCGCTCCTTGCGTTTTTTCAACAACTGCCCGGCCAGGCTGGCGTCCGACGGCTGCGCGGCAGGGGTTTTATAAGCCGGTTCGGCGCGGGGCGGCGCGGAAGCGGGCGTTTCGACCGGCGGCGCGGCTTCTGCCCGGCGCTGCTCGCGGCTGGCGCGCAGCGCGCCAACGGCGCTGGCCGCCCCGCCCCGTTCTTCGGCGCGCTGCCGCCCGCGTTCTTTGGCCTCCATCAGGCCGGAAAGCCGCTCGGTCGGTTTTTCGAGTTTTTGTTTGTGGGCGAAAAAGGCGCGCAGGCGCTGCAAGTCGCTGCGGGTGATAATCAACCGGCGCGCGGCGATGTCCACCGGCAGCAGCAGCAGCGCCGCCAGCAGCAGCCAGGGCCAGATGGACGTCGAGGTGCTGCGCGCCGCCAGATTGTGGGCGAAAACGCCCGCTGGGTCGTCCAGCAGGGAGCGCCCGCCGGTCAGCGCGGCCAGGTTGTTCAGCAGCAGCTCGCCGTCGGCGCGCCTGCCCCGCAGGTCATATTCCGCCGAGTAGCCCATCACCCAGCCGGTCGTCTGGTCAAAAATGAGCGATTCATCTCCCGGCGCGCCCTCGCCCTGGATGTGCAGGATATATGCGCCCTCACTCGCCGGTGTAAACACCGCCTCGTAACGCCCCGGCGCGACCTGCCGCAGCGGCAGCACGGCGGCCTGCGACTGCGGATCAATCAGCGACAGGCGCAAATTCAGACCGTTGAGGAACGCGCCCTCTGCGCTGCGCGCGTCCACCACCAGCCGCGCCTGTTCGCCTTCCATCACCATGCGGGTTTCCAAGTTGCCCTCGGCGCTTTCGGTGATCGTCCAGCGCACGGCTTGGCTCCAGAAGCGCACAAAATCCGCCCAGTTCACCCAGTTCGCGCCCCAGCGGGCGGTGGCATCGCTGGTGAAAGCGACCGCCCGCCCCAGGCCGTACTGCCATCCCGCCAGCACCGGGTCGCTGAAGGGCTGCGGCGTGCGTAAGATCACCCGCGCGGTCTGTTTGGGCGTGGTCGCCACGTAACCCAGCAGCGGCGGCGCGGCGCTGATGCCATCCATGATCGGGCTGGAAGCCGTCAGCACCGGCGTGAACGGCTCCTCAAGGATGTACGAGCGGGTCGCCAGCACGGTTTCGACGGTGAAAATGGTCGGAATCTGGTCGGCGCGGGTGACGATATGGTAGTTGCCACCGCCGGCTTCGGCCATATTCCGCAAAAAACCGGCTGCCCCCGCGCCGATGGCGATGGTCGAGGTGGTGACGCCGCTCTCGCTGTTCAGCCGCCGCGCCAGGTCAATTAACCCGCTGGCGTTCGAGCCGCCATCTGTGAGCAAGATGATATGCTTCCGGTCAGACGGGTCGGTGACGATGGCCTCCGCCGTCAGATTCATGCCCGCCAGGATGTCCGTCCCGCCGCCGGCGCGCAGCGAAGCCACCAGCCGCTGGAGCGAAAGACGGTCGCGCACATCCTGAATTTCGGCAATCCAGTAACCCTGGGTATCAAACGACATCACCCCGGCGCGATCGGTGGGCTGCAAAAAGTCAATCGAACGGATGATGGCCTCTTTCGCCAGCTCGATATTGGGGATGCCGTCCGCCCCCGGCACGCCCATACTGCCGGAGCGGTCAATCAGGTAAACGATGGTGAGCTGCGGCAGGCGCTGCTGGTCGCGCACCTGCATATCCACCGGCAGCGTTTCTTCCAGCGGCGTCTGAAAATATCCGCCAGGGCCGTAAGCGTCCGGCCCACCGACCGTCACCAGCCCGCCGCCCAGGTCGCGCACGTAACTTTGCAGGGCAAGCTGCCGGTCACGCGAAAGCCGGGTCGCCGGCACGTCGGCCAGCACGATGCTGTCGTACTGCGCCAGCGGCACCAGCCCCACCGGAAGCTGTTCCGGCGCGGCCACTTCGACTTCCAGCCCGGCTTCTTCCAATGCCGGCTGAAGATAACGCGCTTCTTCCGGCGTGCTGCTCAGAATCAGCACGCGCGGCGGGCCGATCACCCGTGTGAAGGCCGACAGTGAATTGTTCTGGTAAAAATTATCGCCGTCGCGGGGGTCTACCTGCACCCGAAAATCGCGGAAGCCGGCCCCCGCGCCTTCCAGCGGCAGCGTGAAGTTGTTCGCCCCTGGGCGCAGGTTGACGGTTTCCTGGTGGAAGATCGCGCCGGACTGCAAAACGGTGATGGTGGCCGGGGTGGGCGCTTCCGCCTGGATGGTCAGGCTCAGGTCGAACTGCTGCCCGGCGTTGACCGCGCTCGGCACGCGCACGTCCGTCACCTGCACTTCCGGCAGGTCGGCCTGGGGCGTAAAACGCGCATAGCTGATCTCCACGCCGGACGCAGCGGCCAACTGCGCCGCCGAGAGCGTGTCCCCCACCGTCGGCAGGCCGTCACTGAGGATGACCAGCCGCCGCGCCACGTCGTCGGGGAACAGCGCCAGCCCCAGGCGGATGGCTTCGGCGATGTCGGTATGGTTGGTAGTGGGGGTGGATTGCAGTTGGCTGATCTCGCGCACGGCGCTGAGGGGGCGCTCCACCAGGGCATTACCGCCGAACTGCACAATTCCGGCCAGGTCATCCGGGCCCATGGAGGCCAGCGCCGCCCGCAGATATTCAAGCTGCGCCTCGCGCGCGGCCTGCCCCATGCTGTCGGAAGCGTCCACCAGGAACACCACCGCCAGCCGGTCTGCCGACTGGACGACCTGCGTTCCGGCCAGCGCCAGCACCACCAGCAGCAGGATGATAACCCGCAGCGCCAGGCTGAAGCTGTCCCGGCGGCGGCGGAAACGCTGGCGCGGCCATCCCAGGTAGATCGTGACGGGCAGCGCCAGCAGCAGCACCAGCGCGAGAGGAGTCGAAAAAGTCATAATTTCACCCCATCACTTCACGCTGGCGCAGCGCCGGGCGGAACATCGTCCGCACCCGCAGCCGCCGGTGATACACGTACCATTCCACCAGCAGCACCAGCAGCGCCGCCAGCGCCGCCAGCGGCCAGAACTCGCGCTGGCCGATTTCGTCACGGGCGCTGGGCGTAATGGTCGCGCCGCTGAGACTGAGCGATGAACGCGGCGCGATGGCGCTTTCCCCCGGCGCGAACAGGTTGACGGCCACCCGCGCCGACTGCATCAGGCCGTTTTCGCCCAGCACATCCACCCGGTAAATGCCCGGCGCGCCCGTCTCGGCAAAAGCCAGCGTCTCCCGGTCAACCGGCAGGGCGCGTGTCGAGCCGTCCGGCAGCGTCAGACGCACCTGCGCCGCGCCCGCCGCCGGGCGAATCGCCATCGTCTGCCCGACCAGCAGACCGTCCGGCGCGGAAACCACCGCCTGCGGCGTGAACCATTCCAACAGATTCGCCATCAAAACCGGCCAGGTGATTTGCAGCGGCAGGTCAGACTCGCGCAGGTCAAAGGTCAGGATGGCGGCCCGCCGACCGCCGGTTTCGCCCGCCAGCAGCAGCGGCCCACCCTCGACCGCGATCAGCGTTTCGGCCCAGTCCGCGCCGATGATGCGTTTAAACTTCAGCACGTTCACGTCGTCAAAATCCACGAAAGCCATACGTGGGTCGTCCCGGCGCACGGTCGGGTTGGCGGTGGCGGTACTTTCCGCGCCGACGGTGAACAGCGCCGTATTACCCGGCGGGTTGACGAACAGCAGGTCGCCGTCCGGCAGATTACCGGGGGGCAGCCAGCCGTCGAAGATGTACAGATCATATGGTTCGGCGGGCAGCGGGCGGTTTATATCCCCCCGGAAAGCCTGGATGCCCGGCAGGCTGCGAAGCGCCTGCTCCAAAAACAGGTTGCCGGCGGTCATCAGCAGCACACGCCGCGCGCCGCCTTCGGCAGCCACCGCCCAGGCGGTGTCATCGGCGGCCAGGTAGTCCGGTACGCGCGAGTCGGTGGGGCGCGTCAGCCCGGCCTGCAAAATGCCGAATCCGTCCGGCAGCGACTCTGACACCAGCGGCAGGCTTTGTCCCGCCGGGACGGTGTAGCGCCGGGCTGTGAACAGCGCACCGTCCACGCGCAGGTCGAAAATCACGTCAGCGTCCTGGCTGCCGTAGTTGGTAATCTGGGCGAACAACTGCGGCGGCTGCCCCGGCAGGGCGCGGGTCGCCAGGGCGCTGATCGCCAGGTTGCTGTCCGACACACCCACCGGCACGTAGCGGATTTCGCCGGGGATGCCGGGCAGCCCTTCGGCATCGCCCAGGCCGCCGTCGCCGATGATAACAATGCTGGCCTGCTGCGCCCCGGCGGCGTCGGCAGCCGCCAGTGTCAGCGCCGCCACCCAATCGGCTTCCGCCAGGCCGGGCTGCAAGGCGTTGATGCCCGCCCGCAGCGTCACCCGGTCATCGGTGGCCGGGATGACCACCGTCGGCACATCGGCCACGCGGATCACCGTCACCGTATCGCCCGCGCCGAGCGTATCCACGATGCTGAGCGCCTGGCGTTTGGCCTCCTCAAAACGCGAGCCGCCATCCGGCAGATCGGTCGCGTTCATGCTGGCGGAAGCGTCTACCAGCAGTTCGATCTGCCCGGCGCTGACCGCCGGCACGATCATAAACGGGCGCGCCAGCGCGAACACCAGCAAAGCCAGGATGATGAGCTGGAGCAGCAGCAGGATATTGCGGCGCAGGCGCTGCCAGGGTGTGTTGGCCTCGCTGTCCTGGAGAACCTGCTGCCACAAAAACGTGCTGGACACGATCACCTCGCGCCGCCGCAGCCGCAGCATGTACAGCAGAATAATGGGGATGGCGAGCGCCGCACCGGCCAGCGCCAGCGGTGTTAAAAACGCCATAAGACCATACCTGTAAAAGCACAACACAGAGACGCAGAGGCACAGAGGCGCAGAGAAAAGCAATGGAGCAGTTCGGCACTTCTGTTCTGCCGCGTTTGATTGTTACCGGATAACACGATGGATACCATTTTTCACCAACCGCTCGCCGAAGTTGATAACCAGCGCCAGCCTCAAATCCATCAGACGCAGATAAGTGAGCGCCTGAGCCTCAAAAATTGGGTTGTATTCGGTCACCGCTTTACATTCCACAATCACACTGCCGTCAACCAGCATATCCAGACGTAACGGTGTTGCCAGCAAAACCTGTTTGTAGCTGATCGGCACGATTTTCTGCCGTTCGACACGCAGACCGCGTTCTGTTAATTCCCATGCCAACGCTTCTTCATAAATACTTTCCAGCAGCCCCGGCCCACCCAGTGTCCGGTGAACCTCGACCGCCGCATCTACGATGCGTCCGCTGATGATATTTTCGACCGTCAGTTCCGCCACCGAACGCTGCTCCTCTTCGGCTCGCTGCCTTTGGGTCTTCGTCTCAGGCTTTGCTCGCCTTTTGCATTTCTCTCTGTGGCTCTGTGTCTTTGAGCCTCTGTGTTAAGTCTTTCTTTGCGTTAATGCTTTCTCCCTATTTTACTGCCCCCAGGCGGCGCAGGTTGAACAGAATCACTTTTTCCCAGGGAACGCCGGTGTCCACGCCAACATAATGCACGCCCCGCCGCACGCAGTCGGCGCGGATGCCGTCGCGCCAGGCTTCCAGGCGCTTGATGTACAGGTCGCGCATCCCGGCGTCTATGGTCACTTCCTGCCCCTGCCCGGTTTCCACGTCCACCAGCCGCAGATCGCCACCCAGCGGCGGCTCGATTTCGTCCGGCGACAGGATGTGAATCAGGCCGACTTCGTAACCGCGCCCCAGCAGGCGGTTGATGCCATCCTGATACCCGCCCGGCATCAGCAGATCACTGATGATGAAACACAGCCCCGGACGCCCGGCGCGCAGCGCGTAATCTTTAAGCGCGGCGTTCAGGTCGGTGATACCCGCCGCCTTCAGCCCGCCTACATAGGCCAGCATCGGCAGGCCGAAACCCCGCCCGCGTATCGGGCCAAACGGCGCGGCGGTGCTGTCGCTGGTCGCCAGCAGCGTCAGCCGGTCGTTGGTCGCCAGCGCCATATAGGCCAGCCCGGCGAACAGCCGCCGCGCATACAGAAACTTGTTCCGGTCGCGCTCGCCTTCCTGCGGCCAGTCCATACTGGCCGAAACGTCCAGAATCAGATGCACGGCCAGGTCTTCTTCATCTTCCAACAGCTTGATGAAGGGGCGTTCCAGCCGCCCGTAGATGTTCCAGTCCAGGCGGCGCAGGTCGTCGCCGCGCACGTAGTTGCGGTAGTCGGCAAACTCGATGCTCGTGCCGCGTTTGGTGGAACGGCGCTCGCCTTTCATCGCGCCGGCGCGCACCCGCCGCGCCACCAGCATCAACTGTTCCAGCTTGCGCCGCGTCGTTTCGTCAAACAATCGCTCGTCGGCCATCTCAGCCCCTTAAAAACTCAACGCAAAGCGGCAAAGGCGCAAAGTGATTTTGGCTGTGATTCTTTGCGTTCTTCGCTCCTTCGCACCTTTGCGTTACGCTCTTCCTCACAGCGGCAGGCGGTAGACGATCTCGCCGTCGTCCACCTCGCCGGTGTCCTCAAATCCCAGGCTGGCATAAAGCCGCCGCGCGGCGTCGTTTTCCGGCACGAAGCTGATGAGAATGGCCGAATAACCGGGGACGGCCTTCAGCCGGTTTATCAGCAGTTCCATGCCGGTGCGGCCATACCCCTTACCCTGGTGTTCGTGCGCCACCATCAGCCGGTAGACCGCCCACACTTTGCCCAGGCCAAAATCTTCGTCCCGGTACATCAAAAAACCGACCATCGTTTCGTCATCATAGATGCCGAGCGGAATCAGTTCGGGTTCGTACTTCGACTGCGCCAGCGAGTAAGCATTGGAGGCCACGAACCCCTGCTGGTCGTCGGCCACCTTCAGGCGGGCGCACGCCCGCCAGTTTTCGGCGGTGATGTCGCGCAGCGTTACGGTCATACTCAAGTCCCTTCAGAACCTTAACACAGAGACTCGGAGGCTCAAAGGCACAGAGAGAAAAATGCTGAGTCTTCGTGTCTTTGTGTCTCTGTGTTATGCTTTTTCAACCTGTTTCAGCAGTTCGGCGATCACGTCGTCGGCGCTGATGCCTTCCGCCAGCCCTTCAAAGTTCAGCAGCAGCCGGTGACGCAGCGCCGGGGCGGCCACTGCCTGAATATCGTCGAACGACACGTTATAGCGTCCTTCCAGCAGCGCGTTGATTTTGCCGCCGATGATGAGCGCCTGCGCCCCGCGCGGACTCGCGCCGTAGCGCACGAAGTTTTTGACCATCGGCGGGGCGGAATCATCCTCCGGGTGGGTGGCGACGATCAGCCGCGCCACGTATTCGCTGACGTGGCTGGCGACCGGCGTATTGAGCGCCAGTTTGCCCATCGCAATAATCTGCCTGCCGTCGGCCACTTTGCGCGCGGCGGGGACATCCGCGCCGGTCGTGCGGTCGAGGATATTCACCAGTTCCGCCGCCGACGGGTAGGCCACATGCACCTTGAACATAAACCGGTCAAGCTGCGCTTCCGGCAGCGGGTACGTGCCTTCCATTTCCAGCGGGTTCTGGGTCGCCAGCACAAAAAAAGGCGGCTCCAGCCGGTAGCTGCGGTTGGCGACCGTGACGGTCTGCTCCTGCATAGCCTCTAGCAGCGCCGACTGCGTTTTGGGCGTGGCGCGGTTGATCTCATCTGCCAGAATCAGGTTGGCGAACACCGGGCCGGGCTGGAACAGCTTGACCTTGCGCCCGCTTTCGTCCTCCTCCAGGATGTCCGTTCCGGTGATGTCGGCGGGCATCAGATCAGGTGTGAACTGGATGCGGGCGAACTTCAGATCAAGCGCGTCGGCCAGGGCGCGAATCAGCATGGTTTTGCCCAGGCCGGGGACACCTTCCAGCAGGGCATGGCGGCTTGCCAGCACGCAGATCAGCACGCCGCGCACGACTTCGCGCTGGCCGACGATCACGCGCCCGACTTCCGCCTCAATCGCCCGGACGAGGCGGCTGAATTCCTCAACATGAATAT
>JAPKMO010000076.1 GCA_026645945.1 Anaerolineae bacterium
AAACCGATTGATCTGATAGCCGAACAGTGGGCTTAAGCCCACTGTCTGGTTGGTTTACGGATAAACCCTATGAGAGTAGTTGTAACGACACATTACGGAGACAATCGGTGAAGCATCCGGTCAATCATCGCCACATAAATCCAACATTCGCTGACGGCGGGCCGGGCTTCATAATCCTTGCTCAGGCGTCGATACTTGCCCAACCAGGCCAGGGTGCGTTCAACGACCCAGCGTTTGGGCAAGACGACGAAGGTGGGCAAGTCACTGCGGCGGACAATCTCGGCGCAAACCCCAAACAACTGCTCACACCAATGCAGAAAAGCCGGGCTATCGTATCCGCCATCCAACAGCAGTTTAACCCAACGGGCAAACAACGGCACGCGCTTAAGCAGATGGCGCGCGCCATCGCTGTCGGCCCAATTGGCGGGATGCACCAGCACACGCACCAACCAGCCTTGACTATCCACGACCAGATGGCGTTTGCGCCCCTTCACTTTCTTGCCCCCGTCGTAGCCACGAGGCCCCCTTTTTCCGCCGTTTTCACCGATTGGCTGTCGATGATGAGTAAGCTCGGTTCCGCTTCGCGCCCTTCGTGTTGGCGGACCTGTGGGTATAAAGCATCATGAATGCGTTGCCAACTGCCGTTGCGTTGCAACTTGTAGAAATAGGTTTTGACGGTTTGGAAAGGCGGAAAGTCATGCGGCAGCATCTGCCACGAACAGCCCGTGCGCAACACATACAAAATGCCGTTCACATACTCGCGCATCTTGGCTTCCGGCGTGCGTTTATGGGGGAGCAGCGGATAGAGCTGCTCCCATTGCTTGTCCGTTAAGTCGCTGGGATAACGTTCTCGTGTGTTCATATATCCCAGTCTATTCCGTAATCTTTTCCTTTACAACTACTCTCTATGTTCTCATCTGCTTTCCCCGTTAGCTACCGACGGCAGGATGCTGAATACATCTATGCGCTGCTTGCGGCGGGCAACTCTTGTTCGCTGGTAGGGTTGGGCGGCGTCGGTAAATCCAGTTTTCTGCGCTTTCTGACTCAACCGGATGTTAAGCATTATTATCTTGGCAGCCAGGACTCGGATTATATTCTTTTCGTCATACTTAACCCGCGCGATCTGGTCAACCCGCCGGCGGCAATACACACGGAGGTCGGCGATGCCTGGCATGGCTACGAAATTATTCTGTCCCGGCTGATTCGTGTGTTACAAGGATTGGATGAGAACCGGCTGCCCGGCGTCGAAAATATCGTGCAAGCCGTCTCTCGCAACTATCAGTCGCTTTTCGACCGGCAGTCGCTTTTGAGCGTGGTGGGCGTCCGCCTGCTGGAAACCGCAGTTTTTCAGGTCATGACTCTTGACTCGCGTTTGCGGATAGTGTTTGTGCTGGATGATTTTGAAGGGTTTCTCACTATTCCGGCGCATTTTTTCCAATCGCTGCGGGGTTTGCGCGACCAGTTTGCGCGCCGGATTATGTTTGTCACGGCCAGCAGCCAGCCGCTTGACGAACTGGTTGTGAGGTGGATGACCGACTTCAAAGACAAAGAGATGATGGAATCCTTCGTCGAGCTTTTTTACGGTTTCACCCGGTATCTCGGTAATCTCGATGCGACCAGTATCGAGACGCTTTTGAACCGCGAGGAACAACGCTGGAGGTTCAAGCTTGATCCGCAAACGCGGGCGCGGCTGCACGAGGTCACCGGAGGTCATGCGGGGCTGCTGCGGCGGTCTTTGCCAGTGGCGGGGAGCGCACCTCTGAATCTCTCGATTGAAGCGTTTATGGAGTACCTTCTTCAGGACCGGGGAGCGCTGATCGAGTGCCATACCATCCTGGACAGCCTGACATTGGCTGAGCAGATGGCTTTGCGTCAGTTGGCGGAGGGCCAGGCACTTGAACCCGGCACGCACGGATTAACGGACAAAGTGATGGTTCTGCGTCAAATCCCGCTGCTGCTGGCCTACGTTCGCAAACAGGCCGCCTTTGCCGAACAAGACACGCAGATCGAAATAGCTCAATCGTCTGCCGCCCAGCCGCCTCGCTCAAAACCGCGCAGCCCGAAAGTGTTCATCAGCTACCGTCGGAGCGGCAGCGCCATGCTGGCGACGCTGCTGGCGAAAGAATTGGAGCGTTATCAGATTGAGGTTTTTGTAGATGTCCGCCGTGTCGAGCAGGCCGGGCCGTTCGTTGATCGTTTGTTCAAGGCTATTCAGGACTGCGACGTGTTTATTTGCCTGCTATCTGACGAAACCCTGACATCCCCTTATGTTTGCCAGGAAATCGAACATGCTTATGCCACTGGCAAACCCATGATTCCAGTTTTCCAGGAGAGTTATTTTAGCGATCCCTATTCCGGGTCGGATGAGGCAATCAACCGGCTGCTCGACAGCGATGGGGTTCATATCATGGATGTTCGAAATGTATTTATCGAAGCCACCATTGATCTGCTGGTGAAGATGATTCAAAACACCTTCAAAAAGCTGCCGAACGCCTGACAATTCGTATGAAACCCAGCGTCCGCCGGCTGCCTCTTTTCGTTTTGGGGCTGTGTGCTGCCCTAATTGCTGGATTCCTGGATGGTTCAATGATGACAGCGCAGTCGCCTGAACCGCTGCTGATCGCTATCGGCGGCGGCTATACCGATACTTACAACGGTTTTCTGGCGGCGGTGTTCGCGCGCGCCGACGGGGATACGGTCAATATCACCGTGCTGCCGCCAGCTTATTCGTCCAGCGCCGAACGCATCGGCGACGATGAGCGCCGCCTGAATATGCAGGACGCCGAACACCGCCGCGCCCAGCTTGAGGAGGCCTGCAAGCGCCTCGTCCCGCCGGGGCGGCCTGCCGTGTGCGGCTGTCGCCGGTGTTCACCCGCGCCGACGCCGAAAATCCGGCCAACCTGGCTTTTTTTGACGCGGCGCTGGACGGCGTGTTTGTACTGGGCGGCGACCAGAGCATCGCCATGCAGGTTTTGATGGATACGCCGCTGGAAACGGCCCTGGCGGCGGCTTACGCGCGCGGCGCGGTGATCGCTGGCACAAGCGCCGGGCTGGCTGTGCAGTCACGGGCGATGATCGCCGGGTACGCCGGTGACGAAAACGGCCCGGCTAATGCGCTTAATGAAGGCGCGGCGCTGCTGTGGAACGACTCGACCCGGCGCGGGCTGTCGTTCGGCGTGACGCGCGCCATCCTGGAGCAGCACTTCTGGGAACGGGCGCGCGCCGGGCGGCTGCTGAACGCGCTGGCGCAGCCGGGCGCGCCGCATGTGGGTCTCGGCGTGGACGGTTATACGGCGGTGCAGGTGCGCGGCGGCACGCGGCTTGAGGGCATGTTTGGGTTGTACACCGCCGCCGTTTTCGACGCCGAAACCTTCGGCGCGGCGGAAAAGGCCGCTTACCCCGGCGGCCTGCTGGACATGCGAAACGTGCTGTTCCACATGCTTGCGCCGGGCGATTTTTCCTACGATCTGGAAACACGGCGGTTTTCCCTGGCCGCGCCGCCGGAGCGCGCCGAACGGGATTTTTCGGCGCTGGCGCTGCCGGACGGCGCCGGCCCGCTGCTGCTGGCCTGCGGCCTGCCGACGCTGCCGCTCGACCATCCCGCCTGGGCGCCGCTGCTGGAATGGGCCGGCGGCGGCAAAATCCTGGTGATCGTCCTCGCGCCGCCGGACGACGACCTGGGCGACCGTTTGCGCGACCATCTGGGGGAAACCGTCAGCGCGGATTTGATTTTTCCACTGGCCGACCCGGAAGCCTTCACCAATTTCGACCTGAATCCCTACGCGGCGCTGCTGATAACCGGCGCGGACGCCAGCCTGATCGAAGTTTCGACCCTGGCGCGGATAAACGAAGCCTGGCGCGCCGGCAGGCCGCTGGCGCTGGATGATTCCGCCGCTGCCATCGCGGGCGTTTTTTATGCCGCGCACCCGCCCACGCCCGGCGACGCCGCCGAACGTGAAGCCGCCGTCCAGGGCAGCCTGATCACAGGCGGCACGACGGTTCGCCCCGGATTGGCGCTGCTGGAGGCCACCTTCACGCCGCGCCTGATGGCCGACAACCGCTGGGGGCGGCTGGTCGCGCTGGCTTACGCGCATCCTGACCGGCTGGCATTCGGCCTCAACGACGGCGCGGCGCTGGAAATCACCGCCGCTGGCGCGCGCGTGACCGGCACAAACGGCCTGATCGCGCTGGATTTGCGCGGCGCGGCGCTGGCAGCCGGAACGAACGGCGGTTTTGTGATCGCCAACGGGTGGCTGGACGTGTTCGCGCCGGGTACTTTCGTGCGGGATGCCTGACCGGAACGTGTTATAATCGCCAGCCATGCGACACATCTCATTTTTAATCTATCTGATCTTCGCCGCGCTGGTTTTGCTGGTGGCAGCCTGCGACCCGCTGGCTCCTCAGGCCACGCCGCAGGTTATCATCGTCACGCCCATACCGAGCGATACGCCTCCGGCCACACCCACGCTGCCGCCTACCCGCACGCCGATTCCGACGCTGACGCCGGTTCGCACGCCGACGGTCACGCCTTTTCCGTGTGATGACGATTCCGGGCGCGTGGAGATCTTCAACCAGTTCCGCAGCCCGACCGCCGGTACGACGCTGCGCTACCAGGTGTATATGCCGCCCTGCTACCTGGAGAGCCAGAAGCGTTATCCTTATGTGTTTCTGCTGCACGGCGCGGCCAACAACGAAACCCACTGGCCGGGACTCGGCCTGGTGGATACACTCGACCAGGGCTTCCGGCTGGGCGCACTGTCGCCGATGATCGTGGTGATGCCCTACATGGGGTCAATCGGTAATGACAACACCTTCCCGCCCGACCCGTCCTTTGAAACGGTGGTGCTGGATGAACTGATTCCGGCCATCGAGCGGGACTTCTGCACCTGGAACGACCGGGAACACCGCGCCATCGGGGGCATTTCGCGGGGCGGCTTCTGGGCGTACAGCATCGCGCTGCGCCACCCGGATGTGTTCGGCATCGTGGGCGGCCACAGCGCCTTTTTCCCGGACGATCTGCGGACAGTGCCGGCGGCTTTTAACCCGCTGGAACTGGCGTTAAACGCCTCGTTTTTAGAGGAAGCCGATTTGCGGATGTACCTGGACAACGGCGCCAGCGATTTCGCCGGCATCAGCCAGGAGCTTTTTTCCAGCCGCCTGAGCGCGCGGGGCATCCCGCATACTTACGTCATTAACCCGGTCGGCGATCACGACGACGCCTACTGGTCGGCGCACCTGTCGGAATATCTGGCCTTTTACGGGCGGACGTGGCCGCGTTCGGCGGACGATCTGCCAAGCTGTTTAGAACCGAGTCCATGACGGAGGGGTTAACCCTCGTCCGGCGTGGCTTCGGGCGTGGCCTCCGCGCCTGTGTCGGGCAGCACGACGCTGCACTCGCGCAGGTTATCCTGCGCCGCCGTGACGGCTTCTGTATCGCCGGTTTCCGTGCCTAAGCGGATGCTCTGTTCCAGCAGCGGCACCGCCGCCGGGCAGCTGCCGAGCGCGATCTGGGTGCGCCCGGCCCACAGGTAATGGCGCGGGTTGCGCGTTCCCAGGTCAATGGCGCGTTTCAGCGACTCGGCGGCCAGCGTGTAATTATCCAGCGCCATCTGCACACGCCCCAGCAGCCCCTGGCACAGCACGTTGTCGGGGTTTACTTCCACGCAGCGCGTCAGGTAATCAAGCGCCTGGTTGGGGTCGCCCAGGCCGCTGTAATACACACGCCCCAGCTCGAACAGGGCGCGGGTGTTGCGAGGATTAGCCTCCACCACTTCGCGCAGGTAGCCCAGAGCTTCTTCCGGGTCCTGAAAAGCCAAGAAGTTGATGAGCGCCAGGTCAATCGCCAGGTACGAAAGGTTGGGCGCCAGTTCATAAGCCTGCTCGAAGTAATCGCGGGCGGCGTTAAAATCGAACTCCGATTCCCAGGCCAGCACGCCGCGCACACGCAGCGCCTCGAAACTGTCCGGGTCGGCTTCCAGCGCCCGCTTGACGGTTTCCATCGCCAGGGCACTCTGGCCGATGTCGTGATAGGCTTCGGCCAGGAAGGCCAGGGCGCGCGCGTTATCGCTTTTCAGCTCCACCGCGCGCAGGGCGCTGGCGATGGCCTCACCGTAGCGCCCGCTCCAGTCCAGTACCATCGCCCGAATAGCCCAGGCGTCGGAAGCCAGCGGGTCGGCGGTGATGGTGCGTTCGGCGGCCTCCAACGCCGCGTCCAGGCTGCCTTCCATCGCCAGTCCCAGAGTCACGCGGTAATGGGTTTGCAGGTCGTTCGGCACGGCGTCCAGGATGGATTCGTAGGTGTTGAGCGCGGCCTCCACCCGCCCTTCGCGCCAGTCTGCCGCCGCGCGTTCCAACTGGCTGCGCGGGTCCTGCGTGGGCGGCGGCGGGGGTGCGCCGGCGGTCGCCAGCGAATGTTGGGCGCTGTCCAGCACGCCGTAGATGGCCTGATGCACCGGCGGGCCGAGCGTTTCGCGGCGGTTGTAAATCTCCACGCCGGCCAGCACCACCACCGGCGTTAAAATCCACAGCCACAGCCAGCGCAGCGAAATCGGACTGCGCTTCTGGCCGCGCGTGTACCGTTTGGGCGTGCGTAGATACATGGTTAACCCAGGCCCCCCAGCGGCGTGGGCGGCGGCAGCGTGGGCGGCGGCAGCGTCGGTATCTGGTCGGAACGGTAGCCGGGACAGCTTACCGTCACCAGGCGCAGCCCCTCGCGGGTGTCGGACAGAATCGGCTCTTTAATCGGCAGTTGTTCGATGCGCTGGAGCGATTCTTCCAGCACGGCCCAGGCGCGGTCGCACTGGCCCAGGTAGTAGTGCGCCAGGCCGCGCAGGTAGTAACACTGAATTTCGTCCGATCCCAGCGCCACACACTGCTCGAAACTTTCGATTGCGCCTTCATAGTTGCGGCGGTTGTAGCGTACCATGCCCAACTGCCGATGCGCGCGGGCATCGTTGGGGTCCAGGTTGAGCGCGTCCTCGCAGTAACCCTGCGCCTGCGCATCCTCGCGGATGCGCGAAAATGTTTCGCACAGGCGCAGCAGGGCTTTGGTATTAAACGGGTCAAGCGACAGCACTTTTTCGTAAGTGGCGACCGCCAGCTCGTATTCGTCCACCGCGATGTATTGCAGCGCCAGTTCAAAATAGGGCGTGGTCAGGTTAGGGTTGATGGTCACAGCGTCCTCAAGCTGGGCGATGGCTTCCTCGCGCCGCCCCACCCAGATGAGCGAATAAGCGTAGGCGCGGCGCGCCTCGATACTTAACGGGTCGAGCGCGACGGCGGATTCGCCAAAATTTAAACCCTGCTGGTAGCGCCCGATCTCGGTATAGGCGCTGGAGAGAACGGCGTGCAGCGGCGCAAAGTTGGGGTCAACTTCCATGCCCGCCAGCGCCACCGGGACGGCAGCCGCCGAGTCGCCCAGGCGTGCCAGCGACCGCGCCTTCAGCACGTAACCGCGCGGGTCTCTGGAATCAGCCTGGATGGCGCGGTCGCCCAGTTCGAGCGCCTGCTGGGCATAACCCTCGCGGTCAATTTCCAGCAGCAGGCGGCCATATTCGTACAGGTAATTCACGTTGTTGGGCTGCTGCGCGACGGCCTGCGCGAACGCATCGGCAGCTTCTTCCAGGTCGCCGGCCAGGAACAGGTCGTAACCCTCGGTGGCCCACCAGCTGGCAAAAGGCGTGGGCGTGGGGGCCATGCCAACGGCATCCAGCGCCATCAGTTGCAGGCGGTCGAACTGCGTGTTGACGAACAGCAGAAAACCGCCCAGCAGCAGCCCATAAACCAGCAGAAAACGGAAATTCGTCCGGCGGCGCCGCCGACTGCTGAAAAAAGGCTGTGAATAATCGCGTTTGATTTGCATAGACACCTTTACACGAGGGGCGCGCCCTCGCCGCTTTCCTCCTGGTGCATGAACCAGCTTAATCTGCATACAGGCAGTGGGCTTAAGCTCACTGTCCACTGTCGGAGGCAGGCATTCTCATCTTGTTGAGGTACTAGATTAGACAACAAGCGGGGGCGCGTCAAGATTCGAGTGCCGGACGCGGGCGGAACGCGGCTGCTGCTGAGGCGGTATAATTGAGGGTATATGTTCAGGCAGGGCGAGAGGAATGGATGTTTTACTCGCCACTCATCCCGCATCACTCGGAACTTAACTTATGGTTCACATCGGCTTAAACGCCCACCTGCTGGCCGGAGATGCCGGCTACCGGTCGGCGGGTATACACAGCTACATCTGGCATACGCTGGCGCATTTGCGGGCCGCCGCGCCGGAGGACTGGCGTTTTACGGCGCTGGTCGGGGCGGGGAACACGGACTCCTTCGACGGGCTGGACATGCGCCGCGCGCGCTGGAACACGGCCTCGCCGCTGCGCCGCATCGCCTGGGAACAGATGGTTCAGCCCTGGATGCTGCGCGGTTTCGACCTGTATCACGCGCTGGCGTTTGTGTCGCCGCTGGCGCTGCCCGTCCCCAGCATGGTGACGGTTTACGACCTCAGCTTCATCCATTATCCACAGGTGCTGCCGGCCTCGCGCCGCCTGTACCTGCGCCTGTTCACGGCGCTGTCGTGCCGCCGCGCCCGCCGGGTGATTGCCATCTCGCACAGCACCGCCCGCGACGTGGCCGCCCACCTGAACATCCCGCCGGAGAAGATCACCGTCGCCGCGCCGGGGTATGACGCGGCCCGCTGCCGCCCGCTGCCGCCGGAGCAGGTGGCCGCCTTCCGCCGGGACCAAGGGCTGCCAGAGCGGTTCTGGCTGTTCGTCGGCACCCTGGAGCCGCGTAAAAACCTGCCGCTGCTGCTGGAAGCCTACGCCGCCCTGCCGCGCGGCGAACGCCTGCCGCTGGTGCTGGCCGGGGGCAAAGGCTGGGGCTGCCAGGCCATTTTTGAGGCCATCGAACGGTTTCATCTGGCGGGCGAGGTCAGCCTGCCGGGTTTTTTGCCTGTCGAAGACCTGCCGCTCTGGTACAATAGTGCCGAGGCATTCGTTTATCCCTCGGTGTTCGAGGGTTTCGGCCTGCCGGTGCTGGAGGCGATGGCCTGCGGTACGCCGGTGCTGACATCCAACGTTTCATCACTGCCGGAAGTGGCCGGCCAGGCTGGGATGTGCCTGCCGCCGCACGACGCGGCTGCCTGGACGGACGGGCTGCGCCGTGTTTTTGCGGACGCCGCCTGGCGCGAAGCCGCACGCGAACAGGGCTTCCGCGAAGCGGCGCGTTATTCGTGGTTGGAGACGGCGCGGCAGACGATTTTTTGCTACCAACAGGCGCTGTGAGGGTGTTAAACGGCCCGAATTCAGGTCAGTTTTGATGGGTGTGATGGAGTTCCAAGAGCAGTTTGAGTTATAAGATGGCGAACGAAGCGATTCCCCCGCGACGCAGTTTGTACATGCCGAAAGGCTTCTGGCCGCTGGTGGATGTTGCGCTGGTGTTTGTGGCCTTTGCCGCCGCATATTACATGCGCTACGAATTGCAGCTCATCCGCGCGGTGGACGGCGCAAACCGCGCGCCGTTCGGCCCGTACCTGCCCTACGCCGCCGTGTACGCGGCGCTGCTGGTGCTGAACTACCAGGGCAGTGGCCTGTACCGCAGCATTCGCGGGCGCTCGTGGATGGAGGAAGTATACGGCGTTATCAACGGCGTCACCAATGCGACCGTGATCGTGCTGGGGCTGTACTTCGTTTTTCAACCGCTGGTGTTCAGCCGTTTGATGCTGGTGTATGTGGCCGCCCTCACGGTGATCGCGCTGGCGCTGGTGCGCGCCTTCCGGCGGCTGGTGCAGGCGCATCTGCGGGCGAAAGGTATCGGCATCCAGCGCGTGCTGGTGGTGGGCGCGGGCGACGTGGGCAAGGCCGTGCTGCGGACGATGATCGCCCGCAGCGAACTGGGTTACCGCCCGGTCGGTTACGTGGACGACGACCCGGAACGCGGCAGCATAGACCTGGGGCGTGTTAAAGGGTTGGGCGGGCTGAAGAACCTGGGCAAAACCATCCGCAACCAAACCGTTGATCTGGTCGTCATCACACTGCCCTGGGCGCAGCACGACCGCATCCTGGAACTGGTGGAGGTGAGCAAACGCGCCGGGGCGGAAGTGCGCGTTGTGCCGGATGTATTCCAGTTGAATCTGCGGCAGGTACACGTTGAAAGCCTGGACGGCATCCCGCTGCTGGGCGTCAGCGGCGGCGCGCAGTTCCCCAATCGCGGCTATCTTGTCAAACGGGCGCTGGACATCGGGCTGATCGCGCTGGCTTCGCCGCTGTTGATCGTGATTTTCGGGCTGATCGCGCTGGCGATCCGTCTGGAGGGGCCGGGGCCGATCTTCTACAAACAGCGGCGTGTGGGGCGTTACGGGCAGGTGTTCGATATGGTCAAGTTCCGCAGCATGGTCCCAAATGCCGATACCCTGCGCGCGCAGTTGATCGAGGAATACCAGCAAGACCCACGCCATCCCAAGTTCAAAAACGACCCGCGCGTGACCCGCGTCGGGCGCTTGATCCGCACCACCAGCCTGGACGAACTGCCGAACCTGTTTAACGTGTTAAGGGGACAGATGAGCCTGGTCGGGCCGCGCCCGCCCACGCCGGACGAAGTGGCGCATTACGAACCCTGGCACATGCAGCGCCTGCAAACTTTGCCCGGCATGACCGGCCTGTGGCAGGTGAACGGGCGCAGCGACGTGCCGTTCGACGAAATGTGCCTGCTGGACATTTATTACATCGAAAACTGGTCGGTCAAGCTGGACGCGCAGATTTTGATGCTGACGCTGCCGCGCGTGCTGCTCGGTCATGGCGCGTACTGATGAATAAACCATGTGCCTGATTCTGCGTGGACAGCGGGCTGAAGCCCGCTGCCGGTGGGCTAAAGCTGAGACAGTGGGCTAAAGCTGAGACAGTGGGCTAAAGCTGAGACAGTGGGCTAAAGCCGAGACAGTGGGCTAAAGCCGAGACAGTGGGCTAAAGCCGAGACAGTGGGCTAAAGCTGAGACAGTGGGCTAAAGCTGAGACAGTGGGCTTAAGCCCACTGTCTATCGGGCTTCACCGTTTATCTATGTGTTTAAAAGCCTAACGCAAAGATGCCAGGGGCAAAGGCGCAAAACGGCAGAGCAACTGGGCGCTCCCGGCCATCTGTGACCTATGGCGTAATGAAACGGAGCGCCGAATGCAGACGTTATCCCGCCGCAAGTTCCTCAAACTGACGCTGACCTCCGCCCTGGGGACGACCGTCCTGGGCGTGGGTGGGTTCGCCTATGCCTATGACATCGAACCGCAGTGGGTGGAAGTCGTGCCGGTTGAACTGGCGCTGCCGCGCCTGTCCCCGGCCTTCGACGGTTACAGGCTGGCGCAGATCAGCGATATTCACATGGGAACGGGCATGACGCCGGAACGTTGGCGGCGGGTGGTCGAACGGGTGAACGAACAGCAGCCGGATGTGATCGCCATCACCGGCGATTTTGTGACGCACGGCCCGGTCGCGCCGCTGGCGGCGGGGCTGGTGGACGGCCTGCGCGCGCTGCGCCCGGCGGAGGCAACCCTTGCCATCCTGGGCAACCATGACCACTGGACGGACGCCGCCGCCGTCCGGCGCATCATTCGTGAGGGCGGCGCGCTGGACATCAGCAACGCCGTTTATACGCTGCGCCGGGGGGACGCGCGGCTGCACATCGCCGGGGTGGATGATTACTGGGAGCGCAAAGACCGCCTGGGCGACGTGCTGGCGGCGCTGCCGGAGGACGGCGCGGCGGTGCTGCTGGCGCACGAACCGGATTACGCCGACATCAGCGCCGCAGCCGGGCGTTTCGACTTGCAGATTTCCGGCCATTCACACGGCGGGCAGGTAATCGTGCCGCTGCGCGGGCCGCTGGTGCTGCCCACCTATGGCAGAAAATATCCGCTGGGGCGCTACCAGGTCGGCAGCATGATTCAATACACCAATCGCGGCATCGGCACGGTGCAGCCGGCGGTACGTTTTAACTGCCGCCCGGAAATCACCGTGTTCACCTTGCGCGCGCCCGGCCTTTAACCCCACAGCGCCAGAATCAGCACGAGCGCCAGCAGCAGGCCGATCAGGATGCCGGCGGCGATGGCGAACAGATAACCACATCCGGTCAGCGCGCCCCTGGGAAAATCGTCCGTATCGCCGTAAACTTCGTTCTGGTTTTCCATATCCTCATGGTACGCTGTTCTGGGGTTCAACAATCACCGGGAAATTGGGGATGTTTTACGATCAATGTTCAGACACTTCCAAACCGCCGCTCGACCGCGAGGCGCTGCGCGACGTGATTGACCTGGCGCTGTGGGCTGGGCAGCTTCTTTTGCAGTACGGCGCGGAGTCGGAGCGCATCGAACAGACCATTCACCGCCTGGGGACGGGGCTGGGCTGCGACTGGATGGATATTCTGGTTTCGCCCAACGTCATCGCCGTGACCACCATCAGCGGCGCGGAGTTCCGCACCAAAATTCGCCGCGTCATCGGCCTTAACGTGAACCTGACCATCATTTCGGCTATCAACCGGCTCAGCCGCCGCGTCGAGGATGGCGAGTTAGACCGCTTCGGCGTGCGGAAGGAACTCGACCGCATCAGCAAAATCAAGTCACACTACAACCGCTGGCTGGTGGTGGCGATGGTGGGGCTGGCCTGCGCGTCCTTCAGCCGGCTGTTCGGCGGCGACGCGGCGGTATTTGTGGTGACGTTCATCGCTTCGGCGGTGGCGATGGTGGTGCGCCAGGAACTCAGCCGGCGCTACTTTAATCAATTTCTGGTGGTCATCGTGACGGCCTTCGCAGCCGGCGTGCTGGCGAGCGCCGCCGACCTGCTCAACCTGAGCGGTCAGCCGGAAACGGCGCTGGCGGCCTCGGTGCTGCTGCTGGTTCCGGGCGTGCCGCTCATCAACGCCGCCGAAGACCTGATTACCGGCCATATGGTGACGGCGGTCGTGCGCGGCATCGTCGGCGGCATCATCTCGCTCAGCATCGCGCTGGGGCTGCTGCTGGCGATCAGTTTAATGGGAGTACGTGGTTTATGAACACGGCGCTTTTGCTGACGGTGCTGGAGGATGGTTTGTGGTCGGCACTGGCGGCTGCCGGCTTCGCCATGCTGTTTAATGTGCCGGTGCGGACGCTGCCCGGCTGCGCCATCCTGGGCGCGGTCGGCCATGCCGCGCGCACGCTGCTGATGCAGATGGGCATGAGCGTCGAGGCCGGCACACTGGCGGGGGCGACGCTGGTGGGCTTTCTGGGGCTGGTTTTCGCCCGCCGCTGGCGGACGCCTGCCACCGTCTATACGCTCAGCGGTGCGATTCCGATGGTGCCGGGGTCGCTGGCCTTCCGCACCATGATCGGCCTGCTGCGGCTGGCGGAAGCCGCGCCGGAGGCCGCCGCGCCGATGCTGGCGGATGTCAGCGTCAGCGCCATCAAAACTGGCCTCATCCTCGGCGCGATTGCCGTCGGCATCACCGCGCCCAGCCTGCTGATCGTTCGTCAGCGCCCCCTGGCGCGGTGAACGCTTGACAGCACGCGCCGAACGGCGGTATAAAGCGCGCCTATCGTAGACAGAAGGGCAGGAAATATGGTGGCTGAAGGCGAAATCTTATCCCATCTCTCGCCGGTGTGGTCGCACCTGACGCGCCTCCAGCCGGAGCGCGGCGAGGGCATTTACCTGTACGACGCCGGCGGGACGCGCTACACCGACTTCACCAGCGGCATCGGCGTCACCAACACCGGCCACTGCCACCCGCGCGTGGTGGCGGCCATCCAGGCGCAGGCCGCCCGCCTGATTCACGGGCAGATCAATATCGTCATCCCCCCAGCGACCGTCCGGCTGGCGGACACGCTCAACACCGTCACGCCGGCAGCCATCAACAGCTTTTTCTTTTCCAACAGCGGCGCAGAGGCCGTCGAAGGCGCGGTCAAGCTGGCGCGCGCGGCCACACGGCGAAGCAACATCATCACCTTCCAGGGCGGTTTTCATGGCCGCACCGCCCAGACGATGGCGATGACCAATGCCAAAACAGTCTACCGGGCCGGCTACCAACCCCTGCCGGCGGGCGTGTTTGCCGCGCCATTCCCCTATACCTATGCTTACAGCGGCTACGGCTGGGACGAAAAAACTACCGTTGAATTTTGCCTGCGCGAATTCGACCTGCTGCTGAAAAGCCGCTCCGCCCCGGACGAAACCGCCGCGCTGGTGATCGAGCCGGTGCTGGGGGAAGGCGGTTATGTCCCCGCTCCGGCAGGCTTTTTACAGGGGCTGCGCGAACGCTGCGACCATTACGGCATACTGTTTGCCGCCGACGAGGTGCAGACCGGCTGCGGGCGCACCGGCGCATGGTGGGGCTTCGAGCAAGCCGGCATCGTCCCGGACATCCTGGTGATGGCGAAGGGGCTGGGCAGCGGGATGCCGATTTCCGCTGTCGGCGCGTCCCAGGACTTGATGGCACGCTGGCCGACCGGCTCGCACGGCGGCACGTATGGCGGCGGGGCGCTGGCGGCTGCGGCGGCGGTCGCCACCCTCGAAACCATCCGGGACGAAGACCTGCCCGGTAATGCCGCCCGCATGGGGCAGCTTTTGTTGGACGGCCTAGTCGAACTTCAGGGGCGCTACCCGGTCATCGGCGATGTGCGCGGGCGCGGCCTGATGGTGGGCGTCGAGTTCACGTTGGGCGGCCAGCCGGCCAAAGATATAACGCGCGCGGTGCAGCTTGCCTGCCTGGAGCGCCGCCTGCTGCTGTTGACCTGCGGCAGCTACGAAAATGTCATCCGCTGGATTCCGCCGCTGGTGGTGAACGAAGCCCAGATCGGCGAGGCGCTGGCGACTTTTGAGGACGCGCTGCGGGCGGTTTCGCTCGCTTCGTGAGACAGGCGGGAAAACAGCGGCGCATGGGGCAGACGTTTTACC
This sequence comes from Anaerolineae bacterium, assembly GCA_026645945.1. Taxonomy (GTDB): domain Bacteria; phylum Chloroflexota; class Anaerolineae; order Aggregatilineales; family Phototrophicaceae; genus CFX2. The sequence goes on from JAPKMO010000076.1 coordinate 14,893, forward strand.
AGGATCGCTGGTATCGCATTTATGAGAGCGGCTCGCCGCCGACCACCGTCATCCAGATGGCCGACGCCGTGATGGCCGTGCCGCTGACCGCCGACGGCAGCATTTTATTCACGGTCGAGTATTCGCCCGCGTTTGACGAGTCCGTGCTGATCCTGCCCAGCGGCGGCATCGAAGCCGGTGAAACCCCGGCCCAGACCATCAACCGGGAATTGCAGGAAGAAGCCGGTTATAAAGCCGGGCGGCTGGATTTACTGGGCGTTCTCTGCCCGTTCATCAAATACCTGAACCAGCGCATCACCGTTTATCTGGCGCGGGATTTGCAACCCAGCCGCCTGCCTGCCGACGAAAGTTTTGAAATCGGCGTGGAGGCCGTGCCGCTGGCGAGCGTTGACGCGCTCATCACCGCCGGGCGCGTCCGGGACTGCATCGTGATCGCGTCGGTGTATCTGGCGCGGACGTTCCTGGCGCAAACACACGGCGCGAAGGCTTAACCGGCCCGATTTTGAACCCGCTGCTACGTCAGACCATGCCGCGCGGCCCACAGCGCGGCCTGCGTCCGGTCGGAAACGTGCAGTTTGTCCAGGATGTGCCGGACGTGGGTTTTGACGGTAGCCAGGCTAACATTGAGCGTTTCGGCAATCATGGCGTTGTTCATGCCAGCGGCGATCAAACGCAGCACTTCCAGCTCGCGCTCCGACAGGCTTTCGATAGGGATTTCGGTCGGCTCCGGCGTGGGCGGGCTGTAATCAACCGCCTGCGCCAGCGCGCTTTGCAGCAAGCTGCGGTCAATCAGTTCGTCGCCCGCTGCCGCCGCCCGCACCGCGCGCACGATCTGTTCCGGGTTGACTTCTTTGGATAAATAACCAGACGCGCCGCCGCTGATGGCGCGCGCCAGATAGCCCGGATTGGCGTAGGTGGTCAGCATGATAACGCTGGTGGTGGGCGACACCGCTTTGATCTGCGCCAGCGCCTGCAAACCGTCGCCGTCCGGCATCCGAATATCCAGCAGCATCAGGTCTGGCTGGAGCATTCTCGCCAGTTCAACCGCCTTCGCGCCGCTGTCCGCTTCGCCGATCACCTGGATGCCGGGGCGCGTCAGCAGGGCGCGCAGCCCTTCGCGCACAATGCCGTGATCGTCGGCGATCACAATACGAATGCTGGTTTCTTCGCTGCTGCCGGTCATAAATGCCCCTTTTCCAGCGTGCATGGAACCCACGCTTCGACCGTTGTCCCTGACCCCGGCGCGCTGTGGATGGCGCATCTGCCGTCCACCAGGCCGGCCCGCTCCCGCATGGTGGTAATGCCCAGCCCCCGGCTGCGCTCCGGCAGGCCGTCGGGGTCGAAGCCGCGACCGTTATCCCGAATGATGAGCAAAAGCCCGTCGCTGTTCCGCAGCCGCAGGCTCACCGCCGTCGCCTGGGCATGTTTGCGGGCGTTGTTGAGGGCTTCCTGGGCGATGCGGTAGAGCGTTACGCTCACCAATTTATCCGGTTCGGCGGCCAGCGGCTCGATGTCCGCCTGGAGTTCCCAGCCCGCCAGGTCAGACATGGAATGGGCGATTTCCTCCAGCGCGGCGGTCAGCCCCAGGTCGTCCAGCACCGCCGGGTGCAGCCCTTCGATGATCCGGCGGCCTTCGGCAATCGCTTCGCTTAGGGCATCGCAGCCGCGCTGCAAACCCTCCGTCCGGCTGCCCATCTGCTGTTCGCACTGCTGGAGGAAGTGGGTCAGGTGGAAGCGCGCGCCGACCATCTGCTGAATCAGCCCGTCGTGTAAGTCGTAGGCCACCAGTTTACGTTCTTCTTCCTGGGCGCTAATCAGCCGTTCGATCAACCGGCGCTGCTGCTGGCGTTTGCGGTCAAGCTCCTGGGCCATGTCCCGAAAGGCATCGTCCAGCGCCCCAATTTCGTCCCGGCGGACGCGGGCGGGCGGCGAGATGATACCTTCCTGGCCGAACCGCTCCACACGGCGTTTTAAGTCCACAATCGGGATGACAATACGCTCGCTGGCGATCAACGCCAGGGCGGCGGCGGTGAGAACCGTCCCCAGCAGGAAAATGGCGACCGTGTAATGAAAGTTGGTGATGTCGGCGAACAGAATATGCCTGGGCGCGTCGTAATAGATGACCCAAAAACGCTCGGATTGGCTTCGTGTGGGGTGAATGGTCGTGTAGGCCAGCACGCTGGAGTCGGTTTCAAAGATGCCCATGCCGCCTGTTAACAGCCGGGATGCCTGGGGATAAAGCTCCAGCACATGCCGGCCTGCCGGGGTGGGCGCATCTGGCGTGAGGTACTGGTCGGCGTACAGCAGGAAGCTGCCGGTCTGGTCGAAAACCGCCCAACTGCCGGCGCGGGAAGTATGCGCCGCCAAATCGCCCAATACGGCATCCGCGCGCAGGCTGATGACGACCAGGCCGCCGCCGTCTTCCAGGCGCAGCGCGTAACGAATGACAGGGATATTTTCGGTCTGGCCGCCGGCCTGGCGCGTCTCGACTTCCAGCGGCGATACAAAATCCTCGCAGCAGGTCAGCGCCATCGTTTCCTGAAAGTAAGCGGTTTCCCGCCGGCTGTGCAGCTCCGCGTCCGGCGCGATGCGCGGCTCGCCGTTGTTGAAGTCCACGCGCACCACTTCGCCGCCGTCGGCATCCAGATATTGAATCTGGTAATAAGCGGGGTGGCCGGTCAGCAGCGCCAGTAAATCGTGGGCGACCTCATTTCGCCAGATGGCGGTTTGTTCGGAAGAAGGGGACTGCCGGAGTGCCAGGCGCAGCATCCGCAGGCTGCGAAGGCCGCCGAGCGTATAAACATCGGCCCGCGCCGACTCCAGCACGGTAACGATGTTTTTGCTTCGCAGGTGAACGTCGCTCATCAGGCGTCCAAGCACCTGGGGGACGAGCGCGTTGTTGGTAAAAAAGTAATCGTACAGGCCGACGCCGGCCAAAGGCAGCAGGATTAAAACCATAAACACCAGGACGAGCCTGGTTTGCAGGCCATAAATATTCAGGTGTCGCAGCCCCATATCGCCTGCCTCTGTCTAAAATTTTCGTCTAAAAACCCGCCCATCACCCGCTGCAAGCTGCCTTGAACGGCGGGTTTACGGGCAGACGCTGATCTATTTTCCCCTCGTCTCAACCGGACATGAAACGGCCGGTGGGGGGGAGCAAAGCCGGTTCGCGCCGGTCTTGCCCCCCGCGCGGCGCTGCCGTTTTACAGCAGATTGGCGCCGTTGCTGGCGATCACATTTTTGTACCAGATCGCCGAATCCTTCGGTACGCGCTGCTGGGTGATGAAGTCCACGAACACCATGCCGAAGCGTTCTTTGTAGCCTTCGGCCCACTCGAAGTTGTCCATAATAGACCAGTGGAAGTAACCGCGCACATCCACGCCGTCCTGCATGGCCTGGTGCAGCGCCCGCAGGTGGCGCGCCGTGTAGTCTATGCGCTGCGGGTCATGCACCTGGCCGTCCAGGGACACCCAATCCACGTTGGAAAGGCCGTTTTCGGTGATATAAACGGGCAGTTGGTAACGTTCGTACAGGAAGCGCGGCCCCCAACGCAGGCATTCTGGCGTCACGAACCAGCGGTTAGCCGTCTGCGGGTGACCGACCGCATGGGGAATCAGCACCGGTCGGCCATCTTCCCCGGCTTTGACTGCCATCCCCTGATAAATGTTGACGCCGTAGAAATCCAGCGGCTGCCCGATGATATCCATATCGCCCGCACCGACCGGGGGCGCGTCCGCGCCGAACAGTTTGAGGCCGTCTTCAGGATAACGTTTAAAGAAAATCGGGTCGGCGAACCAGACGTTGCAGAACAGATTCCGGTCGTGGACGGAGAACATCGCCTGCCGGGCGGCGGCGATGTCGGCGGGGCTGTCGCTGGCCGGATAAGCCACCGAGCCGACCGGTGCATAACCCACCAGCGGCGGGGTTTTGGCGGCAGCGCGGATGGCCTGGACGCTTTTGCCGTGCGCCAGCAGGGCATTGTGGCCGGCACGCAGCACCTCTGCCCAACCCAGCTTCAGCCCCGGCGCGTGAACGCCGATTTGATGCCCCAGGCCGATGAACACTTCCGGCTCGTTGAGCGTCATCCAGTGGCGCACCCGGTCGGAGAGCCGCTCGACCACCACGCGGGCATACTCCGCGAACCAGTCGGAGCTGTCCGGGTTCAGCCAACCGCCGCGCAAAAACAGTTCGTAGGGGAAATCCCAGTGGAACAGCGTCACAAAGGGCGTGATGCCCGCCGCCAGCAGGCCGTCAATTAAGCGGTCGTAAAAAGCCAGACCTTTTTCGTTCGCCGCGCCGCGCCCTTCCGGCAGCACGCGCGGCCAGCTGATGGACAGGCGGTAAGCCTTCAGCCCTAGGTCGCGCATCAGCGTGATGTCTTCTTCGTAGCGGTGGTAGTGGTCGCAGGCGACCTCGCCGGTATGCCCGCTCCAGACCCGGCCCGGCTGGCGGCAGAGCATATCCCAGACGGAAAGTCCCTTGCCATCCTCGTAGGCCGCGCCTTCGATCTGATACGAAGCTGCCGCCGCGCCCCATGTAAAGTCGGTTGGAAAAGCCATAATCATCCCCTCGATGCGGAGTTGGTTGACGAAACGACCTTGACTATACCCTCAGGCGCGATTTTCTGCATCTTTGAGCAAATGGATAAGTATCTATCCGTAAACCGATTGATCTGATAGCAGAACAGTGGGCTTCCGCTGAGACAGCGGGCTTCCGCCCGTTGCCGGTGGGCTTCCGCTGAGACAGCGGGCTTCAGCCCGTTGCCAGTGGGCTTCCGCTGAGACAGCGGGCTTCAGCCCGTTGCCAGTGGGTTTCCGCTGAGACAGTGGGCTTCCGCCCGTTGCCGGTGGGCTTCCGCTGAGACAGCGGGCTTCCGCCCGTTGCCGGTGGGCTTCCGCTGAGACAGCGGGCTTCCGCCCGTTGCCGGTGGGCTTCCGCTGAGACAGTGGGCTGAAGCCCACTGTCTTTCCGTTTATCCAAAAGCTTAAGAAAACACATCTGTGATAATTTTAACAAATGCAAGTTTTTGTTTAGGATGTACAAAAAACGGTTACAATAATTCATAGAGCCATCTCAGGCGCAGCTTAAATCAAGTGTGATATGGTTTTGCCGGAATGGGAGGGTGAATAACCCTCCCGCTGCGCCCATATAACCTAACCGGTGTTTTTATGCGAGACGATGACCCTGCCCGAACAGCCGCCCCCTGGCTTCAGCCCGTCCTTGCATCCTGCTCGCTCGCCGTTATCCCTCATCTGATTAACCGATTCTGACGTTGTAAAACCGGCTGCGGATTCACCGCTGCGCCCCGATGGTTTGGGCGCAGCGTGGGATGTTTTTACGATTCACAGGAGTTGTTGTGGACGATTTTACGTTCAAACAGTTGATTAACGGGCAGTGGGTGGATGCCATCAACGGCGGCAGATGGCCGCTGGTCAACCCGGCCACCGAAACGGTACTGATGGATGTGCCGTTCGGGGATGCCGAGGATGCCTGCGCCGCCATCAACGCGGCGGCGGCGGCTTTTCCGGCCTGGGCGGGGCAAACGCCCTACCAGCGTGCCGAGGTGCTGACCGGGGCCGCCGCCTGGATTCTGGAACGGGCCGAGGCGCTGGCGCGTTTTACGACCGAAGAATGTGGCAAACCCCTGGCGGAAGCCCTGGCGGAGTGGCGCAGCGCGGCCAATTACCTGATCTGGTTCGCGGAGGAGGGCAAACGCGCCTATGGCCGCACCATCCCGGCGCGAGCCGCCAACCGGCGCATCCTGGTGACGCACCAGCCGGTCGGCGTGGTCGGGACGATCACGGCCTGGAACTTCCCGGTTTACAACGTGGTGCGGGCATGGGCGGCGGCGCTGGCGGCGGGCTGCGCCGTCGTCGGGCGGCCTTCCGAATATACGCCGCGTTCGGCCATGCTGCTGGCGCGGGCGCTGCACGAGTCCGGCGCGCCGGCGGGCGTGATTAATATCATCAACGGCCACCCGGCAGACATGGCCCAGGTCATGCTGGACGACCCACGCCTGCGAAAAATCAGCTTCACCGGCAGCACGCGGGTGGGCAAACTGCTGATGGATGGCGCGTCGCGCACCGTCAAACGCCTGGCGCTGGAACTGGGCGGCAACGCGCCGGTTATCATCTTCCCCGATGTGGACGTGGAACAGGCTGCGCGCGCGGCGGTCGCCTGGAAGTATCGCAACTGCGGGCAGACGTGCGTCACGCCGCAGCGGTTTTTCGTCCACCGCCGCATCGTCCAGGCCTTCACCGAGCAGGCGGCGGCACTGGCATCCCGGCTGCGGGTAGGCGACGGGCTGCGCCAGGATACCGAAGTCGGCCCGCTGATTAATGCCGCCCAGCGCGACCGGGTGGAAACGCTGGTGGCGGAGGCGGTCGCGGCGGGAGCTTCCGCGCCGGTGGGGGGCGGGCGTCCGGCGGAACTGCCGCGCGGGTATTTTTACCGTCCCACCGTCATTACCGGCCTGTCGCCGGAGATGCGCCTGTACCGCGAGGAAATTTTCGGCCCGGTGCTGCCCATCATCCCCTTCGACGATGCCGAAACGGCGCTGCAAATGGCGAACGACACCGAATACGGGTTAACCGCTTACGTGCTGACCAACGACCTGAACACGGCGGTGAAGATGGCCGAAGGTTTGCAGTTCGGCATGGTGGGCATCAACGACTGGCTGCCCGCCACGCCGGAAGCGCCCTTCGGCGGCGTTAAACAGAGCGGCCTGGGGCGCGAATGCGGCCAGGAAGGGCTGGAAGATTATATGGAAACCCGGACGATTTTTATTGGAGGTCTGTCATGATGACCCGCTCGGCTGACGTGCATGTCGGCAATACCGATCCCAAACACGCCCGGCGGCTGGCAGCATTACAGCGGTTTATTTTCCCCACGCTGGCCGATCACGAACTAATGCGCGCCGAACATTTTTTACGGCACATTCAGCTTTTTCCACAGGGGCAGTTCGCGGCACTGGCGCGCGTCCAGGAAAAATGGATGGTGGTCGGCTCCACCAGCACTTTTCGCACCAATTGGGCGCTCATCCAGCAGCACCTGCCGTTTGTCGAGATGATTAGCGGCGGCTGGTTCGACCGGCACGACCCGGACGGCGAGTGGCTGTACGGCGCGGATTTAAGCGTGCATCCCGACTTTCAGGGGTTGGGCATCGGCAGCCGCCTGTATACGGCGCGGCGAGAGCTGGTGCGCTGGCTGAACCTGCGCGGCGAGGTGGCCGGGGGCATGATCCCCGGTTACGAACGCTACCGCAGCTACCTGAGCGTCGAAAGTTATATCG
>JAPKMO010000077.1 GCA_026645945.1 Anaerolineae bacterium
CAGCCGCTCAGTTTCCGCCAGGCCCAGCGCCGCCGTCGGCTCATCCATAATGAGCAGGCTGGACTCCAGCGAGATAGCTTTGGCGATCTCAACCAACTGCTGCTCGGCCACCGAGAGGTTTTTAACGATGGCCTCCGGGTCAATATGAATGTCAAGCTGTTTCAGCACCCTGACCGTTTCGGCCCGCATAGCATCCCAATCAATCAGGCGCGTTGGGCGGTGCGGCTGCCTGCCCAAAAAGATATTTTCGGCTACCGTCAGCGAAGGAACCAGCGAAAATTCCTGGAAAATGGTCGCTACACCATACGCCCGCGCATCCAGGGGATGGCGCAGCACAACAGGATTCCCCCGGAACAAAATTTCGCCCGCATCCGGCTGATGCACCCCGGCCAGGCACTTTATCAATGTAGATTTTCCGCTGCCGTTCTCGCCCAACAGCGCATGAATCTGGCCGGTTCGAATCTGGATCGAGACGCCTTTTAGCGCCTGAGTGCCGTAAAAAGCCTTTTTAACATCATGCAGTTCCCACAGCGGTGGGGATATTTCGCTCATAGGTTTTCCCGTTTCGTCGCGGGGGCGCAGCAAGCCGCGCCCCCACTCTCATTGACGAACAAACTTTATGCGCCGGGGCATTCATACGTCCCGGCCAGCGGCGGGAATAACGTCTCTGGCTTACAGATGTAATCCATCACGTTCGATTCGTTGACGACGACGGTCGGCGTTTCCACCCAGCCGCCGGGAAACTGATTCGTCAGGCAGTCCTGCGCCACCTGAAGCACAACCTGACCCATCACATAGGGTGTGGTATTCACCGTCGCTGTCCAGCGTTCGGCGGCGATGTCTTCCAGCCCGGTCGTATCACCATCATTGCCAAAGATCAAAACATCCCCCCGACCGGCAGCCTGAGCCGCCGCTGCCGCGCCGATGGCGATATAGTCATTGGCCGCCACAACGATGTTAATTTCCGGGTGCGCCTGGAGCATATCGGTCATCGCCTTGTTGCCCGTGTCCACATTCCACTCGGTCGGCAGCGTGGCAACAACTTCCATCTGCGGAAACTGCTTGAAAGCGTCCAGAAAACCGCCGATTCGTTCGGTCGAATGGTAGCCCGGCAGCCCTTCCAGGACGCCGACCTTAGCCACCCCACCAACCATGCCGGCGGCGAAGTTACCCAGGTTAAACGTACCCTTACGCTGGCTGTAGCCGACCACGCCATGCACCGGGGTCGGGAAATTCGGAATGTCGGAGTTAACGATGATGACGGCGATTCCCCGTTCCACCGCCTGTTTCACCAGCGGAGCCGCCGCGCCTTCGTCGTGCGTGGAGAGGATGATCGCATCTACGCCCTGCGTCAGCACATCCTGAATCATGCCCATCTGCCCGGCGATGTCCGAACCGCTCTGCGGCGCGAGCATGAAGGTTTCTACGCCCAGTTCGGCAGCTTTGGCCTTAATACCTTCGCCAATCGCCATGTAGTAAGGGAATTCGGTCGCCGGCGGCATATAAGCAATACGCGGCGCCGCGCTGCCGTCCCAGCTTAGGTTGGCGCAGGCGGCCTGCGCGCCTTCGGCCAGCGGAACCGGATCAAACGCCGGCGCGGGAGCCGTGTAACCATCTTGCGCCACCACTGCCGACACACCCAATGCCGCGATCAACAGCACAACCACCATAACAAAACGCTTTTTCATGTTGTCATCGTCCTTTTCTATGACATCCAACGATCTTTTTCGAGTTGAGATTTTTGTTTAAACGCAGAACTTCTTTCTTCTTCGCATCACCTCCTTGCGCCAACATCATCAGCGAACGGTCAGATTGCCTGAGCCGAGAACGTCGGCCTGAATGAGCGCCTGCACCTCGGCCTTAGTGATAAGCGGAAGATCAAACATGATAGTTTGTTTCAGGCGGGTCGCCGCATCACCAACGATCACGCCTTTTTCCAGCCCCTCGTGACCAATCCCTGCCGTCAGCAGGCCGTAATAAAAGCCGCTTGCCCAAGCGTCCCCGCCCCCGATTCGGTCGGACAGATAAATTTCACGCGCGGCTGCCGAACGAAAAAACTGACCATCGCGGCTCACTGCCGCCGACTCCCACCAGTGCCGCTCCGACGAGTCAGACTGACGCATGGTCACTGCCACAACGCGCAGATCAAACCGCTTCGTCACTTCCTCGCCAAAGGCGCGTAAATCATCATCATGAATATCTTCAATATCGCCTTCGTTGATCTGCCGGGCGGTATAGCGGCCACAGCCAATGCCATAATGCCGCGCCATGTCGTAGATCGTAGTAATCAAGACATCAACATGATCGGTGATGAGCGGTGTTATGACGGCCCTGCACTCCTCCTCGCCCCACAATGTTGCCCGGTAGTTGAAGTCCATTCCCACCAGGCAGTCGGGCGGTTTGGCCGCCGCCGCTTCGATGAACGACTCGCGCAGATAGTTAACGGTGTAACCGCTGTGAGCGGCCAGGCCGAAGTTAATGCCGGACGTATGGAACAGGCGGCAGTTCGCCAGCGCGCGCCGCCAGTCCACCATGCCCGCGCCCAGGCGGCTGGCCGCCGAGTACATCCGCTGATACCACACGACCCCCAGGCGCGGCGTGCGCCCGGCTTCGTAAATGTACCGCCCTATGGGTTCGGCTTTGGAAGCCCAGACGAAGTGTTCGACATTGACGCCGTTCGCCCGCGCCGTATCCCGCAGCATCCAGCCATAGGGGTTATCCGGCACACGGGTGATGTACGCCGCCGGAATGCCCAGCCGGGATAGCAGTGTCGCTATCGAAAATTCGCTGCCGGCCAGCGTGATATAAACCAGCCGCGTAGTTTCAGGCCGCTGCATGTCCGCCGGCGTATCACGGACCATCGTCTCGCCAAAAGTGACAAAAACCGCGCCGCGCTCGGCCAGACCGCTTAAATCGTCCCGCGTAATGTCGAACTTCAGCACCTGCGCCCCCTGCCTGCTACCAGCTTTCCAACTGCGCGGTCAGGCCGCCGTCCACGAACAACTGCACCCCCGTGATGAACGAGGCCTCGTCGCTGGCGAGGAACGCCGCCGCATAACCGACATCCTCCGGCCTGCCGATGCGTTTCATCACCTGGCGCTGTTCCACCAGGCGCTGCTGTGCTGCCGGGTCGGGGTAACTGTCGAAGATACTCTGGATAAGCGGTGTCAGAACCCACCCCGGCGCAATGGCATTAACGCGGATGGTCGGGCTGTAGTCCATCGCCATCGCGCGCGTGAGCGCGGTCACGCCGCCTTTGGATGCTGCATAAGGAGATGTGCCGTTGACATTGGCGTAAGCATGTACCGATGAGATATTAACAATCGCGCCTTTGCCGATTGTTTGCATATGCGGGATGGCGTATTTGGAACATAAAAACACGCCTTTGAGGTTGACGCTCAGGCAGCGATCCCAGTCCTCGCTGGTGGCATCGGTGATGGTTTTGTACACCCCAATGCCAGCATTGTTGACCAGAATATCAATCCTGCCGTATTGATCCAGCGTCGCCTGGATCATCGCTTTAACCTGATCTTCATTGGACACGTCACATTTGACGAAGATGGCATCTCCACCGCCGTCCCGAATTTCGGCGGCGGTTTTAGCTCCATCCTGCTCATCCCAGTCCACTACCACAACCTTTGCGCCTTCTTTCGCCAGTACGGTCGCAATGCCCCAACCGATACCTTTGGCTGCACCGGTCACAATTGCCACACGATCTTTGAGCCGCATAAAAGTATCTCCTTGAAAACATAGTTATCTACGGAGGCGCATCGCCGTGCGCCTCCAGCAGCATTGATGATTTATAACCAGGGCTGACGCGGCGTGGACAAAAACACCGGCTCGTCAGCGCCAACGGCCACATTATCTTCAATGCGAATCCCTCCAAAATCAGGGATATACACGCCCGGTTCGACGCTGCTCACCATACCCATTTCCAGCGTGCCTTCAGCGCCGGGCATTAAAAACGGGACAAATTCGTGATAGCGCCAGCCCACCCCATGCCCGGTGATATGCACGAAGTAATCGCCCAGGCCGGCTTCTTTCAGCACTTCGCGCGCGGCGGTATCCGGGTCGCTAAACAACGCGCCGGCTTTCATCTGCTGCGCGCCGGCCTGCTGCGCCTTCAACACGGCGTTATAAACTTCGCGCTGCCGCGCGCTGGGCTGCCCGGCAACGGCTACATAGGTTAAATCTGACCAATAGCCATCCACGACCGTCGCCAGCTCGACCATCACAAAATCCCCTTCCCGGATGGTGTAAGTGGTCGAAGGCACAAGCAGCGTGCCTTTGGTGCTGCCCACCGGACCGGCTCCGACTTCCGCCGACGCCCGTACCAGCCGCGCGCCCTTATAACCGGGGCCTTTAGCGCGTATCGTCTGTTCGATCAGCGCCCCGACTTCCACTTCTCTCATGCCCGGTTGAAGCTGCGCGAGAAAAGCATTCATTCCCATCTCGGCGATTTCATTGGCAATACGCAGTTTATCCAGTTCGTACTGCCCTTTGATCGCCCGCGCTTTTTGAATCACGCCGGCGGCATCCACCAGCTTTTGCCCGGCGAACACCTGCTCCATCAGCCCCGACCAGGGCGCAGCCGGGACCACCGGTTCGGCCATACGGTACGTCGGGCCAGACACTTCAAAACTCTGCTCAATACCGATGACCGCCCCTTGCAGACCAAGCTGGCCGCGCGCTTCGGTCAGCAAGCGCCGGTAGTTTTCGTACAGGTCGCCATCCTTCAGCAGCCCCCAACCAAACGTGGTGTAGTCCACCCAATCGGGTTTGGCGTATTCTTCTTCGATTTCTGGCAAAAACAGCCGGGGTTTGCCCTCGCGCGGCAAAACCACCACCGAGAAACCATGATGCGGCCAATAGTCGGTGATGTACACCACATTCTCCGGCAGGCGGCATATCAGCGCGTCCAGGCCGGCAGCTTTCATTCCCTCGCGCAGTCGTTCCACGCGCATCGTGTCAACCATAATGGGTTTTCCTTTCTATAAACGCCCGAACTCTGCCAGCAGTTCTTCGACCGTTTTACCTTCGCGGATTTTGGCGCGGGTCTGCTCTTCTTTTTCGGCCTGCGTCCGCGCCGCTTTAAGCACCTCGGCAGTCTGTTCGAGCGGCACAACCACCACGCCGATTTCGTCGCCAAGTACCAGATCGCCAGGATTAACAACCACCCCGGCACACTGAATCGTCACGTTAATCTCGATTGGCTCCATCCGGCCTGAATAGGGCGAGTGTGTAGAGCGAGGAACAATAGCTTTGGCAAAAACCGGGAAACCGAGCGCCCGCGTTTCGTCGGTATCGCGCATCGCGCCATCAATGACGGCACCGGCTACGCCTTTCATCAAACACAGGCCGGACATCAGCCCGCCCCAGATCGAGGTTTCGGTTTCGCCCGCCGCATCCACCACGATCACATCCCCGGCCTGCGCCACCGAAAGCGCATCCAGGCAGTCCACTTGGTTGCCCGGTTCGAGCCGCACCGTCAGCGCCGGGCCGACAAATCGTTTGTCGGTCATCAGCGGGCGGATGTAACTTCGCATCACCCCTGCCCGCTCCTGCGAGTCGGCCACCACACAGGATGGGCTGTAAATCTTCAGCAGGCTCTTGAATCCTTCCAGAATTTCGGGATCAGGATGCCGTTCGCGTTGGTTGATAATCTTTCGCATATCATTTCCTTTACTTCAGTGACGGTTGGTACTGGCGGTATCCCAAACGGGCTGAGATTTCGGCGGCAGCGTGTTGAATGTTGTTTATTCGCGCCTGATCGCTTTCTAGGGGATCCATGCGGCTGGCCGGCCCGGAAATACTGATAGCCGCCACCACCTGGCCGTCCGAGTCAAAAATCGGCGCCGCCACACAGCGCACGTCCGGTTCGTGTTCGCCCCAGTCGAAGGCATATCCCTGATGTCGGATGCTTTCGAGTTCACCCAGCAGGCGGTCAATATCGGTAATCGTGGTATTGGTAAATCGGATGAAGCCGGTTTTTTCGTAATGCGCGCGGACGCGCTCCGGGTCGGTATAAGCTAGCAGCAGCTTGCCCAAGCCGGTGCAGTAAGCCAGCGCCCGCCCGCCGACATGGGATGACATCAAGCCAATCGCGTGAAGCCCGTGCAGCTTTTCCAGATAAAACACCTCCATCCGGTCAAGAATGGCGAGATGGATGGTTTCGCCTGTCGCATCCCGCAGCGTCTCCAACTCCGGCAAAGCCGCCCGCCGGATATGGTTGTTGATTTGATAAGATCGCGCGAGTTCCAGGCAGGCCAGGCCAAGCGTATATTTTCCGCTTTGTTCGTCGCGCTCCAGAAAATTATGAGAAGCCAAAGACGAAACCAACCGGAATGTCGTGCTGTTGTTCAGGCCGATGGCGTCGCTCAATTCCACCAGGGTGCGCGGCTTGCCATCGGAAAGCGTCTGCAAAACGCTTATGGCCCGGTCTAAAACGCGGATGTTGTAACGGTCATCTTTTGCGGTCACGGCTCAATCCTTTTGCTCGTTAATTACCGCGCGTTATTGTAGGACAACCGTTTAACTCGCGCGATTATCGAATCAATCCGCTCTCAAAAACCCACCATCCAGGACCTAACGTTTGAACTGCGCCACGTTCTCTTGCGTGACCGCAAACACACCCGTTTCAACCCGCTCCGGCAGAATGTTCAGCCCGGCGCCGCGCCAGTCCGGTACAACTTTTAATACATCATTCTTCAGCCAGTACAGCAGATGAACGGCCATGAACATCTCGGTATAACTTTTCTGGACGACCGTGCCATAAATCGTGCCGTCCTCGATGAACGGCAGCATATCGTCGTTGCGATCCATCGCCACGATTTTGATCTCGCCCACTTTCCCGGCATCGCGCACAGCCAGCGCCGCGCCTTTGCCGCTGTCGCCGTCGGTGCCGCCGATGCCGGCCACATCCGGGTTGGCAGCAATCGCAGCCGCATAAGCGGTCGGCGCGTAAGCCGGGTCCGCCCGGTCATCCACTTCGGCCACTACCTCGATGTCCGGGTATTTTTCGGCGAAAACCGCTTTATAGCCTTCCATACGCTCGATGATGTTGGGACTCTGGAAACCGCCAATCACAACTTTGCCCCTGCCGCCAATAGCCTGCGCCAGCATTTCGCCGCCGACCCGCCCAGCCTGAAAACCGTTGATGCCCAGGATGCTGTAACGTTTGCTTTCCGGCGCATCGCTGATGACCAGCACAACCGGGATGCCGGCTTCCACCGCGCGGTTAATGCCCGGCGTGATCGCCCCCGCGTCGCCGGGGAAAATCACGATGCCGGCGGGATTGCGGGCTACGATTTCGTCAAGCTGGCGCGCCTGCCCCGCTACGTCAAAATCAACCGGGCCGGTGAAGGTCGTTTTGACGCCCAGCACCTTACCGGCATCTTCCAGCGCGGCACGGTGGTCAACCCAGAACGGCACCTGCGTCACAATCGAAAGATAAACATATTCCTGGTCACTCGTATCCTGCGCGGCGGCAGGCAGCGCCGCCAGCTGAGAGGCCATCAGCGCGCCGACCGATGCCGCTGCGCCGCTCTTCATAAAATCTCTGCGGGACAATGGCTTGCTCATAACCTTTTAACTCCTCTAAAAACCCAATGAACTAAACGAAAATGTTTCGTGATTCGGCATCAAACGCGACGCCGCCGAACCAGCATGTCAAAAGCCACCGCCGCGATCAGGATCGCGCCCGTTACGGCCTGCTGCCAGAAAATCGAAACAGCTTCCATCGTCATAACATTGGAGATGATGCCGATAAACACGATGCCTAAAAACGCGCCCAAAACCGTTCCTTCCCCGCCGGTGAGGCTGGCCCCACCGATGACCGCCCCGGCCAGCACTTGCAGTTCCAGTCCCTGTGCCGCCGTCGGCGTCCCTGCCATTAATCGAGATGCCAGCAGTACACCCGCCAGTGCCGCCAGCGCCGCCGTGAGCATATAGGCGAGGATTCGGAAACGATCAACGGCAATACCGGACAGCCGCGCGGCGTTTTCGTTGCTGCCAACGTAATAAGCCTGCCGCAGAAAGCGCGTATGCCGCAGCGCCAGATCGCCGATCACAACGATGACCAGCATAATCAGCACCATGTACGGAATGTTGGCAAGCTGCTCGCCGCCCACGCGGCCAAAGGACGCCGGCAAACCGCTGATTGAAATGCCTTCGGTCATCACTTGGGCGATGCCGCGCGCAATAGACAGCGTGCCTAAGGTTGCCACCAGTGGGTTGATGTTTACCTTTGTCACCAGAAAGCCGTTGACGAAGCCGATACACGCCCCAATCACCAGTACCGCTGGCACTGCGATAACCTGTTCCATCCCATCCAGGACAAAACGCGCCACCAGCGTTCCGCTCAAGGCCAGCACCGCCCCTACCGACAGGTCGAAGCCGCCCGAAACCAGCAGGATGACCATGCCAACGGCAATAACGGCAGTCGGCGTAAAACCGACCGCCATCGCGCGGAAATTCGCAATCGTCAGAAAATTGGGATTCCGGTTTGCCATGATGACCACCACCAGCAGAATGAGCGCCAGCAGCGGCAGTTCCCGCGTACCGATGAAGCGTTTCAACCGGCGCATCCAGGGGCGAGTCGGCACCGATTTATTGCTGAGCGCCGCTGCGGGCGTCTGGGCATTGTCGGCCATGTTCTTTCACACTCCTGCGGTCTGATTCTCCACCCGGTAGCCGGACGATAGCAGCATCAAGCTCTGCTCTGTAGCCTGTTCGCCGGGGATTTCACCCACAATCCGCCCCTCGTACATAATCAGGATGCGGTCGGCCAGCCCGATGATTTCAGGGAACTCCGACGACACAAAAAGGACGCCGGCACCCTGCCGCGTGAGTTCGCGCAGCAATGTGTGGATTTCCACCTTTGCGCCTACGTCAACCCCTTTGGTCGGCTCATCAATAATCAGAATTTTGGATTGGCGGACTAACCATTTGGAAAACATCACTTTCTGCTGGTTGCCGCCGCTCAACCGCCCTACAATCTGCTCGACATCCGGTGTGCGAATACGCAGCCGGTTAACAAACGTTCGCGTAACCGCCGCCTCTTTCCGTGCGCTCATAAGGCCCATCCGGGCAAAATCCCGCAGCGACGTAACCGAGACATTCTGGCGCAGCGGCATCTTAAGGAACAGGCCGTCGGTTTTTCGCTCCTCCGGCAGGTAGGCCATACCCAGCCCAAATGCCTGTTCCGGCGATGTGATACGAGCCGGTTTGCCCTCGATAAAAATCCTGCCGGTATCTATCCGCCCCGCCCCCACCAGGGCGCGCAGCAGGTCGCTGCGCCGTGCTCCCATCAAACCGGCGATGCCGACGATTTCGCCGCGCCGCAGGCTGAAGGAAATGTCGGAAAAAACGTTCTCGCGCCCCAGACCTTCCACGCGCAGCAGTTCCGCGCCGATTTCAGCTGCGCGCTCTGGATACAGATCGGTGATTTTGCGCCCCACCATTTCCTCGATGATTCGATCAGGAGTAACAGCGGCAATATCATGGGTCGCCACTTTTTGACCATCTCGAAGTACCGTTACACGGTCGGCGATGTTCATCACCTCCGGTATGCGGTGGCTGATGTATACGATGCCGATTCCCCGCGCTTTCAGGCGGCGAATCACATCAAAAAGCCGCTCGACTTCATTGGGGGGCAGCGCCGAGGTCGGCTCGTCCAGCAGCAAAATCCGGGCATTAAGCGACAGCGCCTTGACGATTTCGACAATCTGCCGCGCCGTAACACTCAGATCGCGGACGAGCGTCTGCGGCGCGATGTTAATCTCGAACGGCGATAGCAAATCGCGCGTGCGGCGGTACAGCTCACCCCAGGCGATTGCTCCGCCCAGCCGGGTCGGCGCGCGGTTTGGGAACACGTTCTCGGCAATGCTCAGACCGGGCGCAAGGCTTAACTCCTGAAACACCATACCCACGCCCATATCCTGGGCCTGGCGCGGGCCGCGCAGCATCACCGGACGCCCCTCGATACGGATTTCCCCGGCGTCCGGTAGATAGACGCCGGAAATAATGTGCATCAGGGTGGACTTACCCGCGCCGTTTTCACCCATCAGGGCGTGAACTTCGCCGGGCAGAAGTTCAAAAGAAACATCCCTCAAAGCCTGCGTTCCGGGAAACGACTTGCAAACCCCAATTACTTCTAACAGCGGAGCGGTCACGTTAGCCCTCCGCCGGACTGCGGCCCGCTTCGACCGCTTCCCGAAAACGGCGCGCCCTGGCCGTGATGGCGGCGAAGTCGCCGGCTTCCAGAAGCTGCTGGTTAATCAGCGCGCTGCCGACACCCACAGCATCCGCCCCTGCGCGAAAAAAATCGGCCACATTGTCCACGCTCACCCCGCCTACCGGGGCTATACTCACCTGCGGCAGCGGCGCTTTAATGGCTCTCAGGTAAGTTGGGCCGCCTATATCCGCCGGGAAAAGTTTCACCATATCCGCGCCGGCTTCCCAGGCGGTTAACACTTCGGTCGGCGTATATGCGCCCGGCATAACCGGCACGCTGTACCGGCGGCATAATTCGATGGTTTTGACATTGAGGGTGGGACAGACAATAAAACGCGCACCGGCCAGCACAGCCGCGCGCGCGCTTTCAGGATCCAGCACCGATCCCGCCCCAAAAACGACCCCTTCATGTAGCTGAGACGCCGCCTGACCGATGATGTCCAGCGCACCGGGGGTCGTCAGAGTCACCTCAATCGCCCGCACCCCACCGGCCTGAAGCGCATCGGCGGCGGTTAACAGCCTGTCCGAGCGATTCGCTCGAAGAATCGCCACGATGCCGGTCTGGCGAATGATGCTCATAACATCATTAGAGGAGTGTTCAGAGGAAGGATAAGCCGCCATATTTTCACTGTATGAAAATTAATTTCATTTAGCAAAAATTATAAGGCCTTTCGTGCGGCTTGTCAACAACCCAAACACGCATCGAAAGATGTTTTGGCTCAAATGTATCGGATGCTGAGAAGCGGTCTACGAAAGCGAACCATCAACCAGCCAGCGCCAGATGATCGTCAGAGCCTCGACATCGGCGCGGTTGTAGGCGCACGCTCGCGCCAGGGCATCGCGGTCGTTATCTTTCAGCCAGGCGTTGTAATCGGCCCAGGCGGTCAGCGCCGTTGCGCCCGGCGGCCAGCGAAAACCCAGGTACGGCGCGACTTTTTTAATACTCGTGCCGCGCACTGGCAGAACGCAGGTTTTTTTGAAGGTTTTGTTCAGATCATGCAGGCGGCCTTGCAGCGCGTCCACGACATCGGGCGGCGCGGTCCGGCGCAGCACGCCCATCTCAGACGCGCCCCAATGAAAAAGCAGGCCGGGATATTTTCGCGCCGTTTCTGCCAGCAGCCGCCAGCCCTGGTCGCTGTCCGCCACCACGATTACCCGCGCGCCATCCGGCAGTGCCAGTAGGTCATCTTCGCAGTACGGGTCTACGATAGCAGCGGTCGCGGGCTGTCCATCCACCTGCCAGCCGAAACACCAGGGCAAGTCGTTACCCAGCCGGGTTTCCAGGTCGAACATGATGCCCGGCTGCCGGAGGATTTCCGGCAAAGGCTGGCGCTGCACCGGGCGGTTATTCACAACCGCCTGAGCGAATGTATGGAACTCGTGCGCGCGCGTCTGGCCGACCCCTTTGAATCGTTTTAACGCTTCCGGCGGCAAAGAGAGGATTTGATCGAGGGTGTGAATATCTTCTCGATGGAGATGTTCCCACGTTATGCGGGACAAACCCGGCAGCAAAGTGATGTCCCGCCTGGCCGAAGCTGTTTGCTCGCAGGCGGCGCGCCACCGGCAGAGCTGGCAGTGAGATGCCAGAAAGATCGGCGGGGCCTCCGCCGCCTGAAGCACATCGGCGGCCTGCTCCAGCGCAGCGAACAGCCGCTCCTGCCGGTAGTCATGCTCGATTTGATGCGCCGGGCCGCCGCTCTCGTCATGCCCCAACCAGAACCAGCCCGAAGGCTGCCCGTCCTGGACGTTCTGCAAAAGCCAGACATATAAATCAAGTTGGAGTTTGTCTTCGTCCTGAAGTTGAGTGCGATATTTGATCTCAATCGGCTCATACGACCAGCGGCCCAGCCGCGACGGCTGCGACACCCGCCGCAGCCAGTCCACCCTGCCCCGGACGGTATATGTCTGCGAAAACGTGATTGTGCTTTCCAGCGCCGCGCCCCGTATACCCGGCACACCACGCCGCATCAGGTCTTGTGTGGCGGCTGCCGCTTCCAGCCAGGAAGCCGCTGGCACAGTCTGAACCGGCCCGAACATGGCCGTGCCGATGGCTTTCTCGTGTTCAAGTCCACGATAAGATAAGTCCGGTGCGACCTCAACTGCCTGCCGCTCATCGCCATTGTGGTCAAGCCACACCCGGCGCGGGCAAGTGGTCAGGGCGCGAAGCGTATAAGCAGTAATCACCGCCTGAGGCAATTTACACCCCTACCAGCGCGCCTCAATCCCATTCTGTGCCGGTTTACCCTCCCTGCTCTGGGTACAGGCCGCGAATACCTTCTTCAGTTGCCGGACAAATGCCGCGCTCGGTAATCAGCCCGGTGATTAAACGCGCCGGCGTCACGTCAAAACCATAATTCGCCGCCGGGCTGTCCTGCGGCGTGACCAGCACCTCCACAACCTGACCGTTATGCAGGCCGCGTATATAGCGCACTTCCTCGCCGCCGCGTTCTTCAATCGGAATCTCTTTCACGCCGTCACGGGTCTGCCAGTCGAACGACGATGATGGCAGCGCCACGTAAAACGGCACTTGATTGTCTTTCGCCGCCAGCGCCTTCAGATATGTGCCGATTTTGTTCGCCACATCGCCGGTATAAGTGGTGCGGTCGGTGCCGGTGATGACAATATCCACCAAACCATGCTGCATCAGATGGCCGCCCACGTTATCGGCAATCACCGTATGTGGAACGCCGTGCTGGCCCAGTTCCCAGGCCGTCAGCGAAGCGCCCTGGTTGCGTGGGCGCGTTTCATCTACCCAAACGTGAATTTTGATGCCCCGATCAAAAGCAGCATAAATCGGCGCGGTGGCCGTGCCGTAATCCACAAAAGCCAACCAGCCGGCGTTACAATGCGTCAGCACGTTGACCGTTTCGCCGTTCTTCCGGCGGCTGATGTCTTCCAGAAGGCGAACGCCATGTTCGCCAATGCGCCGACAAAATTCGGCATCCTCATCGGCGATCAGATTGGCCGTCTGGAAAGCCGCCTCGATCATACTTTCAACGTCTGCCGCCGCTTCCATCCCCCGCAGTTGGCGATGCACCGCCCACTCCAGATTGATGGCCGTCGGACGGGTGGCTTTTAACTTTTCCCCTTCGGCGCGCACCGATTCGAGGAATGCCTCGCGGCTGCGGCGCGGCGCATTTAAAGCCGCCAGGTACATGCCATAGCCGGCAGTCGCGCCGATCAAGCCCGCGCCGCGCACCAGCATCGCTTTGATGGCATGGGCAACTTCATCCACCGTCGTCAGATCAAGGATTTTGAACTCGTGCGGCAAAACCTGCTGGTCAATGGCCTGTACAACATGCGGATCATCCTCATGAATCCAGATGGTGCGGTAGTGTTTTCCGTGTACGTTCACGACACTACCCCTTCCAAGGATAAGACGGGCGGCAGCCGGTAGCCGTTTCCACCAGCTCTTCAATCGTTCGTATTTCTCGCCGGTTCATTATTAACGCCTGCGCAATATTCAGCGCCAGGCTGGCGGCGATTGACCGCTCGTTCGCGTCCTCAATGCCCCGAATGTCCTCCACGCCGGCCAGACCAATGACGCGGCGCATCATCTTACACGCGCCCATGCCCGCCGAGTCTTGCAGCACCCGCAGCATATAATCTTCCTGATACCCTTTAGGCATGTTGATCGAGTCCACTTCGGCCCACACTTCGCCGAATTCGCGCTCGAACACCTTCCACAATTGAATAACCATATCCGTCAGATATTTACGGAAATCGGCGCGGGCTTCCGGGTCTTTTGTGCGGACTTCGTGCGAGGCATAGCTGAGGAACAGGTTGCCGATCACCGCGCCCACGTCAAAACCCATCGGCCCGTAAAAGGCGAATTCAGGGTCAATCGCAAACGTTTCGGTCTGATTAATCATGATACTGCCCGTATGTAGATCGCCATGAATCAACGCCTGCGCGTGAGTCATGAACTTTTCTTTCATCTGGGCGACCTGCGTCCGCAGCGAATCGTCCGCCTGCAGAGCCAGCACCTGCGGCTCGATTTCCGGGTGGTAGCGGTTGCGTTCGGTTTTACGGTAAGGCTCGGTGAAAACCAAATCCTCGGTAATCTTACACAGTTCGGGGTTCGTAAACCGCGCGACTTCCAGCTTTTTGGTGCGGAAGTCCAGCACCAGATCAGAGGTATAGGCCAGCGTGCGCGCCAGAAAGAGGCCGATATGCTCGGCGAAAGCCGGATATTTAATGCCCTGAATCAACCCCTTCCGCATGATGATATGGTTATTCAGGTTTTGCATCGCCGTCAGGTACATATCCGGGTCATAAAAATAGACCCGGGGCGTATGCTGCGGACACAACCGATATTCGATTTTCAGCGCCTCGGCTTCGATGCGGGCGCGGTCGGGCGGCAGCGGCCAGCTGTCGCCAACCAGCCGCAGGTAAGGAAGCGCCTGCTTCAAAACAACCGTTCGGCTGGGGTCATTTTTAGCCCAGACTTTAAAGACCAGGTTGAGGTTGCCATCGCCAACCTCAACCGATTCGATTTCCTCGCCGATGTGAAAAACCTCGCGCAGTTCAGGGCGCGAATGAACATAACCGGAAACAGTTTCGGCATTCAGGGGTTGGTATCGGGTTGAAAGTTCGGTGAACATGATAGTTACTGCCTGGTGATTGTTGAGAGATCGAAGGAAGAATTTTTGGGAGGGCGCACGGTTGTGCGCCCCAGGCCTGCATTGAAAGATTAAACACTATGCGGTTTTGTCGCGCGGCGCGCGTCCCGCGAGCAGAACGTTGATGACCAGCGCAACGAACAATACGATGCCGGTGATAACGTCCTTCAGCAGCGGGTCTATCGAAGGAATATTATCCAAACCATTGCGAAGCGTGCCGTATATCAGCAGACCGATCAGCGTTTGTACCATACCGCCGCGCCCACCACTTAACGAAGTGCCGCCAAGCACCACCGCGCCAATAGTATCAATCAGGAAACTGGGAATTGCATCCGGCAGTGCGCTGCCAAGCCGTCCCGTGCTGACCACACCTGCCAGCCCGGCGAAGAAACCGGAAATCGTTAACACTGCCGTCAGGATAATATTTGTGTTTACACCTGCCAGCCGCGCCGCCGGTTTGCTCGCGCCGGTCATATACACATAGCGGCCAAAGCGGGTGTATTTCAGCACCAGATACCCTATGAGTAATGAAACAGCCGCCACAATCACCAGCACGCGGAACCCGTTCGCGCCGCCGATGCGCCCGCTGCCCAGAAACACTGCAACTTCCGGGAGTTGAGAGATAGTACGGCCTTTGCTGAGGTACGTGGTCAAGCCACCGGCAATGAGCGACATCGCCAGCGTCGCCATAAACGTCGGAATGCGAAAGCGTGTCGAAGCAATGCCGCTCAAAAACCCCATCAGCGTGCCTGTACCCAGCGCCACCAACAGGGGAATTGGCTCCTGAA
Source organism: Anaerolineae bacterium (assembly GCA_026645945.1). Classification (GTDB taxonomy): domain Bacteria; phylum Chloroflexota; class Anaerolineae; order Aggregatilineales; family Phototrophicaceae; genus CFX2. The sequence goes on from JAPKMO010000077.1 coordinate 15,644, forward strand.
CTTTTAGGTTGGCGAACAGGTAGGCGGAAATCATGCCGGTCAGCGCCGCAACCGCTGCGATACTGAGGTCAATTTCGCCGGTAAGCAGCACGAACGTCATACCGGTGGCGAAAATCGCCAGCGTCGAAATCTGCGACAGGATGTTATTCAGGTTGACCGGGCGCAAAAACGTCTGTGAGGTCAAACTGAAAAAAAGAGCCAGCGCCAGCAGCGTCCATACCGGCGCAAGGGCTGTGATGCGCCGCATCCATACGCCCGAAATCAGGGGTTTGGAGGGCGAGACAGCGATTTCAGGATTTTTCTCGGTTTGCGTGGTCATAACAACCTCATCAGAACGTCTTTATTCAAATCTTTATTTTCCATGTGCGCGACAACGCGCCCATGTGACATGACAATCACACGGTCAGACACCGTCAAAATCGTTTCTGGCTCGGAAGAAACGACCAGCACACCGTAACCATCGTTGCGGAATTTGCGCAGGATGCTCAGCACTTCACTTTTTGCGCCCACGTCCATGCCGCGTGTCGGTTCGCTCATCACCAGCACTTTTGGCGGGAAGGTCAGCCAGCGGGCGATAGCGACCTTTTGCTGGTTGCCGCCGCTTAATGCGCCAACCGGATTAAGCGGGTCGGGCGGCTGCACGTTAACCATCTGAATGGCCGGCGCGGCCAATTTCAATTCCTGCGACTGCCGGGGGGCCAGCGAACCAATCCGGTTAAGGTGAGGCAGTGTCACATTGCGGTAAATGGCTTCGTCCATCAACAGGCTCTTCCGCCGCGATTCGATGGCATAAGCCAGACCGTGCTGAATAGCATAACGAGCGGAGTGCTTCGGCTTAAACCGATGTCCGTCTACCGTGATGTCCCCGCTGTCGAAACGGTACATACCAAACAGCGCCCGTGCCAGATCGAAATGTCCCGCACCAATCGCGCCATAAATGCCCAGCACCTCGCCTTTATTTACCTTAAAACTCACATCGTCGAACACATCCGAAGTGAGGTTATTGACTTCTAACAGGATATGACCATCTGCGCTTGTGACGGCGGGCGGCAGTGTCGCGTTCACTTCACGCCCCAGGATGAGCGAAATGAGATGACTCGTGTTGGTTTCAGCCGCATCCAGAGTGGCAACTTTTTGGCCGTCTCGCAGAACGGTGATCCGGTCGGCCACCCGCACCACTTCTTCCAGAAAATGCGAAATATAAATGATACTGCGTTTGTCCTCGCGCAGTTTATCAATCAGTTGGATAAGGCGCTCCACCTCCGCCGGAGAGAGCGCAGATGTTGGTTCATCCATAATGATGACACGCGCGCCGGAGACAATGGTACGCAGCACCTCAACGACCTGCTGTGTACCCAGCGCATATTTACCAAGTGGCTGGCGCACGTCAAGATGTTCGAAGCCAAGCCGGGCGAGTTCCTGCTCGGCGGTGTTGTACATTTTTTTCCAGTCAATCGTTCCCCAGCGCGTCGTAAGCTGCCGGCCCAGAAATAAATTTTCGGCCACCGAAAGCTCCGGCATAACACTCAACTCTTGATGGATCATGCCAATGCCGAGACCCAGCGCATCGTGTGGGGAATGCAGGTGGACAGGCTTTCCATCCAACAGGAATTCCCCATCATACTCGGTGTAAACACCGGAGAGAATACGCATCAGGGTTGATTTGCCCGCGCCGTTTTCGCCGACCAGTGCGTGGGTTTCACCCTCACGTAGATCAAAATCCACATGGTCAAGCGCCTGGATATTGCCAAATCGTTTGGAGATCGTTCGTAGCTGAAGTATTGGAGTGGCATTCATAAATATTTCCAAAATGAACTTCGAGGTATCCGAACAGCATTCGGATACCTCTAGTTTACAGTCTGGTCAGCAAGCGGCATCCCGGATGAGGATACCCGCCCTCCTGCAAAACGCTTAGAAGACGAGCTGCTCCTCTGCCCACATCAGCCCTGGCACAACGCTGAGGCCGTAGTTGTTCAACTTCCAGGGTTCGTCGGCCAAAGCGGGGTTCGCATCAATCTCGTTGGTGATTAGCGGGCCATCCGCCAGGACAAAGAACGGGACGTTATTCCGCGCTTCTTCCAGGCCCACCGTCGCGGCATACACGCCAGCGATCACCGCCCAACCATGAATACGAGTTGCAGAGTTACGGGCGGTAGCGACCAGCTTGCCATCGGCAACCGCCTGAATGGCCGGGGTCATGGCGTCCACGCCGCCCACCAGCACCTGATCGCCCAGGCCGGCGTTTTCAACCGCCTGGCGTGCCGCCAGTGCCATATCATCGTTATCGGCGAAGATGGCCTTCAGGTCAGGGTGACGGTTCAGGGTGGTTTCGGTCAGCGAAGCGGCCTTTGCCACATCCCAGTCACCCGGCTCATCGAGAACAACTTCAATATCCGGGTAACGCCCGACGACGTTCAGGAAGCCCTGTCCACGCGCCTGTGCGCCGGTGTGTCCGGGCTGTCCGCCGATGTGCGCGATCTTGCCCGCGCCGCCCATCTTCTCCACCAGCACCTCAACAACGGATTCCGACATGAATACGTTGTTGGGAGCGATGAAAGTGAGGATGCCCATCTCCTGAAGCTGGGCAAGCGGAGCGATCAGCGTGTCCATATCAATCACCGGAATACCGGCGTCAATCATGGCCTGCACCGGCTCCACCAGCGCACCGATGGCATTCGGCTGCATGGCAACGAAGTCCCACTGTTCTGTCGCCATCTGGTCAATCTTGCCACGCTGGATAACCGGGTCAAATTCACCGTCGAACCAGGTCAGTTCAACACCCAGCAGGTCGCACCACCATTGAGCAGCTTCCTGCCCCTGGGCATTCCACGTCCCGGCCAGACCGGCGCTGGACATAGCCGCGCGCAGAGGCTGTTCCTGGGCGCGCGCCCGCCGATATTCAACAAGTGCAAACAGGTTGGCAAGCGCCAGTCCTGACCCGGCGAACAGACTCCCCTTCAGGAAGTCACGGCGGCTAAAACCTTTTGACTGTGCCATTTTTTGCTCCTTAAATAAAACTTCATTGGACAAAAGGTTGTTTGCAAGTGAAAACCGCAGAAATTTCACTAACTTTCTAGCTTACCTCTTTATCTCCAAATTGCCAAATCAAACCCGGCAGCAGCTGGTCTTAATCCAGATGAAACACGCACTCCAGTTCAACAAACATCTGGTCGGGGCGCGCGCCCGGCGGCAGCTCGAAATATGGCGACATCATCGCCTGCCAGCGGGCATTAACCTCGGTCTTTTCCATCTCGGCAACCGCCTGTTCCAGCGAAACAGGCGTCTCAAAATAGCCAAACAGCAGCCCATCCTCGCGCAAGAACAGCGAATAATTGTGCCAGCCGGCTGCGGACAAGGCTTCCAGCATCTCCGGCCAGACGTTACGATGATGCGCTTTGTATTCCTCAATCAACTCCTGCTTCACTTTTAGAATGAAGCCGATACGTTTCATGGTCGAACCTCCCGATTCGGAACTATCAGTCTACAGCAACCGGTTCGATATTCATCAGCCAGGCGGCGGAAGCTTATCCCTGCCCCAAAATCGCCTTCAGGCCAAGCCGCGCCAGCACCACATCTTCTTCTTCCGACAGGCCGCTGACGCCAATCCCGCCGACGACCTGCCCTTCATACATAATGGGGACTCCCCCACCCCAGCCGACATAACGCACCTCGCCATAATACAGCAGCGGGAAGTTTCCTTCCCGCGCCGATTGTCCCAACTGAGCGGACTCTTTGCGTTCGCGGCTGGCGGTAAAAGCTTTATTGATCGCAATGTTGATCGAAGCCAGGGGGCAGCCATCCGTGCGTAAAAACGCCAGCAGTTCGCCATGTGCGTCCACAACCGCCACCGCCGCTCCCTTATTCTGCCGCTCCAGCTCTTGCTGAACAGCGCCGATAAGCAGCGCAGCGTCACGATGCGAAAGATTATATGACTGGTACATACTCATCCTCACCTTTATGACATTCTTCAGCATTTAAACCAGGCGGCCAGGATGGCCCGCCGCCACATCACTGCTGATTAGCCCGCCCGGCATCGAACGCCCCATCGCCATGAGACCGCCGGTCGGCGCGAGAACGCCGCCTGCGGCTGCTTCGGCGCGGTTTATCGGCCGCTCTTCCGCCGTTAGCAGCCGGATGGCCGCCCCCATTTGAGGGGCGATTGGCCGGTGCGGGGCGTTCTGGTCGAGAAACCGGCATATCACGCTCCGCCGGCGATGAAGCATAGGGATGCCCGCTGACGACCGGCACGTGCAGCCGAATCAGCTTTTCAATATCGCGCAGATACGCCCGCTCCTCGACATCACAGAACGAATATGCAATGCCCGCCGCCCCGGCCCGCGCCGTTCGACCGATGCGGTGAACATAACTTTCGGGTTCATTGGGCAGGTCGTAATTGATGACGTGCGTCACATCCTCGACATCAATGCCGCGGGCCGCTATATCGGTCGCTACCAGGACGCGGATTTTGCCCGATTTAAAATTCGCCAGCGCCCGTTCCCGCGCGCTCTGCGATTTATTGCCATGAATGGCATCGGCTCGGATATTACCCCGGTCAAGCTGCTGTGCAAGTTTATTGGCTCCATGTTTGGTGCGCGTAAAAACCAGCACCCGGCGGAAATCCGCGTCATCCAGCAGATGTTCCAGCAGCGCGCGTTTATCTTTCTTTTCGACAAAAAAGACCGACTGCGCGATTTTTTCAACCGTCGTCGCCTGAGGAGTCACCGCAACGTGTACCGGGTTAATCAAAATCTGGTCGGCCAGGTCTTGAATATCCTGCGGCATGGTCGCGGAAAACATCAGGGTCTGTCGTCGCGTCGGCAGTGCCTTGATAATCCGGCGCACATCATGGATAAAACCCATGTCCAGCATCCGGTCTGCCTCATCCAGCACGAAAATCTCGATGGTATTCAGGCGGATAATCCCCTGACTCATCAAATCAAGCAGGCGTCCCGGCGTGGCAACCAGAATATCCGCGCCGCGCCGCAGCGCCTCGACCTGCGGCTGCTGCCCTACGCCGCCGAAGATAACGATGTGCTTCAGCTTCGTCTGGCGGCCATAAACTGCAAAACTCTCACCTATCTGGGTTGCCAGTTCGCGGGTAGGCGACAGAACCAACACGCGGATCGTACCTCGCGCGCGGTTATGAGTTTCGGTAACAAGCTGCTGCAAAATAGGCAGCGCAAAAGCGGCGGTTTTCCCTGTGCCGGTTTGAGCGCAGCCGACCAGGTCTTTTCCATCCAGGATGTGCGGGATGGCGCGCGCCTGTATTGGCGTTGGTTCAAGATACCCTTCGGCGCTTACCGCGCGCAGTAAAGGGTCTATCAATTTCAGATCGTGAAACTGCATATAGCCTCAAAAATGATCGTGAAGGCAGCAGAGCCTTCACTCGTCGTTTGGTTTTGACTGTGACCGGGGACTGGGCAGCGGAGTATTTGACTGCACAATTCGTTCTCAATCTTGTTCAAAGGCATTATAGCACAAAGCGCAATCTTTTTCAGAGTGCAAATATTGGGCTGTATGGTTTCGCCCTCGGATATCTCTGCCCTCTGTGCTCGGCGCGGTTTCAATATCCTCTACGGATCGAAGTGGGTTGAAGCACCGGACTCTTCCGGCAACTGGTCATAGCGCAGCGTTTCAATATCCTCTACGGATCGAAGTGGGTTGAAGCTGAGGTGAGCGTTACCATCCCGCTCACCTTGCCGGTGTTTCAATATCCTCTACGGATCGAAGTGGGTTGAAGCCCCTCGGTCGGTGTCGTGTTTTTCGAGGGCGGCGTGGTTTCAATATCCTCTACGGATCGAAGTGGGTTGAAGCGGCAGCAACAGCAGGGCGCGCGAGGTGATACGTAGTTTCAATATCCTCTACGGATCGAAGTGGGTTGAAGCGCACGATGTTACCGTGTTGCTGGCGCTCGCTGAGAGTTTCAATATCCTCTACGGATCGAAGTGGGTTGAAGCCGCCGCCGCCGCCGGGGACCTGCGATGGCGCGGTGTTTCAATATCCTCTACGGATCGAAGTGGGTTGAAGCGCAGCCCAAGTTTTTCAAGTTCGGCGCGCAACCGCGGTTTCAATATCCTCTACGGATCGAAGTAGGTTGAAGCACTAAAACGTCTTACTTTCATAGCCACGATGCGGCGAGTTTCAATATCCTCTACGGATCGAAGT
>JAPKMO010000078.1 GCA_026645945.1 Anaerolineae bacterium
CCAGTACCTCAACGCCCAGTTCGCGGACGTTTCCATCCAGGTTGAAGAAAGCGTGATCGGCGCGCTGACCGGCGAAAGCACGCCCGCTCCAGTCGAGCCGGAAGGCGGCGCGTCGTCGCTCAACTCTATCACCAGCCTGGCCGCCAGCCTGCCGGAGGTCGGCACAACGGTCGGCAGCCTGGCCCCCGCTTTTGAAGCGCCCACTGTCGGCGGCCAGACGATACGCCTGGCCGATCTGCGCGGCCAGGTGGTGCTGCTCAACTTCTGGGCGACCTGGTGCGGCCCGTGCCGGTTAGAAATGCCGGAGTTTGAAGCCGCCTTCCAGAAGCACAAGGACGAAGGTTTCGCCATCCTGGCAATCAACAATCAGGAAACGGTCGAAGATGTGGCCGGTTTCCGTGACGAAATCGGCCTGTCATTCCCACTGGTGATGGACGAACGCGGCGCGATTCAGCGGTTGTACGGCATCACCGGGTATCCCAGCACCTTCATCCTGAACCGGGAAGGCGTCGTCACCGCCCAGTTTTTTGGGCCGATGACGGCAGCGCAGATTTCGCAAGCGGTAGACGATGCGCTGGCATCGTGATTTCAGGCGATTTTTGATCCAGATATTTTTGCTGCTTGCGGCCGCGGCCTGCCTATCCACAGCCGTTGTTTTCGTTATCCGCGCCGGGCTGCCGGAACGCGCTGCCTTCACCGGCCAACTGCTGCCCAGCGGGCTGGTCGCCGCGCCGGAAATCGGCGCTCTGGCTCCACCCATTGAAGGAACGACGCCAGACGGCCAAACACGCCGCCTGGCGGACTTACGCAACCAGCCGGTGATCGTCAACTTCTGGGCGACCTGGTGCGAACCCTGCCGGGCGGAAATGCCGCAGTTTCAGGCGCTCTACGACCGTTATCGCAGCCGGGGGCTGCATATTCTGGCGGTCAACCTGGGCGAAACACCCGCCGCCGTCCAGGGGTGGGCGCGCGCCCTGGGGCTGACCTTCGATATAGTTCTTGACCCGGACGGCGCAACCGCCGCACGCTACCAACTGCGCGGCCAGCCGTCCACGTATATCCTCTCTCCCGCCGGTACGATCACCCACATTTTTTACGGCCCGGCCACCTTCGAGATGCTCCAGGCCGCCGTCGCGCCTTTTGTCACCGCCGAAAGGTAAAATTTATGTCCCGCAGTAAACCTAACGCCACCCTCGCCCTGCGCTTGAATAAATTTGTACTCCGGCTGTCGCGGAACTGGCTGCGTATCGCGCTGGTCATCCTGGGTTTTTATACCAGCCTGCCCTGGGCCGCGCCCACGCTGATGAAACTGGGGCTGACCGGGCCGGGTATGGCGATTTATACGCTCTACAGCCCCTTCTGCCACCAGTTCGCGTTTCGCTCTTTTTTCCTGTACGGCGAACAGCCAGCTTACCCACGTTATAACACCGGCTCCCCGCTGACGCCTTTTGAAGCCTATGCCGCCCAACTGCCGGATTTCGACTCCGCCCGCGTTCATCCCATCGGCGGGCGAATTGGCGACATTTATTCCTTCACACCGGGCTACCAGTTCGCCGCCCGCGATTTCGTCGGCAACGAGCAGATGGGTTACAAACTGACGCTGTGCGAGCGCGACATCAGCATTTATATCGCGCTGTTCGTGGGCGGGTTGATCTACAGCCATCCTCAGGTGCGGCGGCGGCTGCGCCCCGTGCCGATTTACCTCTACGTTATCCTGGGCGTGCTGCCTATCGCCCTAGACGGCCTCAGCCAGATGCTCGGTTATCCCCCGTTCGGGCTGTGGCCCACCCGCGAGACGCTGCCCATCTTTCGCGTCGTCACCGGCGCGCTGTTCGGTTTCATGAACGCCTGGTTAGGCTTCCCCTATCTGGAGATGTCGTTCATCGAAACGCGCCAGCAGGTCGAAGCCAAGCTGGCGCGCGCGGGAATCTATCTCTGATACTTCAATACGCTTACACTGCCAAAGTCCAGAACAGGGGGCTTAAGCCCCCCTGTCTGTTAGCCCCCTGTCCCTGGATGTTTCACTCAGTCCGATTTGCCGGGATCATCATCATCCGGCAGCGGCGTATTGGTCGGCGGCGGAGGCTGGGTCGTCGGCACCGGCGTATTGGTCGGCACTTTGGTCGGCCCCGGCGTGAAGGTCAGCGTTGGCGGGCCTTTAGTCGGGGTCAGCGATGGCGTGTAGGTCGGTCGCGGCGTGTTGCTTGGGCCAGGCGTGTTGGTCGGCGCTGGCGTCGGCACTTCATCCAGGATAATCTCGCCGAACGGGTCGTCACCAGGGCCGCCGGGGCCGCTGCCGCCGCCGTCGCGCCCGCAGCCGATGATAAACCGGCTGCCGTTAAAGTCCACCGGCGACATGCCGATGCTGCTCAACGTCGAGGATACACCGTCGAAGTCAATGAAGATCGGCGTGATCGAATTCGGGCTGAAGGTGTAATCCTGTATCCAGCGCCCCTCAGTCTTGCCATACGTCGGTGGGTTGGCATCCTGGGTGGGACTGTTGGAATCCCATATCTGCACGCTGCCGGGGCTGCCGGGCGGCGCGGCGACCGTCACCCTGGCTAAGGTCAGCACACCCGGCGCGACCTGCCGCCAGTTGATGGTGAAATCGGTGAACGGCGCGATTTGGTTGCGGTTGTTCACCACCTCCAGCCGCACGATGCCGAACTGCTCGAAGCGCACGAAACGCACGCGCAGGTCTGCCGAGGCGCAGTCCGGGGTGCGGGTCGGCGACGGCGTGAAGTCCGGGTTAAAGGTCGGCGTCGGCGTCGGGTCGGGCAGATCGAGCGTAATCACGCAGTCCGGGCCGCCTTCGGGGTTGTGGAAGTAAAACTGCGAGCCGCCGTAATCATGGATGGTGGTGTACTTTTCCAGTTCCAGCGGGCCGTTGGCGAACAGCGCGCCCCAGCTGGCTGAGTCGTTGGCCGAAATCGTGCGGTCGTTTTCGTCGGTTTCGGCAAACGGCGGGTTGGACGGGTCGGCATTGGTGTCGGTCGGGGGGTCACGGTCTATGCCGTGCCAGTGCGGCAGGTTGTTCATACCCAGATCAGACACGTACATCAGCGGGAAGTCCGGGATCGGTTTCCAGCGGAACAATGCGCGCGTCAGGAAAGTAGCTCTATCGTTATCATTGGTGATCTCGATACGCACGGTATTCCCGCGAATGCTCAAGTCGCTGGCGGTGATGCGCTCGCACAGGAAGGGCGGGCGCGGCGTGGTGGTCAGCGTCGCCGACGGGATGGGTGATGGGGTGTTGGTGCTGGTCGGCTGCAGCGTTTGCGACGGCGTATATGACGGCGTGAAGGTCGGTGTATCGAAGGCCGGGTTTTCCGCGCCGGGGTTGTTGATGGCCCCGACCGCCCGCGCCGCGCGGAACGATTCGACGATGGCCGTGCGCCGCGCCTGCATGGTGATGTAGTTCCGCAGCCCCAGCGGCGTCACCAGCGGATGATTGAACGTCACCACGATGGTCACGCTGTCGGCAGGGCCGCCGGCGTCCATCCAGGGCAGGCCGGCATTTTGCAGCATCCCGCCGTCCGCGACCATCTCAGCCGGCAGCACCTCGTTCAGCAAACACGACGGCACCGGCGGGTCCAGGTCAGCATCGGCATTGTTACGCAGCGCCGTCTCGCCTAGATAGTTGACGAACCGCGTCGTCACCGGGTTCATGTCAATTTTATGGAAGGTCGTCGAACCGTTGTCACGCTCCAGCCGGTCGCGCGTGCTGCAAATCATCACATGGAACCAGCCGCGCTGGTCAGAACGCGGATACGGACGCTCCCAGACCTGCGCCCAGGGCCAGTTGCTGATGTCTTTTTTGGCATCCTCGCCCGCCGGAATGTCCATCGGGTTGTCTTCCAGCAGCAGGCCAGAAGCGCCGCGCCGGGCTTCCTCCATGATGGACAGCAGCCGGGCCATATCCTTACGCATATCCTGGTCGGACTCGTTGTTGGGTTCGCAGTTGCGCCCGTCGTTCCAGGTCGCAAACAGGGACTCCAGGCCGCCCTTATAAACCTGCACCTCATACGACTTGACGTTTCCATTTCCGTCCGTGTACGAGTACGAGTGCACGTCTTTCGTGCCGCGCTGGTCTATGCCGCCGTATTCCGGCTCGTTATCATATACGCACGGGATGAAGCCGGTCGGGTCGGACAGCTTCGATTTGGTGTCCATCACGAACCGGTCTTCGTAATACTGCCCGGTGCTGGCATAACGCGCCGCCGTCCGCGCGGCGTTTTGCAGCGTCACCCAGGCCTGGAAGATGCGCCCAAACTCGATGATGCCAAACATCAGCAGCAGCAAAATGGGCAGCGTGATGGCGAACTCGGCCAAAGTCTGGCCCTTTCGCCGTCTCCTTTCGCGTTCGGTGTTGTTGTCCATACACACCCCCTAAAAAGCGGCCTGTCTCCGGGCCGTTTACCCACCGTTATCGAGCCAGGCGCGTGAACATACGCGCGGCGATCTCGTCGAATACCAGCTGCAGTTCCAGCCCGTCGGTCGCATTGAAGTAGTTGCCGCAGTTTTCGCCCGGCGCCTTTGGCACGATGATGGTGGTGTGCGGCAGCCCTGCCGCTTTCACTTCTTCCACCGTGTTAAAGCCGGGGATGGGGTCTTCGCACGGGCCGCGCAGACCCCATTCATCGTCCGGGTTCAGCAGCAGGTTCGGCTGGCCGTCGTTGCGTAAATCCTGCTGGTAGTCGGTATCAATCTGGAAGTTATCGCCCACATCGGCGATGTAACGCAGCAGCTCCTCGCCCAGGAAGTCTTCCGGGTTATCGTCGGCGCTGCCATCACCTTTGGAGAAACGCAGCCCAAAACCAATGGTGAAGATGGTCGGAAGCTGCAAGTCGTTGCGGTCGCTGCCGCCGCCGATCCTCAGCCAGGGATACGGGTCAATCAGGCCGACGTAATCCGCCCAGTCGCGGGCATAGTCGTCCACGTCATAATAATTTACATCACAGTTGGGGTTGCCCAGGTTAGTATAGATGCTGCCGTCATCCAGTTTGTCGCGCGGGTCGAAGCAGAAGTGCCGCGACTCCGGCTTGGGGTCGGAGCAGTACGGGAAACCGGGCGCTTCGTCGCGCACCAGTTCCGCCGGGTTGCCGGTCGTACCGAAGGGGCAAACCCCGAACACGCCGTACTCGCCCTTCAGCGGCGGGTCCGCCGGGTCGGTGTACGGGTCCGGCAGAGTGAGCGGGCGTTTGTTGACCAGCGCCGGGTCGCTGGCGCCGGCAGCGCCGTCGCTCAGCATCACCATCACCCATACCGCGCCGTTGGTGCGTTTGGTGGCCGGGTCCAGCAGCGCGTTATTGGCCGTCCGCAGCGCCGCGCCCATGTTCGTCCCCCGGCAGGACGCCCGCAGCTCATAGGTGTACAGCGCCGGGTTGGCGCCGGAGGGCAGCAGCGCCTTCCAGTCCGCCTCGTTATAGTTCGGGATCATAATCGGGTTCACCAGCGCCGTCAGCGCCGACGGGTAGCGAAACGGGTTATAATCCGGGTCGTTGGTATCGCTGGTGGAGCTGTACAGGCTGCGCGGGTAGCCGAGATAAGCATTATGGAACGGGCAGCTGTCCTTCACCGGATAATCGGCGATCTGCCCGACTGGCTTTTCGACATTCCAGTAATCCCAGCCCACCGGCGTTGTGCCAAAATTGACCTTAAAGTTGTCCCACACGCCGTCCCCGTTGGTGTCGGCGTAGAAGTTTGGTTCGGCGCGCACCCCTACGGCCTTCTGGATGGTGTCAATGGCGTTAATCTCATTATCAATCATGTGGGTTACTGTCATGCCTTCTGCGTGGGGCGGCACCAGCAGGTACGCGCCGCGATCAAAAGTGACGATAGCAACGCGGTCGCCGCGCGCGAAGTCCACCTGTTTGATGAAGTTGATGCTGGCGTCGCGCGCCTGTTTGAAGGGCTGGCACACCAGGTCGGAGAAATTCCAATTGCCGTTCGGGTCGTTGCAGCAGCCGTAGAAGTTATAACCCAACTGGAAGCGGCTGAACCGCGTCGGGTAGCTGATGCCCAGGAAGGCGCTGAATTCTTGCAGCAGGTTGTCGTTCGGGTGGTAGCCGCCCGCCTCGCCGTTGGGGATTTCGCGCACGCCGGTCGGCCAGAAGCGCACCCGACATTCCTCACGCGGCACCCGCGAGTCGCTTAACGGCACCTCCTGCGGCGTACTGCCGTTCATCACAAACGCGCGAAAGGCGTTCGGCTGCTTCGGTGGGTTGAAACGCGGGTCGTTAAGAATTTGATTATGCGTCATCGCCAGGATGTCGCGCCACAGGTCGGCGGTTTCGCCGCCCTCAACCTGGTCGGCGCGCGGCGGCACAATGCGGGCGCTTTTGTCTACATATTGGTTAAATGTGGGAGAAGTTGGTTCATCGTCCAGAACATTCTCCCAGTCATCGTGAGAAGTTTCGTTGAGCATGGACTCGGAAACGTCCATAATCAGCACCACGTCCAGCACGGCGGTTTCCGAAATGGCGGAGGCTTCCAGCAGCACCGTCCCCCAGCCCAGCAGCCGCAGGAACACGGTCGGCGACTCAAGCTGCGCCGTCACGCGCACCAGTTTACGCTGGTCTTCGGTACACAATTCGGGGTCGCTGTAGTCAGTGGAGATGCAGGTTTCCACCAGCACGGCGGAGGGCGTCAGGCCGTAAAATTCGATGAACTGGCGGGCGGCCAAGTTGACGGTCGCCAGGTTGCGGGCATAGGCGATGCCATCCGCGCTTAAGCCTTTATTGCCGGCCTCCAGGATTTCGGCCTGTGTTGGCGAGGCGCGGCGCACCTGGCCGGCGGCGGCCACGGCGGCGCTGTCTACCGCGCGCCGCAGCGTGCTGTAACGCACGAACAGCAGCGACACGTCGGTGACGATGCCGACGAAACCCAGCAGGACGATGAAACCAAACGCCATGATGACGATGGTCTGGCCGGTTTGTCCCCGGCGGAGCATGTGTCGCATCAGTCGTTTCATAAGCACCTCTACGGGAAGCGGATTCGCGGCTCGACGGCTGGCACCGGGAAGGCCGCCCAGACCGAAATGGTGGTGTTATCGCCCAGGATGGTGAAAACCGGGTTAAAAACCGGATTTTTTAGCAGCAGTTCGTGCCGCCAGAACATCTCCACCAGCACCAGGCCGAAGGAAGCCAGCTTGCTGCGCTGTGAGGAGTCTTCCAGCGAAAAGCCCGGCAGGTTCACCAGCCGTTCAACCTCGGCAACCGTCCATTCCGAGCCGATGCAGTGGACGCCCGTGCCGCCGACGTAGTGCTGCCCCACGTAGGAAAAGCCGCGCTGCTGCTCCAGCGAAGCCGGCGTTCCGGGGGTATACGGGTCGTAACCAAGCAGTTCGTAATAAATGCGGTTTTCGTCAACGTCCGGCAGCGGAACACCGCCTTCGGTACGCAGGTCATACGTCCGCACGTTGTCCACCAGGTAATCAAACGGGTCGCGGCTGTCCCAGGCGAAGGGATTGCCGTTGTCGTCCAGCTCGCATTCATTGGCGTTGGTCGGGTAGCGCCCCACCACCAGCACGCGCGGCATGGCTTTCGCTTCATCCAGCGTCAGGCCAGGCATCTCGACCACCGCCAGTTTGCTGCGGTGCGCCGCCGGCACGCGGGCCGGGTCAATCAATTGCAGCGCGAACACCGAAATTACAAAATCGTCGGGGTACTCGCTGCCATCCGGGGCCGCGCCCTGCCGGAAGTCCAGCGGGTCCATGGATTGCAGCATGACGCAGGTCAGCACGCTGTAAAAACCCCGGTAGCGCGCATCCTGCACCACCGAGTTGCAGTCCCGCACGCCGATACGCTGGGTATCGGTGTTGGGGTCCTGGGGAAAGAAGTTTTTAATTGTATTGGGAACCAGGCTTCCGTCATTATTCCAGGACAGCGGGCTGGTATCGCCCTGCTGCACCGTGCCGTACCGCGCGCCTACGCGGGTGGTTTCCAGCAGGATGAGAAAGTTATTGGCGAACCAGCCGATTTCGACCAGACCCATGATGAGAACGATCAAAATCGGCGTGACGAGCGCCAGTTCCACGACACTCTGCCCCCTGCGGCGGTCACCATAAACCGCCGGAGTGCCGTCGAGAAACTCGACAAGGGTTTTTAGTAATCTTCGCATCGCCCGCCCTCAATAGATTACCGGTTGACGCATATCGGCAATTTGATGATACCACAAGCCTGACTTTATGCGGTGCGGCTACTGATAAGAAGTTGTACGAGTTTTGTGCAAAAACGGGCAGTCCATTGGTACTGTACAGGTACTTCGCCGCTCACCACATGTTCTGGGGGAACGAGCAGCCCTATCAAACATAAAGGCGCATCGTCATGCGCCCTTACTTTTTCTCCGGCTTGCAGATCAAAACTCATAGATAAACGGAAAAGAATGAGTTTGATAGACAGTGAGGCTTTAGCCCGCTGTTGGCTTTAGCCCACTGGCGGCGGGCTGAAGCCCGTTGCCCGCTCAGGATCAGGCACGGTCTGATGGGTTTATCCATCAGCACTCGGCACTGACTTCACCGCGTGCTGCTCACCGTCTCCTGTTCGATTTCCACGCGCGCCCGCACGGCATAACCGCGCCCATGCCGCGACTGGATGATGGCCGGGCGCTCCGGGTCATCCTCGATTTTGCGGCGCAGATTGCGGACGTGGTTGCGAACCAGAGCGGTATCACCTGTGCCGCGCGGGTACTGCCACACATCGGACAGCAGCGTTTGAGTCGAGTGAAGCTGGTTGGGAGCGCTGCACAAAAACAGCAGCAGGTCAAATTCCATCTGCGTCAGCATCACCTTACGCTCGTTGACATACACTGTCAGACTGTCCGGCACGATACGCAGGCGCGGCAGGTCGTCGCTCTGGCGGTGGATGCGGCGCAGGTGCGCGCGCACACGCGCCGCCAGCTCGCGCAGGGCAAACGGTTTGCGTAAATAATCGTCCCCGCCGGCTTCCAGAGCGTCGGCCACGCCGTAGGACGAGTCGGCTTCGTTGAGGAAAAGGATTGGCGTTCGGGATGTCAGAGGCGCGGCGCGCAGCCGGCGGCACAGCGCCAACCCGTCCATTCCTGGCAGATGCATACTGACGACCAGCATGTCCGGCGGCGCGGCCTCGACCCGACGCAGCGCATCGTGGCCGGAAGTGGCTTTGGCAACCACGTAACCTTCCCGCTTTAGCAGTTGTTCGATCATGTCCAGGGTTTCGGCGTCGTTGTCTACGAGCAGGATTTTATACATTGCGGCCAGTCCCGTTCAGGTAACAGTCTTATATGCAACCAGTATAGCCTGATAAGCGCGCTACTACTGTTTACAGATATAAACAATTTGTGAATTCCTGAATCGGGCAAACCAAACAACTCAGGCCGAGATCATATATCCGACCCCGTGAATAGTACGAATATACCGCCGGTCGGTATTTTTTTCGATTTTGGCGCGCAGGTTACGCACGTGCGCCCGCACCAGGTCAGGGTCGCCGGTATTGGGCGGATATTCCCACACCACTTGCAGCAGGTGCGAAGGTGACAGCGCCCGATTGGGATTTTCCATCAAGTAGCGCAGCAGCCGGTGTTCGGTGGAGGTTAGCTGGATGCGATAACCTTTGACGTACACCTGGTAGGTATCCGAGTCCAGCTTAAGCTCGCTCAATTGAATAACCGCGTCGCTGCGCGTTTCGCGCGTGCTGCGGCGCAGCAGGGCATGAACGCGCGCCCGCAGTTCGGCCAGTTCAAACGGCTTCACCACGTAATCGTCCGCGCCCGCGTCCAGGCCGTCCACAATATCATCGGTGCTGCCTTTGGCCGTCAGGAACAAAATCGGCAGCGCGGTAAAACGCGGGTCGCGCCGAAGCTGCTGGCAGAGCGTAATTCCATCCATGCCTGGCATGATAATATCGAGGATCAGCAGGTCAGGCGCGCGCCTTTCGATCAGCGGCAGCGCCTCCACGCCCGAATGAGCCAGGCCAACTTCAAATGCTTCGCGCTCCAGCACGCGGCCCAGCGTATCCAATACCTCCGGGTCATCGTCCACAGCCAGGATATATGCCATCATTCAGCGCCTTTCTTTACAGGAAGCCGAACATAAAACGTAGTCCCATCGCCGGGGACGCTTTTAGCCGAAATGCTGCCCCCCAGCCGTTCAGCCGTCTGGCGGCAGATGTGCAGCCCCAATCCTGTGCCTTCGCCGACCGGCTTGGTGGTGAAGAAGGGTTTAAACACCTCCTCGATCAACGCGCGGGGGATGCCGGGGCCGTTATCGCTCACCTGCACTTCAATGATCTCCTGTTCCGGCAGGTAAGCGGCGCGCACGGTTATTTTCGCGCCTTCGCGCCCCAACAGGGCATCGTGCGCGTTCATCACCAGGTTCAGCCAGATGTCATCAAGCTGGCCCGGCACGGCCCACACCATCGGCAGCCGCGCGTCCGACAGCTCGGCTACGACTTGGATGCGGTCGCGCTCGATATGCGACTTCACCAGCGATAAAATCCCCTCGATGGTATCCACCACGTCAATCGGCTGCGGCGGGGTATCCGGGCTGTTGGGGCGCGCAATCGCCAGCAGGCGGCGCGCTACCCCCGCCGCGCGTTTGCCCGCCCGCGAAATCGCCTGAAGCGACTGGTAATTGCGCGAATCCGGCGGTTCATCCAGCAGCAGCATTTCCGAATCGACCATGATGGTCGTCAGCGGGTTATTGATCTGGTGCGCCACCGCCGCTGCCAATTCGCCCATTGCGGAAAGCCGGGCCGTCTGCACCAGTCGGTCTTGCGCCTCGCGCAGTTCTTTCAAACTGCGCTCCAGGTCATGCACCAGCCGCGCGTTTTCCAGCGCCGTCGCCGCCTGCGCGACCATCGTGCGCGCCATATCCACATCGCGCTGGCTGAAGGCGCGCCCGCGCCGCACATCCACGAACAGCACCAGCCCCCGCACCTGACCGCGATGCACCAGCGGCAGCCCCAGGATGCTGCGCCCCTGCACAGTTTCCAGCAGGGCATGAACCCCGGTGCTGGTAAGTTTGCTGTCCGCCTGTTTGTTGATCGGCGTCTGCGAGGTTAAAGCCTCCAGGACATCCGGGTAATGGGTCAGGTCTATACAGGGCTGCGGCGGTTTCAGCCACACCGCCCTGCCTACTGCCACATGCAGCGAAAGCGCCTGTTTATCCGGCGTCAGCAG
This sequence comes from Anaerolineae bacterium, assembly GCA_026645945.1. Lineage (GTDB taxonomy): Bacteria > Chloroflexota > Anaerolineae > Aggregatilineales > Phototrophicaceae > CFX2. The sequence continues at coordinate 11,158 of JAPKMO010000078.1, forward strand.
CGATAGTTCGCACCAATCCGCCCTGGTCAGCCGGTTAATGTCCTCGATCTCGCGGAAAATACCGGGGATGCGGGCGGAAACCGTCTGGTTAGAGAGCGCTACCAGCACTTCCAGCGCCAGATGCTGCACCCGTTGAAGGGCGTCGGCGTCCGGCAAATTTTCCGACGCGCGGGTGTAAAACGTCTGCACCAGACCGAGCGTCTGGCCGCCGCCCAGAATCGGAATCGCCTGTATCGTCTCCACGCCCAGATGGTTGAGATGGTCGCGTTCTTCAGGCGGCAGCACGGTTTCCCGGCGGTTGATCGTCACCGGTTGATTCTCGTGCAGTGCCGCGCTCAAAATCGGTCGGGATGCCAGGCTGATGACCGGCCCCTGCCCCGCCGGCCAGACGGCGCGGAAAAAGCGCGCCTGCGCGCGGAGCTGGCCGCGTTCGGCGTCCCATTCGTAAATTTCCGAACGGCTCACCTTTAACACCCGCACCAACTGTTCGCAGATATTCGGCAGCGTCCGGTCGAGCGAAATCGAAGCATTGATGGACTGGCTGGCTTCGACCAGCATTTGCAGTTCGCGAGTGCGCTCCAGCGCCTCCTCATGCGCGCGCGCGTTTTCGATGGCAATGGCGGCGAAGGCGGCCAGATTCAACAGCAGTTCCTGATGGCGCAGGCTGAAGACCGCCTCAGTGTTTTTATTATTCACGCCCAGCACGCCGATGCAGCTGCCTTTATAAAAAATCGGCACGTACAGCAGGGCGTTAACCAGATATTCGGTTTTCACCTTCTGCGGCCCCTGCGCGCCGATCAATACCGGGCGGCCTTCGCGGAACACGTGTCCTGCCAGCGTATCTTCGGTTTTGACACGAAAATTGCGGGCGACCTCGACATCAATGCCCACTTTCGCCCGCAGGTAAAGCTGGCCGCCCTCATGGTCGGGCAGCAGAATCATACCTTCTTCGGCGAACGTCAGGCGGCGCGCCGCCTCCACCACGCGATTTAAAACTTCGGTCAGGTCAAGAACTTCGGTCAGCGATTTACTGAGGGTGAACAACGTCTGGATTTCGTCTGAAAACTGGGCCAGCGGCTTGTCAACAGCCGAACCCGCCCCGGAAGCAAACGAAACCTGAAGCGCCGCCGACAGCGCCTGCCGGATGGCGTCCTGTCCGGGCGCGGCCATCGTCACATTCGACGGCAGGGCCTCCTGGCCGAAGGCGCTTCCGTTGTCCGCCAGGCCGATTACGGGCAGGCTTTGCCGCAGGCGGGCCAGCGCCAGCAGCGTATGTTCCCCGGAGCGGCGGTCTACCATCTCGGCTTCAACGATGATGGTATCAAACTCGCCGTTTTCTAGGCTGTACAGCCCGTCGGCGTGGCTGTAAGCCGTTTGCAGGGCAAAACCCCCGGCCTCAACCGCCTGCCGCACCTGCTCGACGACGGCGTAATCACCGGTCACAATAAGAATGCGTTTGACATCTGCTTCCGACATAACATATCACGATTTCGGTTTGCTCAATCGCTGGCGGCGGGCCGCCAGATCATCCTCGACGCGCTGTTCATCGGCCACCTCGGCTGCCTGGACGGACGGGGGCGGCGTTTGTACTTCCTCTTTCGCGCTGATGATGTCCCCCATGCGGGTGATTTTATCCTGGGCATCCCGCAGCACCTCCGAAAGCGACGGCACGCGCGGGTACTGCGCCTCTTCGACCGCCTGCGGCGGGGCCGGCTCCGGCTGTTCGGCTTCCTGCGCCCGGCGCGCGTCGGCGACGGCTGCATCCAACTGGTTCACCCGCTGAATTAACTCCTGCGTGACCAGTTGGTGTTCGCGCAGGTCGGCCTCCGCCATCGCCAGCCGCTGCTGGGCAAGCTGCATCTGCTCAATGGCACGACGCGCCTGGGGTTCGTTCCCTGCCGCTACCGCATCGTCGGCCTGCCGGTCCCACTGCGCGACTTCGTTTTGCAGCGTTTGCGCGCGCCGCTGAAGTTCATCCTCGTAAGCCAGCGCCTCGTTGATGCGGGTTCGCAGCGATGCGATCTCGCGATCAATGTTTTTGCCCAGCTTTTCTGGCGACAGCGGCCTGCGGCGCGCTCCGCCAATAGCATGGTCTTCGCCCAGCACCTCATTGACGCTGGCCCGCACCAGAACGTTGAGTTTCTTAAATAAATCGTTCATGCCTTACATTTTACCTTTTTCATAACTCGCCGCGCAACTCATCTTTTAATCCGGGCAAAGGCCGTCCCAGGCCAGCGCGTATACGGCCATGTTCGCGCCGCCGGCCAACGGAGCCGCCTTCCCTGCGGTGACGAACACCCGGCACAGGCGCGGGTCGTCCGGGTTCTGGCCGGGTATCTGGTCGGGGAAAGCCATCAGGTAGCGGGCGTCGTTGGCCTGCATCCATTGCCACAGCGCGTCCCCATCCCGGATGAACGGAATGACCTCCGGGTTCACCAGCCCGGCTAAATCCAGAATCGGCCTGGGCGCGAAGTAACCAACCGCGCCGATGTCATGCACGGCCAGACGGTCTTCCGGCGGCAGATGGCTTTGAATCCATTGTGCGGTCGTTACCATTTCCTCGTCAATAATCTGCACGTCGCGGCTGTAAATGCCGGCCCCGGCCAGGACAAAATAAACGAACGCCAGCGCGCTTGCCGCCGCCAGCGACCGGCTCACCACACGACCGGCCAGCGTCCGGCGGCTTTCGCGCAGCATCCAGGCCGTGCCGACCACCCCAACCAGCACCAGCGCCGGCAGCGCCGGAATCACGTATCGCCCATGCTGGTAGGGCGCAGGCAGGCGCGCCGCATACAGCGCCACCAATGCCAGCGCCCAGCCAACCGGCAGCAGAAACAGCAGTTTTTCCCAGTCGGCCCGCAGCCGCCGCGCCGTCCTCACGATAAAATAAACCACACCCGGCAGCAGCAAAATCTGCCCCCCGGCGAAAATCGGCTTGAACATTTCCCACAGGCGGCGCGGGTACGGCAGCAGCGCGGCAATAGGGGCGTATTCCGCCTGTTTGGCGGCGGCGGTGTTCGGCAGCAGGCCACCCGTAAGATGGAGGTTGAGAATCAAATAAGGCGTGATGCACACGCCGAAACCCAGGCCCGCGCCCAGCGCCCAGGGCAGCCAGCGCCGCCAATCCGGCAGCCTTGCCGCCAGAACAGCCACCCCCACCATTCCGGCCAGCAGAACCCCCTCCGGGCGGGTGAGCGCCGCCAGCGCCGCGCAAACGCCGAACAGCCCGCCGCGCCGCCAGCCGCCGACCGGCGCATCCCATCCCAGGGCCATCAGCGCCAGCGTCCACAAGCCGAACAGCATCGTCTCCATGCCGGAAGCCGCCGCCCAGATCAGATGCCACGTCCCCACCAACGCCAGCCCGGCAGCTAACCCGATGTATCGCTGTTCCGGCAGCAGCCGCGCCGCCAGCCGCGCGCCGACCATTCCCGTCCCGGCCAGCGCCAGCGCCCCCAGGCCGTGCGTCCACAGCTTGAACGGCGCGTTCAGCGCGTACCCCGCTGCCAGCAGCACTGTATACAGCGGCGAGGTGGAAGCCGCGCTCGGCGCGCCCGGCACGAAAGCCCATACCCCGGTCTGTGCCAGGCTGCGCCCGTAAACCTGGTGTATCCAGCTGTCATCCAGCGGGAAACCGCCACCGGCAGCCGCCGCGTACAGCGCCACCACCAGCAGCGCGGCGGCCAGCAGCAGCGCATCGGTCGGGCGAAAAAAGCCGCGTGCAAGTGAAAAATCGTCAGCAGCGAATTTCATACAGCTTTACACCGTGAATATCCAGGGACAGCGGCACGAGGAACGCCGGCGGGTCGCGCAGAATCGGCCACAGGCTGGCCGGGGCTGCCCCGGCGCGCCCGTCCTCGGTGACGCCTTCCAGCAGCAGATAACCCACCCCATAACGACGGGCGATGTCCAGAATCACCTCCGGCGCTTCGTTGGGCAGCACCACCCCGCCCAGGCCGGTAAAATAATACAGCTGCGCCGGGTCGTTAATCATCACGCGGGCATCCGGCGGCAGCATCTCGCGCAGGCGGGCATACAGCGCCGGCGTGCCGTGCGGCAGTGCGCGGTTCGCCAGCCCCACCGTCAGGCTCAGATACAGCGCCGCGCCCACCAGCGCCGCTGAAAAAACCCACTTGGCCTGCCCTGCTTTCCAGCGCCGCCGACGCCGCGCGACCCACTCCACAGCGTCATCCAGGCCGGCCACGCCCAGCGCCGCCCACCAGGGAACCAGCGCCGCCGCCGAATGAAACAGCCCGCCGCGATAGCCCGGATATGGAAAAACCAGCGTCATGACCAGATGCAGCCCCAGCGCGTACAGCCAGAACCCACGCAGGAACGGGTCGCGCCGCCGGCGCCACAGGCCGAACAGCATCAGCGGGGTCATCACCACCAGCCCCTCAACGGCGATGAATGTGCCTAAATTGCCGGACAGCAGCCCCGCGCCACCCAGCAGCGCCTCGGCGCGCGTCCTGAAAAACGTCGCCAGCCCATCGGCAAAAAAGGCCGCCGGGTTCGCGTCCGGGGGGTAATTAAACAGGTCGTTATACTCGGTGAACCAGATGGCCTGCGCCCCACCCACCGGCAGCGGCGAACCAACCGCCGCCAGATTGCGAGCGAACCAGGGCAGCATCACCAGCAGGTAGGCCAGCGTCATCAGCCCCGCCGATACCACGCGCGTTTTAAGTGTTTCCGGCGCGGCCTTCCAGGGCCAGAAAATCACCGCCCATCCTACCAGCAGCAGCAGCAGGCCGTCGGCGCGCGTCAGATGCGCCAGCCCGGCCAGCGCCCCGGCCAGCGTCCAGAACACATACCGGCGTTTTGTCGAATGATCGCCCGCCGCGCCCATGCAGATCAGCCCCCACACCCCGGCCAGCGCATACGGCGCGAAGGTGTCAATCGTCCCCCAAAAGCGGGCGTAATAACCACTGAACAGCGTTAATAAACCGGCAGTCCAGGCGTGGCGGCGCGCACCCCCGATTCGCCCGCCAAGCCAGAATCCGGCATAGACCGTCCCCGCATACAGCAGCGCGAACGGCCACTGGGCGGCGGCGTAATCCCCCGGCGCGTTCAGCAGCCCCATGCCCAGGGCGGCGGCCAGCAAGGTGAGCGGCATCCAGTACAGGTGCGACGGCGCGGGCAGTTCCTCCGGCGCGCCGATGTACGTCCACAGATAAGCGTCGGTCAAGCCCTGGCCGGAAACGACCCGGTTGGCGGCGTTGAGATGATAATAAGCGTCGGTGTAATTCGGCGCGGCCACCAGCCCGCGCGTCAGCACAAATGCGCCAACCAGCGCGATGGCGGCGAACAACAGGCGTTCCCGCGTGGTCAAGATGAACCCAATTCCTCAGTTACCCGGTAAATCGTCACGCCCCCGGACGAAAAAACCGCCTCTAAATAAGCGGCTCTGGCCGGATTCCAGTCCCCGAACCGGCGCGCATCCTCATCATACCAGATGTACACCGCGCCGATGTCCTTAAGAAACTGCCGCCGCCAATCATCGAGCGCGGTGGGGTCGTAAAAGCGGCGCACAGCTGCCACTTTATCCGCAAAATCGGCGGTTTCGATCCAGTGTCCCAGGTACACCCGCTGGCCGAGCGCCGCCGCCAACCGCCCGCCGCTGCCCTGTCCGGCAGCATCGGTCACGGTCAGCACCAGATCATCGCGTCCGGTCGTTTCGCGCCGCATCCAGGCGAAGGCCGCCAGGTCGTCCGGGCTGTAAAAAACCGCCCGGTGAGCCAGCGGCGCGGACAGCGCGGCGATATTCACCGCCAGCATCGCCACCAGCGCCACCGACGCCAGCCCCAGGTACAGGATGCTCGCCAGCGGGCGCAGCTTAACCCGCAGGCGCGGCTGCACCGCCCGCAGCCAGCCATAAGCCGCCAGCACCGCCAGCGGCGTCTGCACGCCCAGCAGGTAACGCCGCTGCGTGGGAAACGGCGCGTACAGCAGCATCGCCACCAGCGCCACCCACAGAAGTGGCAGCCACCAGCGGTCGTCGGGCCGGTCGAGCAGAAAAACCCGCAGCCCCGGCACAAGCGGTAGAATAAACGGCAGATAACCCAGCAGATAATACGTCACCGGCGGCGAAAGTGTTTGGTTCTGTTCGGCAAAAGCGGCCCACACCGGATGGCTGTAAAGCGCGGCATACTGGTAAATAATCAGCGCCCCATAACAGCCCAACGGCAGCGCCAGCCAGGCCGCCCGCCGCCCGTTCAGCCGCCGCGCCGAAAACAGATGGTACGCCGCCAGAATGACCAGCAGCGGCCCGAACAGCAGCGCCGCATAAGGCTGGATGATCGCCTGCGCCGCCAGCGCCAGCGTGAGGACAATGAGCTGGATAACCCCGGTGCGAGTGAGAAAACCGGTGCTGGCGTATGGTTTTCCCCCCTCTCGCTGAGGGAGAGGGGTCGGGGGTGAGAGCGACTTCACCCAGGCCTCAAACGCCAGCACGATGATGATCTGCACGATCACCGCCGCCGCAAAATGCGGCATCACCAGCGCCCCCAGCAGATTAAAAGCGTCCGTCAGCCAGAATTCAATCGGCGACAGTTCGGCGGTCATGGCCGGGTCGAGTGCCAGCAGCAGCCAGCTCCACCCTGCCGCCACTGTGCCGAACAGGGTCGCCAGCCAGCGCTCCGCCGGTTTTTCAAAAAAATGGGCGGCAAACACCCAGATCGCCAGCACCATGCCCGCCGTCAGGACAAACCGCGCAATGTGATAAACCGCCGGCAGGCCGAATGGCGTCAGGCGTGCCAGCGCGCCCAGCGCCACATAAAAGCCCTGCACCAGCGGCAGGCCGGGATGCGCCTCGTGCGTGAACAGCAGGTGATAATCCCACTGGCTGCGATACCCCTGCCACATTTTGGCGATATGGCTGTTGAAGTCCACCAGCGCCCCGGTCGGCACGGCTGCCGCGCCGCTGTACTGCCACCCCGGCGGCGCGCTCCAACTGCCCACCAGGTATGGCAGCGTCGTCAGCGCCGCCAGCGCCAGCGCGAACAACCACACCGCGAGCGGGAACCGCCTCCTCATACGGCGGACTCCCCGCCGAACCGCCACCACATCCGGCGTGTCGGCCACAGCAGCAGTAGAATGCCGAACGGCAGCGGCAGGTACAGCGTCGGATGTTCAAATTCGCCGGCTACCGTCGTCACGAAATGTATCCAGGGCAGCAGCACCAGCGCCGCCAGCAGCAGCGTCACCCACAAACCACCCCATTTTTGCCGCGCCAGCCGGCTGAAGTAAAACACCAACGGCAGGAAAAACACCACATAATGCGGCGTGGCCGTCCGGGGCGCGATCAGATGCGTGACCGTCAGCGTCAGCACCAGCGTCCACAGCAGGCGTGCATCTTTTTTCTGCGCCAGCACGCCCCACCATGCCCACAGCATCCACCCGGCCAGCGCCGCCGTGATCGCGTATTCGGCCACGCTTCCCAGCCCCAGATAATACTGCGTCACAATCCACACCGGCGAACCGAGCGCCGTATAGGACGGATACAGCGAAAGCTGCGCCAGCCAGTCGCCCAGCCAGGACGACAGCAACATAAACGAAGCCAGCAGCGCCGCGCCGAACACGGCCGCGAAAGCCGCCAGGAAATTCCAGCGCCGCGCCCACCAGCCCCACAGCAGCAGGAACGGGACGACCAGAAAACCCATCTGCGGCTTGATGGTCGAAAGTGCCAACGCCGCGCCCGCCAGCCGGTTTTGGCCGCGCGCCAGTCCCCAAATCGTCAGAATCTCCAGGAAAACCACCAGCGTCCCCGGCTGCCCCAGGATTAAACCGCGCGCCGAAAAATAGAAAAACAGCGCCCACAGCGCCAGCGCCGCCAGCAGCGGAGCGCCCGGCTGCCAGCGCAGCAGATTCAGCAGCAGCAGCAGCGAGCCGATCAGACTGGCGGCCAGCAGCGCCATCCAGGCCGCCGACGCCCACGAATACGGCAGGTACACCAGCGGCCACACCAGAAAAACCGTGTAAAACGGGTAGGCGAAATAACCGGGGTCTTCCCCTTCTACCACCGCCCGCCCGTAGATGCGCGTCTGGATGTTCAGGCTGGCCTGTTCACCGTAGGGGTTCAGGCCGTCTATCCAGTAGGAGCGCGCGCCCTCCCAGCGCGACATAAAATCGTTCAGTCCCGGATACTTCGCCGTGAAAATGCTGCGGATGCCGACCACCACGACGGCGAAAATGACCAGCGCCACCAGCGCCAGAATCAGCTTTTGCGACCGGCTTTCGATCATGAGCCTTCCTCATCGGCATACAGCGTGACGACCAGATCATTAAACAACCACTGGCCGGTTTTATCGTAACGCCCTTCAAGCCAATCCAGCGCCGCCTCTAAATCCGACCGCCCCGCCGCCGCGTACTGCCGTTCGGCGAAGTCGAACATCACCCACCACACCCGGCGCGCGCCGCCCGCTGCCGCCTCGGCCGTTTCATCCGCCGGCAGCCCCAGCGCCGCCTGGGTGGGCAGCGCCAGCGTATCTTCGCCGCTGCCGGGTAAATCGCGCAAAAACCGCTGCGGCAGCGCGCGCGCGTAATATACCATCGGCAGCGCCGAAAGTTTATTCTGGTGAACGATGATGTCGCCTTCCCGCCATTGTTCCCCAATGGCTGCCGCCGCTTCCTCAAAGGGCGAGTTCGGGAAGGTCGCCCAGGTGTACTGGTTATACAGCCCGATTCCGGCCAGCGCCAGCCAGGCCAGACCGATCAGCCCTGCCACCGGGCGCGGCAGCCCGCCGCGCGTGAACAGCCACGCCAGTGCCAGATACAGCAGCAGCGCCGACGGCAGCAAGCCGCGAATCAGGTACACTGGCTGAATCTGCGAAACCAGCCACATCAGTGACGGCGGGGCGGCGGCCAGCCACAGCGTCAGCCGCAGCGCCCCCCGGTCGGCGCGCGGGCGGCGCACGGCCAGAACAACCTGCACCGCCAGAAATGCCAGTATAAAAAGCGCGCCCACCAGGGCGATCATCGAGCCGGGCGCGGGGATGTCCAGGTTGACCACCAGAAACGAGCGCGCCGTCAGCAAAAGCTGGCCGATGTTCGGCGGCGACAGCCAGTAATACGAGCGCACTTTGTCGAACTGGCCCGGCAGGTTCACCAGCCAGGGCAGATAGACGATCACCGCCACCAGCACGCCCGCCGCCATGCGCAGCAGCAGTTTCCAATCGCGCCGCAAAACGGGAATCAGCCCCAGCGAGGCCAGATAAAAAGCCGCCAACTGCTGCGTATACATCGCCAGCCCGGCCAGCACGCCAAAGGCCAGCCACCAGAGCCAATGACTCCGGCTGGAAGTATGCAGTTCTTTTCCCTCTCCCTGTATACGGGAGGGGTCGCCCCGCACGAAACACCACGTCGCGGCGATCAGCAGCAGCCCCAGCAGCGCGTACATGCGCGCTTCCTGCGAATACTGCACATGGAACGGCGCGATGGCCGTGATGAGCGCTGCCATCAGGCCGGTTTTGCCTCCGAACAGGTCACGCCCCAGCAGGTACATCAGGCCGACCGTCGCCGCACCCAGCAGGGCGCTCCACAGCCGCACGGCGAACGGGGACTGCCCGAACAGCGCCATCCAGGCATTGAGCGTGCCGTAATACAGCAGCGGGTGGATGTCCGCCGCGCCGCCAGCCACCGGCGTCAGCGTGCCATACAGCATGGCGTCCGGCCCTTTTTCGCTGAACAACACAGCAAACGCCTCGTCATACCAAAGAGGACGTCCCCCCAGGTTAACCAGGCGCAGCGCCAGCGCCAGCAGCAAAATAAGCAGCAGCGCCAGACGATTATCGCGGGTTAAACGGCCGATTATTGATCCCAGACCTCGACCTTTTTGTTTTCCAGCACCGCCCCCTGTTTTTTCAGGATATAGACGGTGGTTTCATCCCGGCCATCAAAACTCACCAGTTCCCAGCCGTCGCGGCCCAGTTCGTTGAGCGCGTAATAAATCGGCTGGTCTTTCCAGTCCGGCATGGCGCTGCCGTTAAAACGGTACTGCGTGCCGTAGGAGCGTTTCACTTCCAGCGCGCCATACTGCCAGCCGTCGGTCTGGCTGCTGCCGCTGTGACCATTGCCGTTAAGACGTTGAATCGGTTTGGCTGCCGGTGACATTTCGTCGAGTTTGTCCAGCCACTTCTGCGCCGTTGGGTCGCCGCTGACCTTTTGCAGAACCATACGCGCTTTGTCAAACTGCTTGTCTTCAATCAACTGCCGGGCGATTTCCAGTTCGGGCCGCATCATAAAACTGCTCCTGTGAGTGTTGTTATAACATCCAGCCTACCATTGAGATACCCTTAACAATACTCAAGAAAGTGTTAAATTCCTGAAATATCGTCAGGCTGCCGGCTCCTGCCGCAGCTTGCGGTACAGCGCCGCGCACACCCCGGCCAGCACAATCGTCCGCGCCAGCACCA
>JAPKMO010000079.1 GCA_026645945.1 Anaerolineae bacterium
AAGCCTGCTGTCTGTTCAAACCCACTGCCAGTATGCAGTAAGCTGGTTTATGTGCTACTTGTTTTCGCTCCACAAGTGTGGTAGTATGACTACATATTGAACAGCTTTTGAAAAGCCCTCGCAGAATGGCGAAATTGTCCCGCGAGTAAACAAAGCGAAGTCACAACTTATGAACCCCTTCAGTTCCGAGTCCAGGCCCAGCGAAGAACCGCTCTATAATATCGGCCTTGTTTCCCGCATGACGGGCATCCCAGTCGCCACGCTGCGCGTGTGGGAGCGGCGCTACGGCTTCCCCAGTTCCACGCGCACACCGGGCGGCCACCGGCTGTGTTCGGAAAAAGAGGTGCTGCGGCTGCGGTGGGTCAAAGCGCGGGTAGACGAAGGGATGCAGACCAGCCAGGCCATCCGCGCCCTACAGCACTTGGAGCAGGAGGGGCGTTTCCCTGATGCGCCATTCGCTGCATCGCCGCAGGCGCCCGCGCCGCCGGCAGACCCGTCGTTCCCCGTTTTTCGAGAGCGGCTGGTGGAGGTGCTGCTGGCGCACGATACCCAGCAGGCCGACCGTCTGCTCGGCCAGTTGTTAAGCCTGTACTCGCTGGAAGACCTGGTGCTGGAAGTAATCGGCCCGACGCTGGAGGACATCGGTCAGGCGTGGCACGACGGCAGCATCACCGTTGCTACCGAACACCTGGCGTCCAACTTCCTGCGCCAGCATTTGCTGATGTGGATGTCCAGCGGCCCCATCCCGTTCGCCGGGGTCGCGCCGACCATCCTGGCCTGCGCGCCGGAGGAATGGCACGAAGGCAGCCTGATGATGCTGGGCGTGCTGCTCCGGCGTCTGCGCTGGCCGGTCGCTTATCTGGGGCAGTCCGTCCCTCTGGCCGACCTGGGCGTGTTGATCCGGCAGATCAAAGCCCCGGCGGTGGTTTTCGTGGCGATGTCCGAACAGCCGGCCAGGGCGCTGGCGGACTGGCCGCAGCATCTGCCGGACACCAACCAGGGGAACAAACTGATCGTCGGTTTCGGCGGGCGCGCCTTTAACCAGCGGCCTGACCTGCGCGAGGCTGTTCCCGGCGTTTTTCTGGGCGAAACGCTGCGCGAAGGCGCGCAAAAACTCGACCAGATTCTCCGTGCGGCCATCCGCCCCGGTGTGTAGGCCGCGCGAACGGTGATGGTTTTTTCCCGGCGGCGCGGCATTTTGTCCCGGCATGGTTTTTCGATCATCGCGCTGCTGGTTGCGCTGTGTTTAACCCCGGCGCGGGCGCAGCCGCCGCAAGCACCGTCCGGCTACCCCACGCTGGAGGCCCTGGAAAATACCGTCATCCCGGCGGCCAACCCGGTAGACCTGGCGCGCCGGCTGCGCGGCCTTCAGGCCGTCCCGCCCGCGCCGGACACGGCCCCGCCGTATCAGACCGGCGATCGCAAGACGTTCTGGGTTTTAAACTCCGGGGAAAATCGAGAATTTCAGGTTTCCGCCGCGCTGCGGGTAGCCGGGCAGCACATTTTGTTATGGGTGCAGGATACCCTGCCGGACGGCAGCCCTATCCGCCCCTTAAACGACGACGACCTGCGCGCCCTGGCCGATGCCTTCGATACGGCCATCTATCCCCAGGTGCGCGGCCTGTGGGGCAGCGAAGCCTCGCCCGGCGTGGACGGCGACCCGCGCATTTACGGGCTGTTCGCTTACGGCCTGGGGCCGGGCGTGGCCGCCTATTTCGCCAGCCGCCACACCTATCCGGCGGTCGTTCATCCCACCAGCAACCAGCACGAAATGTTCCTGTTCAACCTGGATGCCATCGCGCCGGACGCGGTTGCATCGCCGGCTGTCCAGAGTGTGGTCGCCCACGAGTTCCAACACATGATTCGCGCCCACATCCAGGCCAACGACGCCATCTGGCTAAACGAAGGTTTTTCGACCTTCACCCAGCTTTACCTGTACAACGATCCCGGCGCGGTTTTGAGTTTTTTAAGCGCGCCGCACACGCAGTTAAACACCTGGGCGGAGGATGGCCCGCGCGTGCCGCACTACGGCGCGTCGCTGCTGTTCATCGCCTATTTTTACGAACGCTACGGCCTGGACGCGCTGCGAGCGGTCAGCGCCGACCCCGGCGCCGGCCTGGACGCTTTTGAACACACTCTGGAGGCACTCGGCCAGCCGGGCGTGAACGACCTGTTCGCCGATTGGACACTGGCGAATTTCCTGCTCGACCCGGCGCTGGCGGACGGGCGCTATGGCTACCAACTGCTGCCCGCCGGCCTGCCCGGCGCCGCGCCGCGCGCCACCGTCACGGCCTATCCGTATCTCGCGGCGGGGTCGGCCAGCCAGTACAGCGCCGATTATACGGTGCTGACCAAACTGGGCGGCGCGGCCACGCTGGACATCAGCCTGGCCGTACCGGAAACGGTCAGACTGCTGCCGGCAGACGCCGCCGGCGGCCAGTGGATGTGGTACAGCAACCGGGGCGACATGAGCGATACCACGCTCACCCGCGCTTTTGATCTATCCGGCGCCGGCAGCGCCACCCTCAATTATCGAGTCTGGCATCACCTAGAAAACGGCTGGGATTATGGTTATGTGATGGTCAGCGCAGACGGCGGCGCAACGTGGGACATCCTCAGCACACCCCACACCACCGATGCCAACCCGCACAGCACCGCCTACGGGCCGGGTTATACCGGCGCAAGCGGCGGTTGGCTGGATGAAAGCCTCTCGCTGGACGCTTACGCAGGGCGTTCAATTCTGGTGCGTTTTGAGATGATTACCGACGACGCCATCAACCAGCCGGGAATGGCGCTGGACGACGTGAACATCCCGGAAATCGGCTACAGCAGCGATTTTGAAAACGACGGCGGCGGCTGGCTGGCCGAAGGCTGGCTGCGGGTGGACAACCGCCTGCCGCAGCGCGCCTGGGTGCAGGCTATCCAGCACAATGGAAACGGGGCGGCCTTTACACGCCGGCTCGCCCCGCCGGAATCGGCCTGGACGCTGCCGCTGGCCGAGGGTGTGACACAGATCACGCTGGTCATCGCGCCCTTCGCGCCCACGACGACCGTCCCCATGCCCTACACCCTCAGCGTGACAGCGCGTTAAACGCCCGTATCACTCGGCCAGCCGTTCGGCTTCGACGTTGAGCGCCACCCAGCGTGGGATGGGGAAGCCGTTGAAGGCCGCCGCGTATTCGTTGGTGTATGCCCCGGCATCCAGGAAAACCAGCCGGTCGCCGATGTGAACTTCCGGCAGTTCCACGCCGCGCGCCACCACATCGCAGCTGTCGCAGCTTGGCCCGGCCAGGGTGTAAGACCGCATCGGGCGCTCATCGGCGTCGTCCGCCAGCAGCCGGACAACCGGCGGAAAACCCTCGTAGGTTTCCATCAGGCCGTTGAATACGCCGGCGTCCAGGTACAGCCATTCGTCGCCGCCGCGCCGCGCCTTGCCGACCACCGACACCAGCAGCCGCCCGGCTTCGCCCACCAGGCCGCGCCCCGGCTCCAGCGCCAGGATGTCCAGGTCTTCGCGCGGGATGTAACGGCGGACGGCCTCCATCACTGCCGCGCCGATCTCATTTACGGTCGGGATGCTGGGCGTGTGATAATGCCCCGCCGGGAAACCCCCGCCGATGTCCAGGAAGTTCAGCCGGTGACCACGCCCCGCCGCCGCGCGCCACACCTCGCCGCAGGCGCGGATGGCGTTCGCCCAGTTGTTGGCGGACAAACACTGCGAGCCGACGTGGAAGGACAGGCCGATGGCTTCTAACCCCAGTTCGCGCGCCAGATCAAACAGCGCGAGGGCTTCCTCGGCGTCCACGCCGAATTTACCGGCCAGCGGCAGGACGCTGCCCCGGTTATCCACCGCCAGCCGCACGTAAACCCGGCTGCCGGGCGCGTGGCGGGCGATCTTTTCCAGTTCGTAGGTCGAGTCCGCCGTCATGGCGTACACGCCCTCATGGTGCATCCGCTCCAAAAAGGCCGGACTTTTGATCGGGTTGCTGCATATAATACGGCTGCCGGGCGCGCCGGCATCCAGGGCGCGCTCCAGTTCGGCCAGGGAAGCGATCTCCAGGCCGCCGCCGCGTTCGACCACCAGCGCCAGGATTTGCGGGCTGGCGTTGGCTTTAACGGCGTAAAACAGGCTTGCCCCCGGCATGGCCGCCAGCAGGCCGTCGTAGTGTTCTTTGATGACCTTAAAATCCAGGATCAGGCTGGGCGTTACCGTGCGCGCGTCGCGCAGAACCGAGTCCATGAGGACATCCATCGGCGTTTTGTTTTCTCCTGTTCGGTTGACTCAGCTATACGGGAAAACCTTGTGGGTACATTTTATTATAGCCCCAGACCGGCCAATATTCTATGGCGAAAGTGTTAAAAATATCAGGCCGGTCTGCGGGGGGCGACCAGCCTGATAGGGTGGGGGGATGAAATTTGGGATATATTTGGGATATATATCCCATTTTGAGCGGTGGCTGCCACTCAGAGCGGTGGGGCAGGGGAGCTTTAAGCGCGTATCTCCGCCGCTGGGGTCAGCACCTGCGCCGGTTTATCCTGCGGCTGCGGAACCCCTCCCGGCCACCACGTCCATTTGCCGAACAGGGCCGCCAGCGCCGGGTCGAGCATGGTACGCACCACGAAGGCGTCAATCAGCACGCCCACCGACACGGCAAAACCCATCTGCGCCAGGAAGGCCAGTTCGCCGGTAATCATGCCCGCGAACGTACCGGCCAGGATAACCGCCGCCGAAGTGATGATCGCGCCCGTCGCGGCCACCGCCACATGCACGCCCTCGCGGATACCATGCGCACGCACCTCCTCTTTGATACGCCCGAACAGGAAAATGCTGTAGTCAATGCCCAGGCCAACCAGCATGACGAAGGTAAAAATCGGCATCATCCACGACAGCCGCTCCATGCCGAAAACCACCTGGAAAAACAGCGCCGTCAGGCCGAGCGTGCAGGTGAAACTGAGCAGCACGGTGGCGATGAGGTACAGCGGCGCGACCACGCTTCGCAGCATCAGCAGCAGCACGATAAAAATGCCCGCCAGGATAAACACCACAGCCCGCAGCGTATCGCTGCTCATGATGGTTGCCATGTCGGTGATGATCGCCGGAAAACCGCTGACCACCGCTTCGCCATCTCCGCGATAGCCGGCCATCAGGCTGCGAATGGCCTGAACGGTGTGCTGCGCTTCGTCGCTCAGCGGGTCGTCCAGGATCACGTCAATGCGATAGGCCGTGCCGCCTTCCGCCAGGTAGCTTTCGGCCAGCGGCTTCAGTTCGGCGAACAGCTCGCCGTCGCCCATCGGCGGCATCATCAGGGCGTCGTCCATCTGCGCGAAACGTTCGGCCAGCCCGCGCGCGGCGTCCAGCAGGTCGTTCTGGCGCAGCGCCAGCACCAGCAGACCGCCGTCCACGATTGAACGCGCCGTCATATAGTTCGGGTCATCGGCAGTTTCGGGGAAACGTTCGACCAGCGCCGCCATGTACCGCTGGAGGCCCCCGACAGCCTCCGCCGCGCCCTGCAAACCGGCGCTGCCGTCCTGCTCGCTCGCCAGATTGACGATCATATTCAACTGGCCGTCTACCCGCATCAGGCTGCCGATACGCGGGTTGTGCAGGCCGAGCGGGTCGTTCAGGCTGCGGATGTCCGTCACGCCTGGCAGCGCCGCCAGTTCGCCGGCCAGCCGCAGCATCTCGGCGGGGACATCCCCGGCCTGCCGCCCGGTCACGATGACGTTGAGCGGGAACAGGCTGCCGCCGCCCATATGCTCGCGCAGCAGGTTGTAGGCTTTCACCGAGGGGATGTTTTCCGGCAGTTCCGCCACGAAGTCATAGTTGACCTGCTGCGTCAGGCCGTAAACCGAAAACGGCAGCATCAGCGTCACGATGACGATGATCGCCAGCAGCGGGCGGCTGCTGACCAGCTTCGAGGTGGCCTCGTAGTAGCGCCCGGCGGAACGGTGGCTGGCTTTACCCGGCCAGAAGGCGCGGTTGCCCAGCGTCGCCAGCAGCGCGGGGGTCAGCGTGAGGCCGGCCAGCAGGCTGACGGCGATGCCGGTCGCCAGCATCGGCCCGGCGCTTTGCAGCATCCCCATTTCGGTGAACAGCAGCGCCATAAAACCGACGAAAATCGTCCCGGCGCTGCTGGTGATGGTTTCGCCCACCATCTGTACCGTGCGCCGCGTGGCGTTTTCGATGCCGATGCCGTCGGCCATTTCTTCGCGGAAGCGGCTGATGAGGAACAGGTTGTAGTCCGTCCCTGCGCCGTACATAACGACCACGATCATGGCGTTCACCTGGGCGATGACCGTAATCATATCCAGCCGCGCCATGTGGCCGATCAACCCAATGGTGGCGATAAAGGCAACGGTGACGCTGAACAGCGGAATCAGCGGGCTGACCGGCGAGCGGTAGATCAGCAGCAGGGCGACGATCACCAGGGCGAAGGTGATAAACAGCGTGCGGTCAATGGTGGTAAACGTAGACTCCTCCGCTTGGGCGTTCAACCCGGCCTCGCCGGTCTGGTAAACGGCAAAGCCCTGCGGTGGGTTGGCCTCCAGCCATTCGTCAATGCGCTGTACAGCCCTGGTGGTCTGGAGGGCATCGGTGGGCGTGGTCATGGCGGCGCTGACGAGGGCGATGCGTTTGTCCGGCGAGATCAGCGCGTCGGCCAGCAGCGCGTCGGTGGTGGGGGCGGCCACGCCGCTGATGTTCTCCGGCGCGTCATCGCTGTTGAGGTAGGCTTCTAGCTTCGCCATGTACGCCCAGATGTCCGGGGCGTGAACGTCGCCATCTTCGCCGGCATCAATTAAAATCACGGTGCCGCTGGCGGCGAATTCCGCCGGGAAGGTGCGCTCAAAGACTTCCTGCGCGGTGGCAAAAGGTGCGTCTGCCGGCAGAAAATCGCGCTGGTCGGTGCTGGAGACTTCATCCAGCGGCGGGGCGGTAACGATCAGTAGGGCGGCTGCAAGCATCCAGCCGACGATAACGACAGTACGGTGGCGCGCGGCTAGGTTTCCGAGCAGACGAAACATCATTTCCTCCCCGTTTGTGATGCTGCGTGGTATAATAATGAGCAAACACTCAAAAATGAGTGCTTACATTAATTATTGAGCGCACACTCATTTTAGTCAACAGCACCCCCTAATTATTGGGGGGCAGTCACAGCAGAATCGGCTTTCGAAAGGCGGTGGGTATGGCACAGATAGGCACGCGCAGGGAACGGCGGGCAGCGGAACGCAGGCGGCAAATTCTGGAGGGGGCGGCGCGGGTTTTTGCCGAAAAAGGCTATCACCGGGCGACCACCCGCGACATCGCCGCCGCTGCCGACGTGGCCGAAGGCACGCTTTATAACTACTTCGCCAGTAAGGATGACCTGCTGATGGGCCTCGTCGGTGAACTGGCGCAGTTAGACCGGCAGCAGGCCATGCTGGACGAGGCGCTCGATCAAGACCTGGGTACGTTTTTTAGGACTTACCTGGCCTACCGCCTGGGACACACCAGCCCATACCAGAACCTGCTGGCAGGCATCGTGCCGGAGCTTGTCCATCACCCGGAACTGCGCGAACGCTACAGCCGGGATTTCATCCAGCCGGCCCTGGCGATGATTGAAGGGCATATTCAGCGCCGCATCGAACGCGGCCAGCTCCGGGATGTGGATGGGCCGCTGGTGACACGCCTGTTAATCAGCATGATGCTGGGGCTTCAAATGCTGCTCATCATGGGCGATCCGGTCAGCCAGGACGCCTGGTCGCACCCCGAACGCCTGATTAACACCTTGACCCAGATGATTATAGAGGGCGTGCGGCAGCCGTAAAACCGGCCATACCAACAAACGAACAGAACACCTTATCACTTTTTCTTGTCGGTAGTGACAATTATTCGATTCCTTCTTATACTGATTCCAGTGTTTGTTTTATTGTTACTGATGTGTGAAATAGGTCACAAAAGGTATCGGGGGGATGAGATGATCCGTTATTTTCGAGTTTTTATGCTGGCCGTCTGCGCCGTCCAGGCCTTTTTTGCGGCGGCTTTTTTTGTTCAGGCACCTTTGGCCGTTCGTCTATGGCCGCTGTCGTATACCAACCAGATGGCTTTTATCTTCATCGCTTCCATTTTTGCCGCCGCCGCCGCGTCTACCCTATGGTGTATTGCCGCTAAAGAATATGCTGCGCTGGCCGGAATCGGGCTGGATTATCTCATTATCCTCGCGCCAATGTCCGTTTTGCTCTTTCAGATGGCGGCCCGCACACGCAGCGCCGCAGCCGCCAATTTCGGCATCGTCTGTGTCCTGGGGGCGCTGTTCGGC
Organism: Anaerolineae bacterium; assembly: GCA_026645945.1. Lineage (GTDB taxonomy): Bacteria > Chloroflexota > Anaerolineae > Aggregatilineales > Phototrophicaceae > CFX2. The sequence goes on from JAPKMO010000079.1 coordinate 8,298, forward strand.
CTGGGGCTTTTCCTGTGGAGCCGCCGCCTCCCCGTCCGCGACTCGCGCCCCACGCCAAAACTCGTGCGCGGGGCATTCCTGTTTTTCGTGATCGCGCTGCTCATCGTGGGCGGGCAGATGGTCTTAAAAGCCCCCAACGTGCTGCCCTGGAACGTGACCACCGAAGGCGGAATCATCTACGGGTGGATGTTCCTGGGCGCGGCGGCTTATTTTGTTTACGGGCTGTTACGCCCCGGCTGGTATAACGCGGCGGGGCAGCTGGCGGGTTTCCTGGCGTATGATGTCGTCCTGATCGTGCCGTTCCTTCAGCGGCTGCCGACCATCGCGCCGGATCGCCGGTGGAGTTTAACCATCTACATCGTCGTTATCGTTCTAAGCGGTCTGCTGGCGATTTATTATCTGTTCTTCAATCCGTCAACCCGTCTGTGGCGCGCTGCCCGGCTGAGTCCCGCCGTGACCTGAGCCTGCGACAGTGGGGTATATCGCCCCACCTCGCTCATCGCCCCTCGATCTCCCACAGCACGATTTCCGGCGGGCAACGGCGCAAGTGTGCTATCATGAATCCTAAACATCGATCAGGAGCAGTTTTCATGTCGCTGCCTTTTCAGCCGCGTTTATTTGATGATTGGGACGAGCTGGACGATAGACCAGATGATTTAGGCCGGGCAAACCTGGGAACTTTTCAGGATAGTTTAAACGCTCCTATTCATTCCTGGTTCGTTTATCCGGCTGGATTTTCGTACAAGGCCGTCGAGCAGGCGCTCAACTTCTATCACATAACCCCTGATATGCGGGTTTACGATCCCTTCGCCGGTACAGGAACAACCAATGTTGTCGCCAGCCAGCGCGGAATTGATTCGTTTGGCGTGGAAGCGCATCCCTTTGTTCATTTCATTGCGCGCACCAAAGTGTTCTGGGACTTTGACCTTGCTCAACTGCGTTCGGATATTGAACAACTGGTGAAAACAATCCGGGACGCCATCCGGCAGCAGGCAGGTGACTCTTCAATGGAAGCCAGCTACCCGGAACTGATTCACAAGTGTTACAGCGGCGAAAAACTGCTGCGTCTGCACGTTTGTCGCACCGCTATCGAGCAGCTGCCCCCTACCCCGTTTCGAGATTTTGCCAAAGTTGGTCTCACCTACCTGCTGCGCGCCGCCGCCGACGTTGCTACCGGCTGGCCGTATATCGCGCCACAGAAGGCCAAAAAAGCATCCCCGAACCACGCCGATATAACGAGCCTTTTACGCGATCGGTTATTCCGTATGCTCGCTGATCTCCAATCGGTGCGCGTCTCGACTGCTCATGCCGGTCGCGCCGTACTCATCAATGGCGATGCCCGTGAGCGACAGGAAGCAATTGAGCCGCAGTCGGTAAATCTGGCCTTTACCTCCCCCCCCTACCTCAATAATTATGATTATGCTGACCGCACCCGCCTGGAAATGTATTTTTGGGGGCAGGCTAAAACCTGGAGGGACATCACGCATCAAGTCCGAGACCGGCTGATGATGTCGGCAACCACACAAATCAATCGTTCTGATTATGATGCAGCGAATCTGTTGAGCGAAAATCTGGTGAACGGCGCGCCATCGGTCGCCGCGGAACTCCAGCCCAAAATCCAGGCTTTGTCAAAGCTGCGTTTGCAAAAGGGCGGAAAAAAGAGCTATGACATTCTGGCAGCCGGTTACTTCAATGATATGCTGCGGGTACTGCAAGAAACCTACCGCGTTTTAAGACCGGGCGCTTCTTTTGTGATGATTTTGGGTGACTCCGCACCGTATGGCGTTTATATTCCTACCCATATTTATCTGGGCGAAATGGCGAAAACGGTCGGTTTTACGGACTACAAGGTGGAAGAACTTCGCAAGCGCGGCGACAAGTGGAAGAACAATCCGCAGCGGCACAAAGTCCCGTTACAGGAATGTATTCTTACGCTGCGCAAGTAAACCACGCACATCAGCTTGACGGCCAGAGGGAAGGGCCGGAGTCGTCATTGATGATGTGATCTGCGTCAAGGTTTTCGAGAAAATCAATGGCCTCCTCGACCGTCTCGAAAATATATGTATGCGTCTCGCCAAAGTTGGTTTCGATAGTGACTTCGATTGTTTGCACATCGCGCGAGATATCGGGGCTGAGCGTGGCATTTAGCGATTCACGAAGCGCAGACTCAATCGTTGAGCATAGTCTTCGGGCAATCTCGTCGTACTGATAATCGCTTAATTCAGTCCAGTTTAACCAGGCTCGCATCGCCCGGTCGCGCTCTTTCTCTTGCCAGGCAAAATCAATGCCGTAATCCGCCAAAATACGAATGATCTCGGAGAATCCGACTTCAAACAGGGTCACGTCGAAACTGTTTAACATGGCTTTGGAACTACTGCTCCAACTGCCGGCAAGAACCGCTATTGACTTGCGAATCGTTGGAAATGTCCGCCGCAAGCTGTAATGGGCAGTACAAATCCAACTGCCCTTGTCGCGGTTATGTTTTTTGTAGCGTATATATTTGGACTCAATCAGGACGAGCGGCTGCATTCGCTGGTTGGCGATCACAGCATCAACGTTAAACTGGTTGCCTGCTGCATCCTGCAAAAGCAGCTTGGTGGGCTGACCGGTTCGGGGATTAGGCCGGCCGGCCGTCACGTACACACAGCCGTTATCTTCGGCAACAGGGCGGACGAGAAGATTAACTTCCCTCTCGATGAGCGCCCCCAGTGCTTCGCCAAGCGTGCTGCCGGGGTTGGCAACTATTTTACCCACCTCGCTCATCGCCCCTCGATCTCCCACAGCACGATTTCCGGCGGGCAGAGGAAGCGCGCGCGCGGCGCGCCCAGCCCTTCCAGCCCCACGCCGCGCGCCGTATAGAGCGTCGTCCTGCCCAGTTCGTAGCGCCCCATGATAAAGCGGTTGCCCAGGTGGCTGCTGGAAAAAATCGGCCCGATCAGCGGCAGGCGAATCTGCCCGCCGTGTGTGTGGCCGCACAGGTACAGGTCAATCCCGGCTTCATTGGCCTCCGGCGCGATGTCCGGCGGGTGCATCAACAGCAGGTGCAGGCCGTCTTTGGGCGCGGTCAGCATCATCTTACGGAGCAGCGCGCGGTCTTTGTCCATGTCATGCGTCACCACCAGGCCGAGGATGTTCAGCGGCCCGCCCGGCGTGTTAATCGTCATCCACTGGTTGGGCAGCAGCTTCAGGTTATCCAGGCCGCGCACGAAATCCTTGACGCGCTCCAGCGGCTCGACCAGCGGCGTGCCGGAAACACAGTACACCCCCAGCGGCGCGCGCCACTGGCCGATGATCTCCCGGATGGCTTTTTCGGCTTCGGGGTCGTGGGTGTTGGACAGGTTCACAAAATCGCCGGTAAAAACGATGATGTCCGGCTGAAGCTCCGCGATCAGGCGGTTAAGGTGGCGCTCGCGCGGGGTGACGCGCTCCACATGAATATCACCCACTTGCAGCAGGCGCAGGGGCGGCGCGCCGTTCTGCCATTTAGCGGTGGTATAAGTTTGGTGGGTCACGCCCAGGCGGAACGGTTCTATCCAGGTCGAATAAAACACGATGGCAGTGGCAGCGGCCAGCAGACCCCACCCCAGCCACCAGGGCGCGCGCAGCAGCACCAACGCGCATAACAGCAGGGCGAACAGCGCCGACAGCGCCAGCGCCGAGGGTTTATCCGGGCCGTAGCTGCGGCCCGTGCGCGGCAGCCGCGCCAGCAGCAGCCAGTTCGCGGCGGCTGCCGCCGCGTACCCGATCAGCGTCAGCGCCGCAGCGTCCGGTGTGTAGGCGGCAGCGACCAGCGCCACCAGCGCGCCGTTAAACAGCAGCGCCAGCACGACCAGCGCGGTCGGCAGCGATTGAAGGCGGTTGGTCGCTACCAGCAGCGTATGCAGAGGCGTATGTTCCAGCGGGTCAACTTCGGCCTGTTTGGTTTCGTCAATAACCGGCATGTGCGCCCTACTTAGGTTGATCGAGATACATTCCCTGCGACAGATCGTTGACCAGGGCGCGCAGCTCGCCGCGAATGGTTTGCAGCGCGTCCGGGTCGTCCAGCGAGGCCAGGATGCCCTCGACAATCACCGCCAGCCGGTACAGATCGTGCGGGCGGGCGGCTTTACGTTCCAGAACCCGGCTCAGGGCGCTGGCGATGGGATTGACGATTTCGGTGCGCTCGTCGTTCTGTTCGTTTTCGGCCATAACTTTCCTCCGGCGTTTACGAATTCATCACAAAGTTCACAATTCCAACTGCGCGCATGTTTATTTTAGCTTATGGATAAAACATTTAGACCGTGCCTGATCCTGCGTGGACAGCGGGCTTCAGCCCGCTGCCAGTGGGCTAGCCAGTGGGCTAGCCAGTAGGCTAGACAGTGGGCTAGACAGTGGGCTAGACAGTGGGCTAGACAGTGGGCTGAAGCCCACTGTCTGTCTATCAGGCTCATTCTTTTCCGTTTATCCATTACGTTTTATCCGTTAACCAGATGTGTATTCTCCAGCGCCAGCCGCACGCGGAAACTTGTGCCTTTTCCGACCTCGCTTTCGACCGAAATCTGTCCGCCGTGCATTTCGACGATCTCTTTAGCAATCGTCAGCCCCAATCCCGCGCCTTTGCCCTGCTCCCCGGCCCGGTAAAAGGGACGGAACAGGTTAACCAGGTGTTCCGGGGCGATGCCGACGCCGGTATCCTGCACCTGTATGATAACATTCCTGCCGCCGGATGCGGAATCGTTTTCGACAGCCGCTTTTACCGAAACCGTCCCGCCCTCCGGGGTGTAATTGATGGCGTTGGTCACCAAATTGGTGATGACCTGGTAAATCCGCTGCGGGTCGCCCTGGATAAACAGCGGCGATTCCGGCAGCTCGCCGACCAGCCGCACGGCCTTACGCTCGGCTTCCGGCTGTTGCAGCCGCAGCACGTCCAGCGCCGTCTGCCGCACATCCATTATCTCGCGTTCCAGGGGGATGACGCCGCGCTCGAACCGCGAGATGTCCAACAGGTCTTCGACCAGCCGCCGCATCCGGTTGGCGACTTCATCCAGCACGACCAGGTGTTCGTCCAGCCGTTCGGGCTGCCTCCGCAGCAGCCACAGGCGCGTCATCAGATTGGTGATCGGCGTCCGCAGCTCGTGAGAGGCATTGGCGACAAAACGTGACTGCTGCTCGTGCAGCGCCTTTTCCCGGCTGATGTCTCGAACGAACGTGACCACGCCGACGAACAGGCCCTCGGCATTGTTGACGCGCACGGTATAGATGTTGGCATCCAAATCCGAGCCATCCTTCCGCCGGATTTTAACCTCGCTTTCCCACCATCCTTTTTCCACCAGCGCCATGAAAGCCTGCTGGTACAGGTTTTCGCCGTCGTCCTGGACGATCACAAAATCTATAATCAGCCGCTCGTACCAGTCCTGGAGTTCGTAACCCAGCAGCCGGGTCAGCGCGCGGTTGATGTACATGGGGCGAACGGTCTGCGTTTCGTCCAGGCTGCTGCTGATGACGCCTTCTTCCATCGAGTCCAGAATGATCTGAAGCTGCGCGCGCTCGCGCTCCAGTTCGGCAGTACGTTCGGCCACCCGCTGCGCCAGTTCGTCGGCATAATGGCGGGCGGCCTCGTACAGCCGGGCGTTGCGGATGGCGGTAGCGACCTGCTCGGCAAAAGCCATCATTCTTTCCGCATGATCGCGCGTGAATGTATAGGAACGGTAGCTGTTAACGTTCAAAAAGCCGATCACCTGCCCGTCCACGCGGATCGGCGCGCCGATATACGACCCCAGCCAGCCCGTGTTAGGCAGTTTCACCCACAGCGGGTCGGTGTTTGTATCGTTGATGATGACCGGCTGTCCGGTTTCAACCATCCGCGCCAGCGAAGGCGTTTCGGCAATCACCAGCCCGACCGAACGGATATGCTCAGCCAGTTTTCCGGCCTCCTGTTCCCAGAACGAAACCACGCGCGCCCGGCCATCTTCGATCAGCGATACGCTGGCAGAATCGCACGGCACGATGCGCCCGATGTGGGTGAAAATCCGGCCCAGCACTTCCTGGACATCCAGCGTGCTGTTGATGACTACCGCCGTATCGCGCAGGGCTTCGGCCAGCAGCCGCTGCTGGCGCTCGGCAAGCTGCGCTTCTTTGTAGTCCGTGATGTTCCGGTTGACGGTGATATACCCGGTCGGGTAGCCGTCGTGGGTGCGGATAAACGAGGTGGACGCCAGCACACGCACTGAACGGCCATCGCGGCGGTAATGTTCGACCTCGCCGCGCCACTCCCCCTGTTCCCGCAGGGCGCGCCGCCAGGTTTCCCGTTCCGCTGCACTGGTGCGGGCTTCGACCACTTCCTCGAACGGTCTGCCGATGGCTTCGTCCGCCAGCCAGCCGTAAATCAGCTCCGCCGCGCGGTTCCAGCTCTGGATAACAAAATTCATATCCATAGCGATGATGGCGTCCGAGACATTCTCCAGCAGGTTGGCCTGATACCACAGCCGGGTATATGCCTGCGATAGTTCCAACGTTTGCTCGCGCACCCGGCGCTCGGCTTCGGCGAAAGCCTCGCGCAGCAGGTCTTCCGCCATTTTAAGTTCGGTGATGTCCCGCACGACCCCCACCAGGCCGATGATTTTACCCTGGCTGTCGCGGAAGGGGATTTTACTGGTCAGCCCGAAGTGTTTCCCGCCTTTCAGATCGGTATAACGCGCTTCAATATTCAACATCGGCTGGCCGGATTCGATGATGGCGCGCTCCTCGGCATAAAACTGCGCCGCTTCCTCCGGCGGGAAGAAGTCGCTGCCACCCTTACCGATCACATCCGCCAGGTCGGCAGCGCCGATGTGCTGGCGGTGGGCTGCGTTGTCCAGGATGTAGCGGCAGTCGGTATCCAGCACGAACACCAGATCGGGGATATTTTCGATCAGCGCGTGCAGCAGGTTGCGTTCTTCGATCAGCGCGGCATCGGTTTGTTCGCGTTCGGCCATCTGCTGGCGCAGGCGCGCGTTCACTTCGGACAGCTCGGCAGTGCGTTCCTGCACGCGCCGCTCCGACTGTTCGCGCCGGTCGCGTTCCAGCAGATTGCGATAATGGGTAGTCACCAGCACCAGCGCCGACATAACAACATAAAAACCAACAGAGGGCAGGATGTTATCCGCCGCGCCGGGTGTTTGATAAAAAAGCGGCACGAGCATCAGGCCGGCGGCCTGCAAAACGGCCACCAACGCCGTCAGCGGCAGGGAAAGCAGGATGCTGCTCAGCATCACCGGCACGACCGGATAAACCGCCGCTTCGATATACTCTGGGTTGGGGTCGGTCAGCATCGCAGCCAGCACAGCCGCCGAGGCGGTAAAAACGACCAGCAGCGCCGCCGCGTGGTAGTGGCGCGTCCGGCTGAGGACATAAGCGACCACCGCCGCCAGCAGACCGAAAATGGTCACGATCAGGTGCGGGTGCTGTCCGGGCGGGGTCGAACTGGCGGCCAGATTCGGCAGGATGGCGATGAAAAGCGCCAGAGGGCCAATCAGTACCAGCAGAGCGGCCAGAAACCGCGCCTGCCGCCGCTCGTCGGGGTTTTCGAGCGCGGGCGGCGGTTCGGTCAGCCGGCGCCAGGCTGTACAGGCTGTGCGCACCGGCCAGGAATCGGACATTAAAGGTAACAATTACGGCTCTCCATAACACCGCATCGTCACGACAGCCGAGAATCCATCCATACCTGGCGGCAAATTCAGAACACTGACAGACAGAGCAGAGAGCTTAGAGTTTATCCGTAAACCCACCAGACTGTGGGCTTAAGCCCACTGTTCCGCTATCAGATCAATCGGTTTATGGATAAGGTTCTTAAGCCCTCTGTCTCCCTTTGAGCAAGGCTGTTCGCTGGCGCGAGATGTTTTCGCCTGCTGCGGCTCACGCTATTATATTACGACTTTGATAGATCAAGCCTATAGGGTGATACAATGCGTCAAACTGTTCGGAAAATCCTTACGGCGCTCAACCCGGCGCGCGTGTTCCGCCGCTTGTGGCTGGCGCTGGATAACCGCCGGCGCGCGTTCCGCAAAATTGACTATATCCTGCTTATCTTACCGGCAGAAATGCCCGTCCTGCCGGAGCCGCGCGGCTGGATTCAGCGGCGGCTGCTGGGCGCGCCGCCCTTCAGCCTGCTGGAGGTGGAACGGCTGTTCCAGCGCATCGGCGATGACCCGCGCCCGAAAGCCGTTATCCTGCACCTGCGCGGGTTAAATATGTCCCTGGCCGACCTGCAAACCCTGCGCGGCAGCATCCGGCGGCTGCGCGAGCGCGGCAAGCGGGTCATCTGCTATGCTCAGTTATACGATAACCGGCTGTATTACGTTGCCAGCGCCGCCGACGAGATTATCCTTCAGCCGGGCGGCGAACTGGTGACGACCGGGCTGCGCGCCGAGGCGGTGTTTTTAAAAGACGCGCTGGACGTGGTAGGTATCGGCCTGGACAGTGTGGCGATTTCGCCTTACAAGAGCGCATTCGACCGCTTCACCCGCGCCGCCCCCTCGCCGGAAGGCCGCGAACAGCTTGAATGGCTGCTGGATTCGCAGTACGACATCTTCGTGCAGGGCATCGCGGAAGGGCGCGGTTTAACGCCAGAGGCCGCCCGCGCCATGATTGACGGCGCGCCTTACCTGGACGATGAAGCCCTGGCCGCCGGTTACGTGGACGCCGTATTGAGCGAGGAAGGGCTGCGGAAACGGCTCGACAGCCCGCACATCCTGACCGGCGATCAAGCGCAGAAGGCGCTGTACCGCAAAGCCCGCCCGCGCGCCGACCGCTGCGTGGCGATTTTGCGCGTCGGCGGCCTGATGATCCCCGGCGAAAGCAGCAGCCTACCGGCAGACGTGCCGATTCCGTTCATTGGCGGGGAGCGCGCCGGGGACATCACGGTGGTGCGGCAGGTGCGCGCCCTGATGAAAAACAAAAACGCCGCCGCTGTGGTGCTGCTGATAGACAGCGGCGGCGGCGCAGCCATCGCCGCCGAGGCCATGACCGCCGCCCTGGCCGAACTGGCGGCAGATCGCCCGCTGGTGGCCTGCATGAACGGCGTGGCCGCTTCCGGCGGTTATATGATCGCCGCTCCCGCCCGGTGGATTTTCGCCCAACCGGCCACCCTCACCGGCTCTATCGGCGTCATCAGCGCCAAAGCCGTCACCAACGACTTGTGGGAGCGGCTGCATATCCACCGCTACGAGTTCGCGCGCGGGGCCAACGCGGCCATCTTCAGCGACTTTACGCCCTACACCGAAGCCCAGCGCCAGCGCATCCTGCGGGGCGTTCGCCACCACTACAGCCGGTTTGTGGCGTCGGTCGCCGCCGGACGCCGTTTGACGCCGGAAGCGGTGGATGCCGTCGGCGGCGGGCGTGTGTGGACGGGCGCGCAGGCGTTGGAGCGCGGGTTGGTGGATGAGCTGGGCGACATTCACGCGGCCATCGCCAAAGCCCGCGCCCTGGCGAACCTGCCGGACGACGCGCCGGTGTGCCTGGTGCGCGGCAAAACCGAACCGCTGCCGCCGCAGGTGGCAGCCAGTCCCGCCGCCATACTGGACGACTTGCTGAAAACGTTCGCGCTCATCGGCGGCGGCCAACCACTGGCGCTGCTGCCGTTCGAGTGGCGAGAAGATGGCCGCCGCGCGGTATAATCAAACAAAATTTTACGGGGCGCAAGGCCTTGCTCGGCACTCACAGACCATATGGAAAGCTTGCAGGCGGGTTTCAAACCCGCCCCTACACCCCAAAAGAGGTGTGCATTGTAGGGGAGGGTCTGAGACCGTCCCCCACTCGGTACTCAGAACTCATTACTCGGAACTTAAAATTATGACTTACGATCTCGTCATCCAGAACGGCACGATCATCACCGTCGAAGCGACCTATCAGGCCGACATCGGCATTCGCGGCGAACGGATCGCCGCTGTCGGTGAAGGGCTGTCCGGCGCGCGGGTGATAGACGCGGCAGGCAAGCTGGTCACGCCCGGCGCGGTGGACGTTCACGTGCATCTATCGCTCAATCTGGGCGGCGGCCTGGTTTCGTCGGACGACTGGTTCACCGGCACGCGGGCGGCGGCCTTCGGCGGCACGACCACGATCATAGATTTCGTACATCCCGAAGCGGACGAATCGCTGATGCAGGCCTACGAACAGCGCCGCGCCGAGGCCGACCCGCAGACAGTCATTGATTATGCCCTGCATATGGCGCTTGGGCCGGCGCAGATTCCGCAGCTCGGCCTCCTGCCGGCGGTGCAGAAGGCCGCCGGCATCACCACCTACAAACTGTACATGGCTTACGGCTACTGCTTGAAGGACGGCGAACTGCTGCAAGCCCTGGAAGCCATCCGCGACGTGGGCGGCCTGCCGGTCGTCCATGCCGAAAACTGGGACGCCATCACCACGCTGGTAAACCGCCGCCGCGAAGCCGGGCAAACCGAAGCGCGCTGGTTTCCGCGCTGCCGCCCCGCCCCGCTGGAAGGCGAAGCCGCCGAGCGTGTGATAACCCTGGCAGAATGGGTGGGGCTGCCGGTGCATATTTTCCACATCGGCTGCCGGCAAGTGGTCGAACGGGTGGCGGCGGCGCGGGCGCGCGGCCTGCCAGTGTACGGCGAAACCTGTCCGCAGTATTTGCTGCTGACCGAAGCCGCCTACGAGACACCCGGCATCCAGGGTGCGCTGCCGGTGTGCGCGCCGCCGCTGCGTACCGAGGCCGACCAACAGGTTTTGTGGCAGGCGCTGGCGAACAACCACCTGCAACTGGTGACGACCGATCACTGCCCGTTCACCAGGGCGCAGAAGGCGCGCGGCCTGGACGACTTCAGCCGCATCCCCGGCGGCGTGCCTTCGATTGAAGCGCGTTTCGCCCTGCTGTACACCTTCGGCGTGCGCGCCGGTCATTTCAGCCCGGAACGCTGGGTAGACATCTGCTGTACGACCCCGGCGCGGCTGCACCACCTGGCGCGCAAAGGGCAGATCGCCGTTGGTTTCGATGCCGATCTGGTCATTTTTGACCCGGAAAAACCCGTGCGGCTCTCGACGGACTGGCTGCACGAAAACGTGGACTGGACGCCTTACAACGGCCTCGACCTGCGCGGCTGGCCGGTCGTGACCATCCAGCGCGGCGCGGTGCTGGTACAGGACGGCCAGTTTTACGGGCGGCCCGGCCAGGGGCGCTATCTGGCGCGTTCGGTGTAAACGGCGACAAGACTTATAGATAAACCCATTAGACTGTGCCTGTCCTGAGTGGACATCTGGCTTCAGCCCGCTGCCAGTGGGCTAGACAGTGGGCTAGACAGTGGGCTAGACAGTGGGCTTAAGCCCACTGTCTGTCTATCAGGCTCATTCTTTTCCATTTACCCATTAATGCAGAGACTCAAAGGCGCAGAGGTTCAGAGAAAATTTTTGCGCCTCTGTGTTGTGCTTTTTCATCTCAGGTAGGCGCGCAGGGCAGCGTCCGTCTGCCGCACCATCGCGCGGAAGTCGAAACGTTCCATGCCAATGCCCGTTTGCGCGGCCAGTTCGGCGCGGCGTCCGGGGCGGAAGGCTTCGGCCAGCGCCGCCGCCAGCGCCTCGACATTGACATACGGAACCAGCAGGCCGTTAACGCCGTGCCGCACGACCTCCGGGTTGCCGCCCTTGTCGCTGGCGATCACCGGCGTGCCGGCGCGCAGGCTTTCCAGCAGCGTATGGGAAAGCCCTTCGTAGCCGGAATACAGCGCCAGATAATCGGCGGCCTTCATATACAGCGCCATTTGCTCGCGGGGAACTTTGCCTAAAAACACCACGCGGTCGGACAAACCCGCCGCCTGTGCCTGCGCCCGCAGCGCCTCCAGTTGGTCGCCGTCGCCGGCCACCAGCAGGCGCACGTCCGGCACGCGGCACAGCGCCGTTATCAGATGATCCACGCCTTTCCAGGGCGTCAGCCGGGCGGCGGTCAGCAGCAGGGGGCCGTCGTCCAGCCCCAGGCGCGCCCGCGCTTCGGCCTGCGTGGGCGGGGTTTCGCTGTCCGCTGCTTTCGGCGGCAGAGCATTATAAATGACGCGGATTTTCGCCTCGTCCACCCCCCAGCCCGTCACCATATTTTTGAGGTAGGCGCTCGGCACGATCACGCCGTCCATGCTCCGCACCTGCTGGGCGCGGTTATCCTGCTGGACGGTCACGGTCGGGCTGTAACGCCGCGTCTGGAAAATATCAATGTCTTCGGTGGGCGGAATCCAGCCCTTACGGATGGCGCGTTCCCAGCCGGGGTCGCCGACAATTTTCACCACGCGGGGCGCGCGGCGGCTGCCGAACAGCGGCAGATCGAGCGAGTGAATATAAACCAGATCGGCCCAGGCCAGCCGGGGGCGCGCCGCCAGCGCATAGGCCGCCAGCCGCACCGGCAGCGCCCGCCGGGGGATGCGCGCCAGCGGATACGGGTAGCCGCCTGCCGGCGTATCGCCATAGCTCAAGGCGCGCACGTCCCAGCCAAGCTGTTGAAGTTCCGGCAGCAGTTCGTACAGGTAGGTGGCCGGGCCGCCAGACTCTGGGTGAAAGATGCCCGACGCGATGAACAGGCGCGGCATGGTTTAATCCAGCCGGTCGAATTCTGACTGCACGAATTCCAGATAATCGGTTAGCTCCTGCTGGGCTGCGCCGCGCCGCGCCGCGTCCGACACCTGATCGAGCGTGGAGCGGAACAATTCTTGCACCCGTTCAAGCTGTAGATTCTGGCGGTTCAGGTCTTCGTAGGCGATGTTGAGCGCCGTCTCGGCCATCACGCGCTCGGTGATGTCGGTCGCCACGCCGATCATACCGGTGATCGCCCCATCCACCCCGCGCAGCGGCACATAGCGGGTGTCGAAGGTGAAAGCCTTGACGACCACGACCGAACCAAACTCGTCGCCCTTAAGGGCGCGCTGCATTTCCTCCACAACCTGCGGTATGTTGCGGAACAGTTCGACCGCCGGTTTGCCAAGCCCCTGCGCGGCGTCCAATCCCAGCGTCTCCAGGCCCTTGCCTTCCAGCAGCGTCAGGATGCCGTTCCGGTCAACCGACCACAGCAAAATCGGCGCGCCGTTGACAATCGAACGCAGACGCTGGTCG